>NZ_QHJH01000011.1 GCF_003947455.1 Streptomyces sp. WAC 04229 | reverse complement strand
GGGGCGGACGGGCGGGCACCTACTGGACCCAGCTCCTCGGCGGCTGAGCACGCGGGACGGACTCGGCACGCGATCTTGGCGGAACGGCACTCTCCGGGCCAGGATGCCGGTATGAAGGGTGACCTCTTTTCCAGTGAGCACATGGTGCAGCCCGCCTCCGCGCCGGGCATGACCGTCGAGAACTCCAAGTGCATCCGCTATTCGGTGAACGGTGAGATGCTCGCCCGGCAGGGCGCGATGATCGCCTACCGCGGCCAGCTCCAGTTCGAACGCAAGGGCCAGGGCGTGGGCGGCATGCTCAAGCGCGCGGTCACCGGCGAGGGGCTGCCGCTGATGGCGGTGCGCGGACAGGGCGAGGCCTGGTTCGCGCACGAGGCGCAGAACTGCTTCATCGTGGAGGTCGAGCCCGGCGACGAGTTCACGGTGAACGGGCGCAACGTCCTGTGCTTCGACGCCTCGTTGTCGTACCGCATCGCCACCGTGAAGGGCTCGGGCATCGCCGGCGGCGGGCTCTTCAACAGCGTCTTCACGGGACACGGCAGGCTGGGGCTGGTGTGCGAGGGCAGCCCGCTGGTCATCCCGGTCTCGCCGCAGTACCCGGTCTACGTCGACACGGACGCGATCGTCGGCTGGTCGGCGGGGCTCGAAACCTCCCTGCACCGTTCGCAGTCCATGGGTTCGATGCTGCGCGGCGGCTCCGGGGAGGCGGTCCAGCTGCTGCTCCAGGGTGAGGGCTACGTGGTCGTCCGGCCGAGCGAAGCGACACCGCAGAAGGCGCAGCAGCACTGATGACCGCACTGATCGGGATCACGGAGATCGAAGCCGCGGCCCAGCGGATCGCCGGACATGTCGTCCGCACCCCGACCGTGCCAAGCCCCGGGCTGTCCGCACTGCTCGGGGTTCCGGTCGCCGCGAAACTGGAGCTGCTCCAGCGCACCGGCTCGTTCAAGGCGCGGGGCGCGACGGCGAAGCTGCTGACGCTGACCGAGGCCGAGCGGGCCGCCGGGGTCGTCGCGGTCAGCGGCGGCAACCACGGCATCGCCGTGGCGGTGATGGCCGCGGCCCTGGACGTGAAGGCGACGGTGGTCATGCCGCGCACGGCACCGGCCCGTTCCGTCGAGATCGCCGAGGAGGCGGGCGCGCTGGTGCGGCTCACCGACGGCATGGACAGCGCCTTCGCGCTCGTGACGCGCCTGCGCGAGGAGGGACTGACCCTGGTCCACCCCTTCGACGACCCGGTGGTGATCGCCGGTCAGGGCACCGTGGGGCTGGAGTTCGCGGAGGACGCCGGGGACCTCACCGACGTGCTGGTGAGCATCGGGGGCGGCGGTCTGATCGCGGGCGTCGCCGCGGCGCTGCGGGCACGGCGGCCGCAGCTGCGGGTGTGGGGGGTGGAGACCGAGGGCGCCGAGGCGATGTCCCGGGCGCTGGCTGCGGGCGGGCCGCTGCCCGTGGCCCTGTCGTCGATCGTCACCACGCTCAGCGCCCCGGCCGTCTCGCAGGTGACGTACGAGCATGTGTCGGCGCTGGTCACCGAGGTGCTGGTGGTGTCGGACCGGGAGGCCGTCGAGGGGTCGCTGGCGCTCGCCGAGCACGCCAAGGTGTGGACCGAGCCGGCGGCCGGGTGTCTGCTGCCGGCCGCCCGGCGGGTGGTGGAGCGGGTGGGGGACGACGCCCGGCTCGGCCTGGTGGTGTGCGGCGGCAATGCCACGACCGCCGACATGGCATCGTGGGCGGACCGGTTCGGGTTGCGCTGACACCGATGGCCGGCACCGATTGCTGACACCGTTTCCAGCACCGGATCCGTAATTACCGCCGGTTACCCCCAGGTGGGCATCGGAATTCCGGTGCCGCGCGGTCCGGCGGCGGAATTCGGGACGGACGAGCGTGCGGGACCATCCAGCTCAGGGCTGGTCCATACCGGGTCGGTCGCTTTTCCCGCATCCATGGTCGCGCAGGTGTTCGGCGCATTTTGAAGAAGGGTCAGAAAGGGTCCCGGATCGCGCATTCGTTGAACGCGGCCGGGCCCGCTCACCGTATCCCTGGACAAGCTGAGAGCCAGCGGTGCGAACGAGGGATGGCCATGGGCTGGGCGCACGTCTCCACACACGAGATGGTCGCCGGGCGGTACCGCCTGCTGGAGGTCGTCCACGAGGAGACGAACCGCGTCTGCTGGTCCGGGGAGGACACCGGGACGGGCCGTCCGTGCCTGGTCACGCGGATCGCGCTCCCGGAGGAACAGTCCGGCGACACCGCCCGCCGGGCCACCGGGCGAGTGGTCCGCACCTGCGAGACCGTGGAGCGGCTGTGCCCCGGGCGGATCGTACCGGTGGTCGACGCGACCGTCGCGGACGGCGCCCTGTGGACGGTGACCGAGTGGGTCGGCGGGGTGCCGCTCGGCGACCTCCTGCACCGGCAGGGCACCTTCAACTACGTGCGCGCCGCTCGCGTCGGCCTGGAACTGCTGGCCGTGCTGGACGCGGCGCACGGCGAGGGCATCACCCACGGCGAGCTGAGCCCGGGCCAGGTGTTCGTGCGCGAGGACGGCTCGGTCGCCGTCACCGGGTTCGGACTGGCCGGCGCCACCCTCGCCCCGCGGCTCACCGCGCCCTCGTACGCCTCGCCCGAGCAGGCCCGCGACGAGCGGATCGGCCCCGCTGCGGACCTGTGGACGCTGGGCGCGATCCTCTACACCATGGTCGAGGGGCGTCCGCCCTTCCGCGACCGCGGCCGCCCCGAGGCGACGCTGAAGGGCGTGGACCGGCTGCCGCTGCGCACCCCGGCGCGCACCGGTCCGCTCACCCAGGCGGTGCTGGGACTGCTGCGCAAGGACTCCCGCGAGCGGCTGACCCGCCCGGTGGTCCGCGAGGCGCTCACCCGGGTGCTGACGGAGGACCCCGACACGGCCGTGCGCGAGGTTCCGCGCCCCCGTCGAGCGCGCGTCCGTCACCGTCGAAACCGGCCGACGGCACGCTGCCCGCCGGGTTCGGCCGCTACGACGCGCCGGAGGGCTTCTCCGTGGCCCTGCCCGGGAACTGGCGGCGCCTGGACACCTCTCGGGTGCCGGACGGGGCCTACCGGGTCGTCTTCGGCGCGTCCGGCGACCCGCGCACCCTCGCGGTCACCTACAGCGAGCGCGCGGGCGCGGACCCGGTCGCGGTGTGGCGCGACGACGTCGAGCCGGGACTGGAACGCTCGGGCGGCTACCGGCGGATCGGCGAGATCCGGGCGACGACGTACCGGGGGCGGGAGGCCGCCGACATGCAGTGGGTGGCCTACGACGACGGCGACCGGCTCCGCACCTTCGGCCGCGGGTTCCTCCTCGGCGGCGGGCGCAGCTTCTCGCTGCGCTGGACGGCCCCGGCCGCCGACTGGGACGACGGCGAGAACGAACGGACGCTCGCCACGTTGCTCGGAAGCTTCCGGGAGGACACGGCCTGACCGCTTCCCTCCCCTTTACGGCGGTTTTCCCTCCGGCCGGGCGGGGACCCGGACGCCATGGCACACATCGGATACACGATGATGACCGAGCAGGCCGGCCCACGTGAACTCGTCGGCCATGTGGTGCGGGCGGAGGAGGTGGGGTTCGACTTCTCGGTGACCTCGGACCACTACTTCCCCTGGCTGCGCTCGCAGGGCCACTCGCCGTACGCCTGGAGCGTGCTGGGCGCCGCGGCTCAGGCGACCTCCCGCATCCCGCTGATGACGTACGTGACGTGCCCGACCTTCCGCTACCACCCGGCGGTGGTGGCGCAGAAGGCGGCGACGCTGCAACTGCTGTCCGAGGGCCGGTTCCGGCTGGGTCTCGGCTCGGGCGAGAACCTCAACGAGCACGTGGTGGGCGGCGGCTGGCCGTCCGTCGACGTGCGGCACGAGATGCTCCGGGAGGCCGTGGAGATCATCCGGGCGCTCTTCGAGGGCGGCCACGTGAACCACCGCGGCACCCACTTCGACGTGGAGTCGGCGCGGCTGTGGGACCTGCCGGAGAGCGCGCCGCCGATCGGGATCGCCGTCTCCGGCGACCGCTCCTGCGCGCTGGCGGGCGAGTTCGCCGACCTCGTGATCGCCACCGAGCCCAAGGCGGAACTGTTGGCGGCCTTCGACCGGCACGGCGGCGCGGGCAAGCCGTGCGTGGGCCAGCTGCCGGTCTGCTACGACCCCGACCGGAAGGCGGCGGTGGAGCGCGCCCACGCCCAGTTCCGCTGGTTCGGCAGCGGCTGGAAGGTCAACTCGGAGCTGCCCCACCCGGACTCCTTCGCGGCGGCCACCCAGTTCGTCACCCCGGAGGACGTCGCCGGGTCCATCCCCTGCGGCGACGACCCGGACGCCTTCGTGGCGGCCGTGCGCCCGTACGTGGAGGCCGGGTTCACCGAGATCGCCCTGGTGCAGATCGGCGGCGAGTCCCAGCACGCCTTCCTGGACTGGTCGGAGAAGACCCTGCTGCCCGCGCTCCGCGAGGCGCTGGGCGATAGCCGGCCGACCGCGGGGTAGGAGAGGGCTCTACGTCCGTCCCGCTGGAGGTCACTCGTGAACACCACCGTGCACAGGACCCTCGTCGTGCAGATCCGGACGGGCGACACCGACCGTTTCCCGGTACTCGCGCACTTCTCCTACGACGCGCGGGACCCGTTCGCGCTCACCGTGGTGTTCAGCCACGACGGCCGCGTCCTCGCCCGCTGGACACTGGACCGGCAGATGGTGGGCGAGGGGCTGACGCGGCCGGTCGGCGTCGGCGACGTACGGATACGGCCGCAGTCGCGGGGCGTGTGGGACGAGCTCCGCATCGAACTGCTGGGCGACGACCGGTCCGACGGGGACCGCCACCGCGCCGTGGTGTTCGTCTGGGCCGCGGCCGTCGAGGCGCTGCTGCGCGAGACGCACGCCGTGGTCCGGCCGGGCACGGAGCGGGTGCGCGTCGACGACTTCCTCGCGGAACTGACGGCCGAGGGCTGACTCCGCCTCAGTCGGCGGTGTGCCGGTGCCGGGTCCACATCGGGATCCCGAACCAGCAGATCAGGTACCAGAGCACGACGCCGGTCACGACGTAGGGCACGACCCCGTTGTGGGTGGCGACGCGCAGGATCAGCAGGAGCGAGCAGGCCATGGTGGCGAGCAGCCCCACGAGGCCGAGCATGGTCAGCCGGGACGCCCACCGCACCGCCTGGGGTTTCACCCGCCGCCCGGACACCAGACGGTGCAGGGACACGGGGCCGATCAGGGCGCCGGTGGTCACGGCGCCGAGCACCACCGTCACCAGGTAGATCCGCTGGTCGGTGGCGGAGAGTTCCTCGTACTTGGACTGGAACACCACGGTGAGCAGGAAGCCGAACAGGATCTGCACGCCCATCTGCGCGACGCGTACCTCCTGGATCAGCTCCGACCACATCCGGTCGGCCCGCTCCTCCTCGGTCTCGTTGCGGCCTCTGCGCCGCCCCCCGCCGTCAGCCGTTCCCGAGTCGGTCACGGTTCCTCCCGATCGCCGTCGCCCGTGTGTTCTCCGTTCCCACCTCTGTTCCCGCGATCCCCGCACTCAGGCGCCGGGCCGGGAGGAGGACGCCCGGTTTGAGGGAACGGCGGGCGGTTACACGGGCCGAACCCATCGGCATACAGGGAGGAAGTGCGAAGGATGTCCGACACTCAGCTCACCGTGACGCTCAGCGGCGGCGGCCTCGACGACGCGCGGGCCATCGTGCGGGCACTGGAGGACGTCTTCGGGGCACCCGACGGCCGTCCGGCCGACGAGCGGGCGACGGTGCGCACCGCGACCTTCGACTCCCCGCCCTCACCTCAGGCCGCCCCGTCACCGGCGCGGGCCGCGCTGTCCGCGCCGGTGACGGTCACCGTCCAGGGCACGCCGCAGGCCGTGGAGGCGGCGAGCACGACGCTGTCGCACGCCTTCAGCACGCGCGACGAGGGAGCGGCCGCCGGGGACCAGGAACGCGAACGGCAGTTGCTCCTGGTGCCGTGAGGCCGCGGCGGACCGGCTACCAGCGGGCCTCGACCTGGTCCTTGATCCGCCGGTCGTAGAGGTCGCGGATCGCCGCGAGGGTCCGGTCGGAGAGTTCCGGGAGCCGGGCGGCGTCGGTGTTGGCGCGCGCCTGTTCGGGCGAACGGGCTCCCGGGATCACCGTGGTCACACCGGGCTGCTGGACGACCCAGCGCAGGGCCAGCTGGGCCGGGGTGTATCCCTCGGGGGCGAGCGCGGCGAACTGGGCGGCGGCCTCCACACCGGTGGCGAAGTCGACGCCGGAGAAGGTCTCGCCCTGGTCGAAGGCCTCGCCGTGCCGGTTGAAGTTCCGGTGGTCGTTCTCCGCGAAGACGGTGTCCTTGGTGTACTTGCCGGACAGCAGTCCGGAGGCGAGCGGCACCCGGGCGATGATGCCGACGCCCGCCTCCCGGGCCGCGGGCAGCACCTCGGCCAGGGGCTTCATCCGGAACGGGTTGAGGATGATCTGCACGCTCGCCACGTTCGGCCGGGCGATCGCGGTCAGCGCCTCCTCGCAGGTCTCCACGCTCACGCCGTACGCGGCGACGCGCTCCTCCTCGACCAGCGTGTCCAGGGCGTCGAAGACCTCGTCGCTGGAGTAGACGGGCGTGGGCGGGCAGTGCAGCTGCACCAGGTCGACGACGTCGACGCCGAGGTTGCGGCGGGACCGGTCGTTCCACTCGCGGAAGTTGTCGAGGACGTAGTTCTGCGGGATCTGCTCGACCCGGCGGCCCATCTTGGTGGCGACCAGCACGTGCAGGTCGGGCCTGCCGCGCAGGAACGTGGCGATGGTCTCCTCGCTGCGGCCGTCGCCGTAGACGTCGGCGGTGTCGAAGAAGGTCACGCCCGACTCGGCCGCCGCCTCCAGCACCGTGAGGGCCTGCTTGTCGTCGACGTCCCCCCAGTCGGCGCCCAGTTGCCAGGTGCCGAGGCCGACGACCGACGCGTGCTGATCCGACCTGCCGAAAGTGCGCTCGTCCATGGCGTCAGTCTGTCATCCGCCGCGCGCCCGCGGTTCTGCGGGCCTGCGCGGCCCGCGCCAGCCGCGGTCCCAGCCAGCGCTTGAACCGGCGCAGCGCCTCCAGCCGCCCCGCCGCCCGGTCCAGCCGGTAGTAGAGGCCGGGCGGGACGTGCGGCAGCAGGGGCGAGTGGCGCTGCCCGAGCAGGGCGAACATCTGCTCCGGGGGCAGCCGGAGGTAGCGGGGCAGGTTCTCGTACCACTGGGCGCTGAGGCGGGCGGCGCTCTGCACCGGCAGCAGGGCGGCCCTGCGTTCCCTCTCGTACCGGGCGAGCGCTTCGGGCAGGCGGTTGTGCTCGCGCAGCGCCGCGGCCAGGGCCATGGCGTCCTCCAGGGCGAGCGTGGTGCCGGCGCCGATGGAGTAGTGCGTGGTGTGGGCGGCGTCGCCGAGCAGGACGAGGTTGCCCCGGGACCAGGTGCGGTTGGTGAGGGTGCGGAAGGCGGGCCAGCCGGCGTGGGCGCGACCGCCGCCGGAGCGTGCGCTGAGGGGGTGTCCGTCCAGGACGTCGGCGAAGAGCTTCTCCAGCAGGACCAGTGCCTCGCCCTCGTCGGCGCGGTCGAGGCCCAGACCGGTCCAGGTCTCGGGCGCGCACTCGACGACGCAGGTGCTGCCGCCGGGACCGAACCCGTACCCGTAGGCCCAGATCCAGCCGTGGTCGGTCTCGGTGAAGGCGAAGGTGAAGGCGTCGAAGACCTTGGTGGTGCCGAGCCAGACGTAGCGGTTGCGGCCGAAGGTGATCTCGCTGCCGAAGTGCGCGGCGTGGTGGGTGCGCAGCGCGCTGCCCACGCCGTCGGCCGCGACCACGAGGTCGGCGGCGGGCGGGTTGGCGCCGGTGATCTCGTGGTCGAACTCCAGGCGCACGCCGAGGGAGCGGGCGCGGGCGGCGAGGATCTCCAGGAGCCGGTGGCGGCCGATGCCGAAGCCCTCGTCGCCCTGGTGCCGGGTGGAGAGGTCGCCGACGTGGGCGACGCCGTCGCGCCAGCGCACGGAGTGCTCCTCGACGGCGCGCGCCGATTCCGGGTCGTGCTCCCGGAGCCGGTCGAGCAGTCCGCGCCAGTAGGTGACGCCCCAGCCGTAGGTGGAGCCCTCCGGGTCACGTTCGTAGACGGTGATGTCGTGGGACGGGTCCTGCAGCTTCAGCAGGATGGACAGATACAGTCCGGCGGGCCCGCCGCCGACACAGGCGACCTTCACACACACCCCTGGTATGCACTCGTCGCGGTCATGGGGACACGCAGAGTAGCAAGGACGGGGTGGAAAACGGCGTCACCCGGCCGACGGGTCCGCGCGGATCAGCCGACGGTCGCCGTGCGGCACTCCGGGTGGCCCCAGCCCTGGTCGTTCTTGGCGATGGACTCCCCCGCCGCGTACGCGCGTCCGCACAGGCAGCGGCCCGGGAACTTCGCCTTGATGGTGCGCGTCGCGGAACCGTTGCCCTTGCGGGCGGTGCCCGGCTTGCGGCGCGGCGGCTTCCCGGCCGCCGGGGCGTCGGGGGCGGGCGGCGGCTCCGGGGAGCCGAGGCCGCTGCCCGCGGGCTCCTGGGCCACCGCGGCCTGGCTGGCGGCGCGGTCGGCGAAGTCGTTGAGGCGGTCGCCGTCGACCTGGTGGGCGGGGACGTAGCGGAAGTCGACCGAGCGGCCGGCGAGCAGCTCGTCGATGCGCACGACCAGTTCCTGGTTGGCGACCGGCTTGCCGGCCGCCGTCTTCCAGCCGTTGCGCTTCCAGCCGGGCAGCCAAGTGGTGACGGCCTTCATGGCGTACTGCGAGTCCATGCGGACCTCGAGCGGCACGTCCGGGTCGGTCGACGCCAGCAGGCGTTCCAGCGCCGTGAGTTCGGCGATGTTGTTGGTGGCCCTGCCGAGCGGGCCGGCCTCCCAGCGGGCCGGACTCTCCGAGGCGTCGGCCACCACCCAGGCCCAGCCGGCCGGACCCGGGTTTCCCTTCGACGCCCCGTCGCACGCGGCCACCACACGTTCACCCATGCGCCCGATCATGCCATGGCGCGGCGGGGCTCCCGGACCGGGCTCAGGCGACGTCCGTGATCTTCGGCATCTCCCCCTCGGTGGTGGTGATGTCGATCACCGAGAAGGCCGCGCCCTGCGGGTCGCTCAGCGCCGCGAACCTGCCGAACGGGGTGTCCATGGGCCCGAACCGCAGGACGCCGCCGCGTCCGGTGGCGCGGGCCACGGCCGCGTCGCAGTCGGGGACGGTGAAGTAGACGTTGACGTAGGGGGGAACCTCGGGCGGGAAGTCGTCCCCCATGGCCATGCGGCCCAGGACGGTGCGCTCGCCGAGGTCGAAGAGGCGGAAGTCCACCCCGTCGTCCTCCATCTGCTTCGCCCTGTAGGGGAAGACCTGGGGGAAGAAGGCGTCCGACTTCCCGGGGTCGCGGGTGAAGACCTCGGCCCAGCAGTACGCGCCGGGCTCGGCCATCACCCCGAAGCCCTCGTGGGTGCCCGCCTGCCAGACGCCGAAGACGACGCCGCTCGGGTCGCGGGCCAGGCACATGGTGCCGTAGTCGCCGACCTGCATCGGCTCCATCACCACCTCGCCGCCGGCCTCCCGGATCCGGGCCGCGGTCGCCGCGGCGTCCCGGGACGCGAGGTAGAGGCACCACTGCGCGGGGCCCTCCTGGCCGGGCATGGGCGGGACCACGGCCGCCACCGCCTTGCCGTTCGCATACGCTTCGGTGTAGTTGCCGTACTCCGTCGAGGACTCGCCGAAGGTCCAGCCGAGGACGTCGCCGTAGAAGCTCTTGGCTGCCTCGACGTCGCCGAACATCGCGTCGGCCCAGCAAGGGGCCCCTTCAGGTTGCACGGCCATGGTGCCGCCTCCCGTGCGCGTGAATGGTCCGGACGGCAGGGGCCGTCCGCTTCCTCACGCTAGTCACCCCCGGCCCGCCCCGCGCGCCGGAGGCACGCCTCACTTCCCGGCGTACGCGAGCTCCAGCGCGGCGATGTCGAGCTTGCGCATCGCCATCATGGCCTTGTTGGCGCGCGCGACCTTCTCGGGGTCCGGGTCGCGGAACATCTCCTCCAGCCGGATCGGGACGACCTGCCAGGACACGCCGAAGCGGTCCTTGAGCCAGCCGCAGGGTCCCTCCTCGCCGCCGCCCTCCGTCAGCTTCGCCCAGTAGTGGTCCACCTCGTCCTGGTTCTCGCAGGAGATCTGGAAGGAGACCGCCTCGTTGAACCGGAACTGCGGGCCGCCGTTGAGGGCGACGAACTTCTGGCCGTTGGCGGTGAAGTCGACGGTGAGGACGGTGCCGGCGGGCTGGTACGACCCCTCGGGGTAGTGGGTGACGGCGCCGATGCGGGAGTTCTTGAAGAGGGAGACGTAGAAGTGGGCGGCCTCCTCGGCCGTGCCGTCGAACCAGAGACACGTGGTGAATCCGTCGGTGCTCATGACTGCCTCCTGGGCGTGGAACTCGGTCACCACTGCCGACCGGCGCGGACCGCGAAAGTAATCGCTCTGCTCGTGGCGAATCTGCCGCGGGCAGAGAACGCGCCGCCCGGGGCCACGGCGGGCCGAGAGTGAACGAGTGAGGGAAACGCGGCGCCGCGAGCCGCGTACCACCCACCCTCCAGGACCGTCCACGACTCGACGAGGAGCGCCGATGTTCCCACTCATCGCCGGCCCCGGCCCGGCCGCACTGCCCCGAGCGGAGGAGGGCGACACCCCCTCGACCCGGTTCGACGAGCAGCTCGCCGCGCAGTTGCTCGACCAGCGGATCGTGCTGCTGGGCACGCAGGTCGACGAGGTCTCCGCGAACAGGGTCTGCGCCCAGTTGCTGATCCTTTCCGCGCAGGACCCGCGCGCCGACATCAGCCTGTTCATCAACAGCCCCGGCGGCTCCGTGCACGCGGGGCTCGCCGTCTACGACACGATGCGGCTGATCCCCAACGACGTCTCGACGCTCGCCATGGGCTTCGCCGCCAGCATGGGTCAGTTCCTGCTGAGCGTCGGCGCGGCGGGCAAGCGCTACGCCCTGCCGAACGCGCGGGTCATGATGCACCAGCCCTCCGCGGGCATCGGCGGCACCACCGCCGACATCGAGATCCAGGCCGACAACCTGGAGTTCACCAAGCGGACCATCGAGCGGATCACGGCCGAGCACACGGGCCAGACCCCTCAGACCATCTCCCGGGACGGCGACCGCGACCGCTGGTTCACGGCCGAGGAGGCCAAGGAGTACGGAATGGTGGACCGGGTCGTCCAGTCCCTCGCGGACGTGCGTCCGGCCGCCCCCGCCCGACGGATGGGACTGTGACATGGGGAGCTACACGATTCCGAACGTCGTCGAGCGCACCCCGCAGGGCGAGCGGTCCTACGACGTGTTCAGCCGGCTGCTGTCGGAGCGGATCATCTTCCTGGGCACCGAGATCGACGACGGCGTGGCCAACGTCGTGATCGCGCAGCTCCTGCACCTGGAGTCGTCGGCCCCGGAGACCGAGATCGCCGTCTACATCAACTCCCCGGGTGGCTCGTTCACCTCGCTGATGGCGATCTACGACACGATGACGTTCGTGCAGGCGCCGATCTCGACGTTCTGCGTCGGGCAGGCGGCGTCCACGGCGGCCGTGCTGCTGGCCGGCGGGGACCCGGGTCGGCGGTTCGTGCTGGAGCACGCGCGGGTCCTGCTGGGACAGCCCGCCAGCGGGGGCCGGCAGGGCACCGTCTCCGACCTGGCGCTGCAGGCCAAGGAGATGGTCCGGATCCGCTCGCAGGTCGAGGAGGTGCTGGCCCGCCACACCCGCCACGACGTCGCGACCCTGCGGGCCGACATGGACCGCGACAAGGTGTTCACCGCCGAGGAGGCCGTGGCGTACGGGCTGGCGGACGAGGTGCTCGCCCGGCGCCTGGCGCGGGTGTGAGGAACCGGGCCGGCGTCGCACGGGGCGCCGGCCCGGAGGGCCGCTCAGGCGGCCAGGCACATCCCGTCGTACCGCGCGCCGGATGCGCCCCGGCCGGCGCCCGCGCCGGTGTGGCGCGAGGTGAGGCGGACCAGCTCCCCGTGGGCCCGGGCCAGCAGGTCGCCCAGGGAGAGCCCGAGGGCAGCCGCGGCGGCGGCGAGCACTTCCGACGACGCCTCCTTGCGCCCGCGCTCCACCTCCGACAGGTACGGCATGGAGATCCGGGCGGCCTCCGACACCTCCTTCAGGGTCCGCTCCTGGGCGAGGCGTTCGCCGCGCAGGACGTCGCCGACCAGATCGCGCCAGAGGGGCTCGCGGGCGGTGGGCCGCCTTCGCTCCGGGGACACCGGCGCGACGGCGGGGCGGGCCGCCGGGCGCGTGGCCTGGGGGCGCAGGGGGATGACGCGGGCTTCGTTCGGCACGTGGCTGGTCACCTCCTCAGCCTAGGAGCCCGGCCGCGTCACGGAAGGGTTCGGCATTCCGCCCTGAGGGGAATCCGCGGATGACGGGGGCCACCCGCGGGACTACGCTGAGACAGGAGGCATCACCCCGCGACGACGCGGCGGCGGCACCCGTTTTCCGCCACCCGTGGGAACGGGGGGCATGTGCTGCCGTGACCCGGGTACCCGCAGGGCGGGAAACCTAGGGAGACGTCTGAACCGTGACTTTCGTGGGAGAGGTAATGGAGACCGCCGTGGTCCGGCCGAAAGCGCAGGTTGTCGGGAAGACCGCCGGGGGCGGGACGGGTGACGGAACCCTGCCCGGGGCCGTGGACCCCCGCACCGTGGCGCCGCGTGACGCGCGGCAGTTGTCCCGCCAGTTCTTCCAGCGCCTGACGGAGCTCGAAGAGGGCACGCACGAGTACCAGTACGCGCGCAACACCCTGATCGAGATGAACATGTCGCTCGTGCGGTTCGCCGCCGGCCGCTTCCGCGGTCGCGGCGACGACATGGAGGACATCGTCCAGACCGGCATGATCGGCCTGATCAAAGCCATCGACCGGTTCGAGCTGTCGCGCGAGGTCGAGTTCACGTCCTTCGCGCTGCCGTACATCGTCGGCGAGATCAAGCGCTTCTTCCGGGACACCACGTGGGCGGTGCACGTGCCGCGCCGGCTCCAGGAGCTGCGGGTGGAGCTGGCCAAGGCCCGCGAGGAGCTCTCCTCCCGCCTGGACCGCGAGCCCACCGTGGCCGAACTCGCCACGCTGATGAACATCGGCGAGAACGAGGTGATCGAGGGCCAGATCGCGTCCAACGGCTACAACTCGTCCTCGCTGGACGCGGCGCTGACCGGCGACGGCCCGGAGAACGGCGAGTCGGTGCTGGCCGACTTCATCGGTGTGGAGGAGGACGGACTGCGGCTCGTCGAGGACTTCCACTCGCTCGCACCGCTGATGGCCGAGCTGAGCGAGCGGGACCGCCGGATCATCCACATGCGGTTCGTCGAGGAGGCCACCCAGGCCGAGATCGGCGCGGAGCTCGGCTGCTCGCAGATGCACGTGTCCCGGCTGATCAAGCGGATCATCACGCGGCTGCGCGAGGGCATGCTGGGCGAACTCGGCTGCGCCTGACCCCTCGGCGCCCGTGGTTCCTCGTGGTGCTCCTCACGCTTCGGTGAGGGGCACCACGCTCACGTTCACGCCTGGGTGAGCGGGATCACGGCACGTACCCGCTTGCCGACCGGGACGGGTTCGACGACGACGCTCTCCGCCAGGGCGTGCACGATCTCCAGGCCGTGGTGCCCCACCCGTTCGGGGTCCTTGGGGAACCGCTCGGGCACCGCGCCGCTGCTGTCGTACACGGTCACCGCCACCGAGGCTCCGGTGCCCTCCAGCTCCAGGATGTACGGGCCCATGCTGTGGCGGTCGGCGTTGGTCACGAGTTCACTCACCACCAGCAGGACCGCGCCGTCGGAGCGGGAGCCGATCGCGGCGCACCACTCGGTCCTCAGCTGGTCGAGGAAGAGCGCGGCAAAGCCTCGCGCCCGCGCTATGCATCCCGGCTCACCGGAGTAGTGTGCCGCCCGCCTCAGCGGTTCAACGGGGACGTCGAAACCAGTACGTATCACTGCCCCGTCCAGGTGCTCGGTCATGCCTGTCTCTCTCGGAAGCCGGACTGGCCGGTCGCTGCTGCACCCGTCCTCGTACCCCGAGCCGCGCGACACAGTCCCCGTCTTCTCGTAGTGCGGGCATCGTCACAGTGGAGCGGGGAACCCGAGAAGGCGGGAAGGGGTGCGATGAACGAGCTGATGGCCGCGCGAAGCATCACCACCCGGCCGGTGGTGACCCTCGGCGGCGACGCCGTCGCCCACGTCAAGGACACCGTATGCGACGCCGCCGCGTCCCGGATCACCGGTTTCACTCTGACCGGGCGGGGGCTGCTGTCCGGCCCCCTCAAGGACGGCCTGCCCTGGGCGGCCGTGTCCGCGCTGGGCCACGACGCGGTGATGATCCGCGACCGGCGGGGCCTGGTGAACGCGGCGGTCATGACGGCGCGGCAGCAGCCCCTGCGGGCCCGGCTGCTGGGCGCGCGCGTGCTGACCGAGGCGGGCGCGGAGGTCGGCACGGTGCTCGACGTCGTCGTGGAGGGCGGCACCGCCGGGCGGGTCGTCGGCTTCCGGGTGGCGGCGAGCCGCCGGTTCGTGCCGGGGCCGGCCCGGCACCGGCGGCGGGTGTACGTGCCGCGCGGCGGGACGCTCTCGGTCACCGGTCGCGCCCTGATCCTGCCCGAGGACGCCGTCCGGCACGTCGCCGACGACCTGCCGGGCTTCAGCTCCCTGGTGGGCGGTGTGCCCGGCCCGTGGCGGGGCT
Organism: Streptomyces sp. WAC 04229; assembly: GCF_003947455.1. Lineage (GTDB taxonomy): Bacteria > Actinomycetota > Actinomycetes > Streptomycetales > Streptomycetaceae > Streptomyces. The sequence continues at coordinate 78,852 of NZ_QHJH01000011.1, read as the reverse complement.
CGCTGCCGTGATGCTGTTCACCGAGGTGCGGGGACTGCCGGTGGTGCCGTCGGCCGCCGATGCGGGTCCGCTCGGCACCGTGGTGTCCCTGACCGTCGACATCGCCTCCGGCACCGTGAGCCACGTCCGGTTCCGCGGCGGGCGCCTGCGCCGGGAGACGGTGCTGGCCTGGGACGCGGTGGACACGATCGGGCCGAGCGCCGTCCGGGTGCGGTCCACCGGGTCCGCCGAGCCGCCGGTGCCCCGCCACGACCTGCTGGGCCACCGGGTCCTGACCGAGGGCGGCACCGCGCACGGCACGGTGCTGGACGCCGCCTTCGACCCGGTGACGGGCCGGGTCCTCGCGGTCTTCACCACCCGGGGCGAAGTGGCGCCCGAGCGCCTGCTGGGGCTCGGCGACCACGCCCTGGTGGTCCGCGCCGCCTGACCGGAGACGGGGGCACCGCGCGGACGGCCCAGTCGGCGGGCGGGCCCGGCGGGGCCTGCCTAGCGTGGCAGCGTGAGTGCGCGAAACCCCTCCGGAACCCCCGGCCGGACCGCACCCCCCGGCCGGGCTGTCGCCCGGCACGGCTGGGCGCAGGCCCTGGGCACCGTGCTGGCGGCGCTGGTCGCCATGGGCGTCGTGGCGGCGCTCGGACTGTGGGCGGCCGGGGCCGCGAACCTGCCCGACGACGCCTTTCCCCGGGTGGTCGTGGCGACCGTCGTCACCGCCCTGGGCGGCGCGCTGGAACTGGCCGGGGACGCCGGGGAGTTCGCCGACACGGACGCGGGACTGACCGTGATGCCGCTGTCCGTCACCCTGACCGGTGCGCTGGCGATCGCCTACGGCTTCCTGCGGCCGCTGCGCCACCGCGCCGTCGCCGGCGCCACCGAGCTGGCCGGCTGGGCGGGGCGGATCGCGTTCCTTTGGCTGATCGCCCTCCTCGGGCTGGCCTTCGCCGCGCGCCAGACCTTCGAGGTGTCCCTCGGCGAGGGTGTGCTGAGCGACCTCGGCGACCTGTTCGGCGTCCGGCCGACCGTCGGTTTCACCGCGGACGTGCCGCTGACCGTGCTCTTCGGGCTGCTGTGGCTGGCGGGCGTGCTGGTGCTGGCCCTGCTGGTCTCCCGCGGGGCGCCGCTGCCCGGCCGGCTGCTGCGCCTGCACACGGCGGTGCGGCCGGCGGCGTACGCGATGGTCGCGCTGCTGCTCGCCTACGTCGTCATCGGCGTCGTCGTCGGCCTGGTCGTCGCCGGGACGCGCGGGCACCCGGCGGACACCTTCGCCGTGCTGCTCCTCGGCCTGCCGAACCTGGCGTGGCCGGCGCTCACGATCGGTCTGGGCGCGACCTGGAACGGGCGGGTCGAGGGGCCGTTCGGGCTGCCGATGCCGCGGGCGGTGGACGAGGTGCTGCGCACGGAGGACGTCTCGACCGTGAACCTGGGCACGCTCACGGAGCAGGACGGGCGGATGTGGTGGCTGCTGGTCGCCGCGGCGGTCCTGGTCGTGGCGGCCGGGTTCGTCATGGCGCTCCGCTCACCGGCCGGGACCGCGGTCTGGCTGCACGCGGTGCGCCTGGCGGTGGCCCTGGCGCTGACGGTCCTGATGATCGGCCTCGTCGGCCGCGTCTTCGCCCACTACGGGCTGTCCGTGCTCGGCATCGGCGACCTGGGCGGCGGCCTGTCCGGCCGGCTCTTCCTGCGGCCGCGACTGTGGAGTGCGGTGGGGCTCGCCCTGCTGTGGGGACTGGTCGCCGGGGCGCTCGGCTCGCTGCTCGCACGGTGGGCGAGGCGACGGACGGGGCGGGCTCCGACGGGCGCCTAGGGCGGTGGCGCGGGTCCCGGGAGGGTCAGGAGACCGGGACGACGAGGGGCGGGGAGGCCCGTTGCATGCGGAGTGCGTCCACGGACTCGGCCATCAGCTCGTACTCGGTGGTGTCGTCGCTGGTCGCGATCCGCACCAGGCGGCCCGCGGCCAGTTCGTCGGCGACCAGTTCCTGCTGGAGGTCGTCGGCGCACCAGGTGCGCAGCACGTGCGGCACGTCGGGCGCGTCGTCGGCGACGGGGGTCAGGGCGGCGCGCGGTAAGTGGGGGCTGTCGGGCTGCGGGTCCAGCCGCTCGGCCATCCAGGAGGCGCGGTCGCGCAGCCACCACAGGGCCAGGGCGAGGGTAGGCGCCCGGTAGGTACCGAGCGGGACACCGATGCGCCGGCCGTCACAGACGCCGTAGGCGGTGACGTGGCACAGGAACTCGTCGTGCACTGCTACCCTCCCCCGTCACCCACCGCCTGCCGGGTAGGGCGGCGCGTCCGTGCGGCTCGTGTGCTGTGCGTGAGGGCGCTGTCGCATGGTGTGAGAGGCCCTAGAGGTGAGTATGTTCACCGATGAATCACTGTCACCATGAATTTCCGGCCAGTCTCCTGGCATATTCACGGTCGTTGATGGCCGAAAGCCGCCCCGTGCCGCCGGTCGCCCGGATTCCGGGCGGGCGGTCCGCCGGCGGAGGCGCGGGGCGCCGCCATGACCCCGGGGGTAATCGACGGTCCGCGCGGGTGCGGGCATGGTTGCGGTACCGGGTCGCCGAGACCGGGATCCGGTCCCCGACCAGCGCACACGACATCGATGGAGGCTGATCGCCATGTCCGCATCCGCACCCGCCCGCCGCCACGAAGACGCCGTCGCCCGCTACTTCGAGGCGTGGAACGCGGCGCCGGAGGCGCGGGCCGAGGCGGTCGCCGCGGCCTGGACCAATGACGGCGGCTACACCGATCCCCTGGCCGACGTCCGCGGCCACGAGCAGATCGCGGCCGTGATCGCGGCGGCGCACGAGCAGTTCCCCGGCTTCGCGTTCCGGCTGTCCGGTGCCGTGGACGGGCACCACGACACGGCGCGCTTCTCCTGGGAGCTGGTGAGCGAGGCCGACGGCTCCGCACCGGTGGCCGGGTTCGACGTGGTCAGGCTGGACGACGAGGACCGGATCAGCGCCGTCTTCGGCTTCCTGGACCGGGTGCCCGCCGGGGCGTGAGGGCGCCCCGGCGAACGGCCCGGGTCCCGGAGGCGGTGACCCGACTCCGGGACCCGGGTGTCCTGCGGCCGCGCCCTACTTGTTGACGATCTTGTCGATGCGGGTCAGCTCGTCGGAGCCGAAGTCCAGGTTCCTGGTGGCCGCGACGCTGTCCTCCAGCTGCTGCGGGCTGCTCGCGCCGACCAGCGCCGACGTCACGCGGCCTTCGCGCAGCACCCACGCGAGAGCCATCTGGGCCAGCGACTGACCGCGGGACTTCGCGATCTCGTCCAGGGAGCGCAGCCGGCCGACCAGTTCCTCGGTGACCGCCTCGGACTTGAGGAACGGGCTGTCGCTCGCGGCGCGCGAGCCCTCCGGGATGCCGTCGAGGTAGCGGCCGGTGAGCAGGCCCTGCTCCAGCGGGGAGTAGGCGATGGAGCCGACCTTCAGCTCGTCGAGGGCGTCCAGCAGGCCGCCGGTCTCGGGGCGGCGGTCGAGCATGGAGTAGCGCGGCTGGTGGATCAGCAGCGGGGTGCCCAGCTCACCGAGGATGCGGGCGGCCTCGCGGGTCTGCTCGGCGGAGTAGTTCGAGACGCCCACGTAGAGCGCCTTGCCCTGCTGCACCGCCGTGTGCAGGGCGCCCATCGTCTCCTCCAGGGGAGTCTCCGGGTCGGGACGGTGCGAGTAGAAGACGTCGACGTAGTCCAGGCCCATGCGGGTCAGGCTCTGGTCGAGGGAGGACAGGACGGACTTGCGCGAGCCCCACTCGCCGTACGGGCCGGGCCACATCAGGTAGCCGGCCTTGGTGGAGACGACCAGCTCGTCGCGGTACGACCCGAAGTCCGCCTTCAGCGCCTCGCCCAGCGCGGACTCGGCGGAGCCGGGGGGCGGGCCGTAGTTGTTGGCGAGGTCGAAGTGGGTGACGCCGAGGTCGAAGGCGCGGCGCAGGATGGCGCGCTGGGTCTCGGCGGGACGGTCCGGGCCGAAGTTGTGCCACAGGCCGAGCGAGAGCGCGGGGAGCTTCAGGCCGCTGCGTCCGGTGCGCCGGTAGGGCATGTCCGCGTAGCGGTCGGGGTGTGCGGTGTACAACGCGACTCCAGAGGGGGTTGGGCACCCGGGTACGGGTAGGGGTGGATCCGGCTGGAACCGTCCCCCACTCTGGCCTGACCTGCGTGCAGTGGTCCAACAGAAGAATCCGATGGGATTGCGCGGTTACGCTTCTCAATCATGGAACTGCGTCATCTTCAGCATTTCGTGGCGGTCGCCGAGGACCAGCACTTCACCCGTGCGGCGGAGCGGCTGCTGGTGTCCCAGTCGGGCCTCTCGGCGTCGATCCGGGCGCTGGAGCGGGAACTGCGGGCGCCGCTGTTCGTACGGACCACCCGCCGGGTGACGCTGACGGAGGCCGGGCGGGCACTGCTGGGCGAGGCGGAGCGGATCCTCGCGCAGGTGCGGTCGGCGCACGAGGCGGTGGCGGCCGTCCAGGGGGTGCTGCGCGGCACGCTCTCGCTGGGCGCCGAGCAGTGCATCGCCGGGGTGCCGGTGGCGGGGCTGCTGGCCGGGTTCCGGCGGCTCCACCCGGACGTGGAGATCCGGCTGCGGCAGGCGGGCTCCGGCGAGCTGGCCGAGGAGGTGGCGGCCGGGCGGCTCGACCTGGCCTTCGCCTACCGCACCCAGGCCGACACCGAACAGCTGCGCTCGGTCCCGCTGTCCGGCGAGCCGATGACGGTGCTGTGCCACCCCGGCCACCGGCTCGCGGCGGACGGCGCGGCGCTCACCCCGCACGATCTCGCCGACGAGGTCTTCGTCGACTTCCACCCGGACTGGGGTCCGCGCCGCGTCACCGACGCCGTCTTCGCCGCGGCGGGCGTACGGCGGACCGTGCCGCTGGAGGTGAACGACGTGCACGGGCTGCTCGACCTGATCGACGAGAACCTCGGTATCGCGGTGGTGCCGCGGCACTTCCGGCACAAGCGGGCCGCCCTCACCTCGCTGCCGCTGAAGGACGCGGACGGGACGGAGTACGAGACCATCGCGCTGCTGCCGCCCGCCCAGGCGACCAGCCCCGCGGCGCGGGCGCTGATGGGGCTGCTGGAAACGGGGAGCGGGTGAGGGCGGACTGCGCGATGGTGGACGTATGCATGCGAAGGACATCCTCATCGAGGGCTACGCCCGTATCCAGGAAGAAGTCCACGCCGCCGTCGAGGGGCTGGACCCCGACGGCCTGAACACCCGCCCCGCCGACGAGGCCAACTCCGTCTCCTGGCTCGTCTGGCATCTCACCCGCGTCCAGGACGACCACGTCGCGGACGCCTTCGGTCTCGACCAGGTGTGGCCGACCGGCGAGTGGGAGAAACGCTTCGGTCTCGGCCTGCCCCGCCGGGACACCGGGTACGGCCACGGTCCCGCCGAGGTCGCGAAGGTGCGCGTCGACTCGGGCGACCTGCTGACCGGCTACTACGACGCCGTGCACGAGCAGACGCTCGGGGCCCTGCGCTCCCTGACCGCCAAGGACCTGGAGCGGATCGTGGACGACGCCTGGGACCCGCCGGTCACCCTGGGCGCGCGGCTGGTCAGCGTCCTGTCCGACGATCTCCAGCACGTCGGACAGGCCGCCTATGTGCGCGGGCTGGGGCCTGTCCGGCGGATCAGGTCGCAGGAAAGTGGCGGCGCCTGATCAGCACAGGTGAGCGAGGGCTGGTGCGTCCGGCTGCAAGGCGGAGGAGGGCGACGGGGCGGAGCCCTGGCAACCGACGACAACGCCGCAGACGGGCGTGCCGGCCCCCGCGTCTGCGGCACGATCCGCCGGACAGGTCCCAGGTTCAGAGCGCCGCGTAGCCCGGCAGGACGACGTCCTCGATCAGGGCGTTGCGCTCGTCGAAGGGGATGAAGGCGCTCTTGAGGGCGTTCACCGTCACCGTGCGCAGGTCCTCGGCACTCCAGCCGGCCTGCTCGACGAGCAGCGACATCTCGCGGGTCATCGTGGTGCCCGAGACCAGGCGGTTGTCGGTGTTCAGGGTGACGCGGAAGCCGAGGTCCTTCAGCGCGGTGATGGGGTGCTCGGCGATCGAGGTGGCGGCGCCGGTCTGGAGGTTGGAGGTCGGGCACATCTCCAGGGCGATCCGGCGGTCGCGGACCCAGCCCGCGAGGCGGCCCAGCTTGCCGGAGGCGAGGTCGGGGATGTCGTCGGTGATGCGCACGCCGTGGCCGATGCGCTGGGCGCCGCACACCTGGAGGGCCTGGTGGATGCTGGGCAGGCCGTGCGCCTCGCCGGCGTGGATGGTGAAGGGCACGTTCTCGCGGCGCAGGTGCTCGAAGGCGTCGAGGTGGTCGGCGGGCGGGAAGCCGTCCTCGGCGCCGGCGATGTCGAAGCCGACGACCCCGGCGTCCCGGAAGGCCACCGCGAGGTCGGCGGTGGCGCGGGTGCGGTCGAACATCCGCATGCCGCACAGCAGGGTGCCGACCCGGACCGGGGTGCCGGCCGCGGCGGCCTTGGCCATCCCGGCGGCCAGGCCCTCCTGGACGGTCTCGACGACCTCGGCGAGGGTCAGGCCACCATTCGTCATCAGCTCCGGGGCGTAGCGGACCTCGCCGTAGACGACGCCGTCGGCGGCGAGGTCGAGGACGTACTCCTCGGCGGTGCGCAGCAGGCCCTCGCGGTTCTGCATCACGGCGAGGGTGTGCTCGAAGGTGGCGATGTAGCGCACCAGGTCGCCGGAGTTGGCGGCCTCGTAGTACCAGGCGGCCAGCTCGTCGGGGTCGGTGGTGGGCAGGGCGTGGCCGACGGCCGCGGCCAGTTCCACGACGGTCGCGGGGCGCAGGCCGCCGTCGAGGTGGTCGTGCAGCACGGCCTTGGGGAGGCGGCGGAGGGTTTCGGCGTCTATGCGCGTAGATGACATGTGCGGTGGTTCCTCGGCGGGGTCTGAGCGGAGATCGGGAGGGTTCAGGCGGCGGGCTGGAGCAGGTCCCAGCGGTTGCCGTAGAGGTCCTGGAAGACGGCGACCGAGCCGTAGGGCTCGTGCCGGGGCTCCTCCAGGAAGGTCACGCCGGCGGCGGCCATGCGGGCGTGGTCGCGGGCGAAGTCGTCGGTGTGCAGGAAGAAGCCGACCCGCCCGCCGGTCTGGTCGCCGATCCGGGAGCGCTGCGCCTCCCCCTTGGCGCGGGCCAGCAGCAGCGCGGTGCCCTGTCCGGGGGTGCCGGGTTCGACGACCACCCAGCGGGAACCGTCGGGCCGGGGCGCGTCCTCGGCCAGGCGGAAGCCGAGGGCCTCGGTGTAGAAGCGGATCGCCTCGTCGTAGTCGTCGACGACGAGGGCGACCAGGGCGATACGTGTCATCGGGACCCTTCCGGACGGACGGTTGACGGGAGAGGTTATACGTAAAACTCCGGAACGCCAAGTCGGCCGCGTCCTGCCGGAGCGGGACGCGGCCGACGGGTGGCCCGGGGCGGGGTCAGCAGTACAGGTTGCCGCCCGGGGAGACACCGAGGATCTGGCTGAACTGCTGGTACTTGGTGACGCGGCTCTGGACCTGCGCCGGGTTCCGTCCGTCGCACTCCAGGGAGCCGTTGATGGAGCGGATCGTCTGGCCGAAGCCTGCGCCGTTGACCATGGCGTTGTGCGGGGTCATGCTGCCCGGTCCCGACTGGGTGTTCCAGTACCACAGGGCGGTCTTCCAGGCGACGGCCGCGTCGTTCTGCACCAGCCAGGGGTTGCCCAGCAGGTCGATGCCGAGCGCGTCGCCCGCGGCCTTGTAGTTGAAGTTCCAGCTGAGCTGGATCGGCCCGCGCCCGTAGTAGGCCGCCTGGCCGGCCGGACAGCCGTAGGGCTGGTTCCAGTCGCAGTAGTGCGGGTAGTTGGCGGTGTTCTGCTCGACGACGTGCACGAGTCCGCCGGTCTCGTGGCTGACGTTGGCGAGGAAGGCCGCGGCCTCCTGCTTCTTGGTGGCGTCGCCGCCGGTGTTGGCGAAGCCGGGGTAGGCGCTGAGCGCGGCGGTGAGGCCGCTGTAGGTGTAGAAGGAGTTCCGGCCCGGGAACATCTGGTTGAACTGGGCCTCGCTCACCACGAAGTTGCCGACCGGCGTACCCGGGCCGCCGCCGCAGGCGTACGGCTCCCAGTACCAGGTGCTGATCACCGGGTCGTAGCCCGGGTTGGCGTGCTCGGCGATGTACGCCTTGCCGTCGGTGTAGCGGACGATGTCGCCGGCGTTGTAGTTCTTGCCCGCCGTCCAGGCCGGGTAGCTCGAACACGCGGCGGCGGACGCCTCGGTGGCGGGCAGGAGGGTGGGCACGGCGCCCGCGAGGGCGAGCACGGCCACCAGGGCGGAGATACGACGCCTCGACACAGGACTGCCTCCTTTGACGGGCACGGCCGCTCCCGCGCAAGGCAGGCCGGGGCGAGGCCTTGCGCGCACGCGCCGGCCTGGCCGGTCACGGCGTCGGGGGCGGCCGTAGTGGGGGGTGTGACGCACACTCAACCGCGTTGGTCTGTACCAGTCAAGGGTGTAGACCAGTCGGACTCGGGGCCGGTTTCCGGCCTGGCGGGGACTCGCCGTACCGCGCCCGCTCGTCACCGTCCGGAACCGGTCGGGAGAATCGCCGTATGACCACCACGACCCACCCGCTCGTCACCGAGGCGCACCGGCTCGCCGACGACCTGCTCGCCCCGTCCGCCCAGCGCGTCGACCAGGACGTCGTGCCCAGGAGTCACATCGAGGCGGTCCGGCGCTCCGGACTGCTCGGGGTGAGCGCGCCCGGGGAGTCCGGCGGGGCCGGCGCCCCGGACCGGGTCGCCAGGGAGGTCGCCGAGATCCTGGCCGGGGCGTGCTGCTCCACGTGGTTCGTGCAGACCCAGCACCACACGCCGGTACGACTGCTGGCGAAGGCGGAGCCCGGACTCGCCGTGCGCGAACGCCTGTTGCGCCCGCTCGCCACCGGCGAACTGCTCGCGGGCATCGCCTACGCGCACGTCAGGTCCCACCCCCGGGTGCCGGTGCGGGCCACCGTCGAGCGGGGCGGGGTGCGCTTCGACGGCACCGTGCCCTGGTACACGGGCTGGGGCCTGAACGACCTGATGCTGCTCGCGGGCGTGACGGACGCCGACGAGGTGGTGTTCGCCTTCGCCGACGCCCGCGAGCAGCCGGGGCTGCGGGCGTCGGCGCCCATGCGGCTGGTGGCGCTGACGGCGGCCCGCACGGTGTCGCTGACGCTGGACGGCCTGTGGGTGCCGGAGGAGTCGGTCGCATTGCGCACGCCCCGCGAGGAGTTCGCCCGCGTCGACGTACCCCGCAGCACCAACACGTCCCCGGCCGTCTTCGGCCTCGGGTACGCCGCGCTGGACCTGCTCGGCGCCGCGCCCGCCGAGCGCGGTGCGGCCGACGCCCTGCGCGCGCGGCTGGACGAGGTGCGGGAGCGGGCGTACGCGCTCGCCGACCACCCCGTCCCGCACGAGCACGTCGAGGAGCGGCTGGCGCTGCGGACGCGGGCGTACGAGCTGCGGCGGGCGGCCACGACCGCCGCGGTCGTGGCCGGGGGCGGGCGGGCCACGAGTGTGGACAGTCCGGCCCAACGGATCGCGCGGGAGGCGGTGTTCCTGTTGATCCAGGGCCAGACGGCCACGGTGCGCGAGGCCCACCTGGCCGCGCTGGCCTCCGTCTAGACGGCTGGACGCCAGCGACGCCCAGGACGGCTGGGACGGCTGGGACGGCTGGGACGGCTAGACGGCGGCCGGCAGCACCATCTCCTCGGCACCGGCACCCGCGTGCTCGGGGTGGCGCCAGAGTCCCCGGGCGGCGAGGCGCGGCAGGACGCCCTCGCCGAACCAGTACGCCTCCTCCAGGTGCGGATAGCCGGACAGGACGAACTCGTCGATGCCGAGGGCGTGGTACTCGGCGATCCGCTCGGCGACCTCGTCGTGACCGCCGACCAGGGCGGTGCCCGCCCCGCCGCGCACCAGGCCGATGCCTGCCCACAGGTTGGGGTGGATCTCCAGGGCGTCGCGGGAGCCGCCGTGCAGGGCGAGCATGCGCCGCTGCCCCTCGGACTCGCTGCGGGCGAGGTTGGCCTGCGCCTCCCGTACGGTGTCCGGGTCGAAGCCGTCGAGCAGCCGGTGGGCCTCGGCCCAGGCGTCCGCCGCGGTGTCGCGCGTGATGACGTGCAGCCGGATGCCGAAGCGCAGGGTGCGGCCCTCGCGTGCGGCCGCCTCCCGCAGCCGGGCGATCTTGCCGGCGACCTGCGCGGGCGGCTCGCCCCAGGTCAGGTACACGTCCGCGTGCCGGGCGGCGACCTCGACCGCGGCGGGCGAGGAGCCGCCGAAGTACACCTCGGGCACGGGGTCGGGGACCCGCGTGAGCCGCGCGTCCTCGACCCGGAGGTGCTCGCCGCGCAGGTTCACGGTGCCGCCCTGCCACAACTCCCGCACGACGTGCAGGAATTCTCCGGTGCGCCGGTAGCGGGCGTCCTTGTCCAGGAAGTCGCCGTAGGCCCGCTGTTCGCGGCTCTCGCCGCCCGTGACGACGTTGAGCAGCAGCCGTCCGCCGGTCTGCCGCTGGAAGGTGGACGCCATCTGCGCGGCGAGTGTGGGTGACACGAAGCCGGGGCGGAAGGCGACCAGGAACTTCAGGCGCTCGGTGGCCTGGGAGACCATCGCGGTGGTCAGCCACGCGTCCTCGCACCAGGCACCGGTGGGAGTGAGCGCGCCGACGAAGCCCAGGTTCTCGGCGGCGCGCGCGATCTGCCCGAGATAGGCCACCGTCGGCGGTCGGCGGCGGCCGGGGCCGGTGGCGGTGTCCGGGGCGCCGTGGCCGCCGCCGACGACGTCGCGGCTGTCGCCGCTGGTGGGCAGGAACCAGTGGAAGGTGAGGGACGACAAGGGATCTCCGTTCGGGGACGTCCGGCCACGGCGGGCCGGCGCCGGGCGGGAAGCGGAAGGGCGAGCGGCCTACGGTCGCGGCGCGCCGGTCAGACGGCCGCGGCCAGCACGGGCGGGGCCGGCAGGGGCGCCGCCACCGGATTGCCCAGGGCCGCCGAGAACTGGTCGACCACCTGGGCGAGCGCCTCCGCCGAGCCCGGTGCGACGCGGACCGACCCGTCCTCGTGCGCCGTGATGTCCCGGTCCAGCGTGAACCAGCCCTGCACGATGTGTGCGGCGCCCATGGAGTTCAGCACCGGGCGGAGCGCGTAGTCGATCGCCAGGACGTGGGCGGTGGAGCCGCCGGTGGCGAGCGGCAGCACCGTCTTGCCGGTGAGGGCGTACTGCGGAAGCAGGTCGAGCAGTGCCTTCAGTACGCCGGAGTAGGACGCCTTGTAGACGGGGGTGCCGACGACGACGCCGTCGGCACGGGCGAACAGCGCGGCGGCCTCCGTGACGGCGGGATGCCTGAAGTCCGCGCCGAGCAGCGCTTCGGCGGGGATGGCGCGGACGTCGAGCGGGATCACGTCGTGGCCCTGCGCGGTCAGCCGTTCGTCGAGGTGGCGCAGCAGCCGGTGGGTGCGGGAGAAGGCGGAGGGGCTGCCGGAGACGGACAGGACGGTGGCCATGGGTCCTCTTTTCGGGAAGGCGGGAAGGCGGTGCGCGCCTTCCGGCCGGGGCGCGCGGCGGAATTCCCGGTCCGTCCTCCCCTCGGGGAGCCGCTGGACCGGGACATGGGAAGCACCGGGCCGGACGGGAGCCTAAGCGGCCACCGGTTGGGGCGGTGCGGGGATTCGCTCGCAGGGCGGTGCCGGGCCGTGCGGCGGGGTGGGAAGGGGGCGGCGGATCGGCGGGATCAGGCCGCGGTGCGACAGGAGGCGCTGAAGACGCGGGCGAGGTCGACGTGGCGTCGCCGCGTGAGGCCCGGTCGCGTTGGCATGCCGTCGATCGTGGCAGCCGCCGTCGAACAGGGTCAAGGAGATCAGGGCCGGTCTCGTCCCGCGGACGCGGATTTCACACGGGTGTGACAGAGGGGGTTCCCGACTACACATAAGGGAAAAATAAGAGCAGAATACCCTTATGCGGCGCTACCGCACACCGCACCCGAAGCGGTTGGCCCTGCCAGTCGAAGGAGACGACTCATGGCCCACGTCTCACACTCCAGAAGTGACATCACCAGCCATCCCGACGCCCCGGAAATGCAGGAACGCTACGCGCGCATGCTCGGTGGCCGTGACGTGGCGCTCGTGGACGGGCCGGTGTTCCTGCTCGGCCTCTACTGCGCCGTGTCCCCGTGGATACTCCACTTCACCACCAGCCAGCCGTCGCTCGTGGCCCACAACCTGATCGTGGGCATCGCCATCGGTCTGCTGGCCCTCGGATTCACCCGCGCCCCGGAGCGCATGTACGGCCTGAGCTGGGCCATGTGCGCGATGGGCGTCTGGATGATCATCTCGCCGTGGATCGTGGGCTCGAGCCCGGACGCCGGCGTCATCTGGAACAACATCATCATCGGCGCACTCGCCCTGGTCCTGGGCATGGTCTGCGCCGGCACGGCGGCGCGGAGCGCCCCCAGAAGTTAGACACCCGGGAAGGGAGCCGCACGGCCGGTCCGCTCACGCGCGGGCCGGCCCGCCCGCGCCCAAAGAGGCCCCCACGCCCCGGCCCGGGGCAGGTCGGAGCGCGGCGGACTGCGCCTGTCCGCAGCGGGCAGAAGCACTACAGCGGGGGACCTGACGAAGTGGGGTGGAGATGGAGATCGACGGCGTCATCAGCGCCATCGTCATCGGTATCGTCATCGGCGTCCTGGGCCGCCTCGTGGTCCCGGGGCGCCAGCGCATCGGCGTCCTGTGGACGATCGCTGTCGGCATCCTGGCCGCGCTGCTCGGGTCGGCGGTCGCCTCGGCGTTCGACGTGGCCGACACCGACGGCGTGGACTGGATCGAGTGGCTCATCCAGATCGGGCTGGCCGCGGTCGGCGTGGCCGCACTGGACCGGTCCCGGTCGCGACCCGGCCGCTGAGGCGTTGACCGTCACCGGTCGGCGAGCCACGCCTCGTACCAGGTGACGGTCGCGTCCAGGGTGTCCGCGAGCGGCGTGGGGGCCACCGCGAAGAACCGCTCGAAGGCGCCGGAGTCCACGATCTGCGCCTCCGTGTGCTGGTAGAACATCTCCTCGTACTCGGCCATGAACTGCTCGTCGAACGGGCCGAAGGCGCGGGGCCGGTCGAGCAGCACGACGTTCAGCGGTCGGCCCACCCGCTTCTCGATCATCGTGTGGATCTCGCGCGTGGTCACGGCCGGCGCGGTGGGCAGGTGCCAGACCCGGCCGTCGCCGTCCGGGCGTTCACCGAGGGTCGCGAGACCGGCCGCCACGTCCGCGATGCCGGTGTAGCTGTGCGGCAGGTCGATGTCGCCGAAGCCCACGACCTCCCCGCCGGTGAGCGCGCCGGGGAACACGGCCGCGCCGAGGGACGAGTTGAGTACGCCGGGACCGACGAAGTCGGCGCTGCGGCCCAGGACCACACGGGCCCGGCCGGCCCGGTGCGCGGCGAGGTACCGCTCGTCCAGTTCGGCGCGCATCCGGCCCTTGCGGCTCGTCGCCTGCCAGGGGCTGTCCTCGGTCATCACCGCTCCCCCGGTCTCGCCGTAGGGGTAGAGCGTGTCGAGCACGACGAGGCGCGCGCCGGTCTCCTCGACCGCGGCCAGAACGGCCTCCTGGACGCGGGGCATCACCTCGACCTGGAGGTGATAGGCGACGTTGACGCAGTGGTACACCACGGCCGCGTCGGCTATGGCGGCCCGGGCGCCTCCGACCGTGCCGACGTCGGCGGCGAACCGCTCGACGCCCTCGACCGCGGGGCCCTCGCCCCGCCGGTCCACCAGGCGGACGGGGTGCCCCCTGCCTACCAGTTCACGGGCGAGCGCGGTCCCGGCGGGGCCGGATCCGAGGACGGTGTGCGACTGCGGGGTGACGGCGGGCATGGGGCGCTCCTCTTCCAGTACGTTGCCTTGCACTGCTATTGCCATTCGCTTTCGTTAGAGACTGTAACTCTCACGAGTGGCGATAGCAAGGACGCCGGAAGCCGGGCGGACATAGGCTGATGGACGGGGCCACGTCACGAGGAAGGCCGTACGCCATGGTCGTGAAGGACGTCGAACTGCCGCATCTGCGCCGGTGTGTGGAGCTGGCGGCGCGGGCACTGGAGGCCGGCGACGAGCCGTTCGGGTCGGTGCTGGCCGGCGCGGACGGCACGGTACTGGCCGAGGACCGCAACCGGGTGGCCGGCGGCGACCGCACCCGTCACCCGGAGTTCGAGCTGGCCCGCTGGTCCGCCGCCCACCTCACCCCCGGCGAGCGGGCCGCGGCCACGGTGTACACGTCCGGGGAGCACTGCCCGATGTGCGCCGCCGCGCACGCCTGGGTGGGTCTGGGGCGCATCGTGTACGTCGCCTCGTCCGAGCAGCTGGGCGGCTGGCTGGCGGAGCTGGGCGTCCCGGCCCCGCCGGTGCGGCCGTTGGCGGTGCGGGAGGTGGCGCCCGGCGTGGCCGTGGACGGGCCGGTACCGGAACTCACCGAGGAGATCCGCGCGTTGCACCGGCGGTTCCACGAAGGGCGCGGCTGAGCGCGCGGGCCGCGTGAACGGACGGGGCGCCCCTCCGGCCGGAAGGGCGCCCCGGAATGTACGACCGGGCCCGGTCAGCTCTCGACACCCGGGCGGAAACGCCGGTAGAGGACGGCGCCGCCGAGGACGAGCGCCACGCCGCCCGCTAGCACGGGCAGGGTCTGATCCGCCCCGGTGTGGGCGAGGGCCGCCGACTCGCTCGGCGGTGCGGCGTGCGGTACCGGCTCCGGCCGGGCGCGCTCCTTCTCGGGCGCGGACGGCTCGGGCTCGGCGGGGGTCGGCGGCGGGGGCTCGGGGTCGTCGTCGGAGCCGTTCGTCGACTCGTTGCCGACGGCCGGGTTGCCGATGCCGACCACATTGACGCTGTTGCCGGTGACATTGACCGGGAGATGCACCGGCAACTGAACGCCGTTGCCGGACAGCACGCCCGGTGAATCCTTTCCGCTTCCCTCGGCGTGCGCGCCGCCCGACGTGCCGGCGGCGCCCGTCCCCTTGTGCGCCGCGTCCGGCTCGTGGGACGCGCCGCCCTTCCCGGTGTTGGCGCAGCCGTTGCCCGCGGCCGGGTTGAGGAGCCCCACCACGTTCACGGTGTTGCCGCACACGTTGACCGGTACGTCCACCGGGAGCTGCACGGTGTTGCCGGAGACCAGACCCGGCGAACCCGCCGAGGAGCCGTCGGCGGTGGCACCGTCGGACGCGAACGCCGCGTACGCCGGCATGGTCACCGCCAGCGCGCCGGAGGCGGCGACGGCGAGCACACCGTTTCGGGTAACCCTTCTCATGCGGTCCCTGCCTTCCAGACATCATCGCGGGCAGTCGCCCGCACCGGTTAAAACGCGGGCGCACCATCCGAGTTATGGCTAATCGGTCTTTCACCCCATCGAGTGGACGGTTCATCGAACAAACGCTGGCGTCCGTCGGGCGCCCGCGCGGGGCCCCGCCGGCCGTCCGCGCCCGGAGGCGCCGGGTGCGAGGCCCGCTTATGGTGATCGAGTGGCGCCGACCACGGGTCCGCGACAGGGCGCCCGGGAGGCATCGATGCAGGCCAAGCCGTCGACTCGGCCCTCGGTCCGGCGCTGCGCGGTCAGCGGGGCGCTCGGCCTGTCCCTGCTGGGCGCGGGGCTGCCCGCGGCCGCAGAACGGGACACCGGACCGGATCTGTCCCGGTTCTACGACCAGAAGGTCACCTGGTCGGCGTGCGAGGGCATGGAGATGCCGAAGGATCTCCAGTGCGGGAAGGTCACCGTCCCCCTCGACTACGGCCGGCCGAAGGGCGACACCCTCGACCTGGCGCTGGCCCGGTTCCGGGCGACCGGCGAGTCACGCGGCTCGGTGCTGCTGAACTTCGGCGGTCCCGGCGGCTCGGGGGTCAGTGAACTCTCCTTCGGCGGCAAGGACTTCATGCATCTCACCAACGGCTACGACGTGGTCACCTTCGACCCCCGCGGCGTAGGCCGGTCCTCCCCCGTGACCTGCGGCCCGGCCACCATGAAGATCATCGAGGCGACGGGCGGGGACGAGTCGGTCACCGACCCCGAGGACGTGCTCGGACGGCTGCGGGACGCGGCGGCCGAGTGCGCGAAGTACTCCGGACCCGTGCTGCACCACATGGGCACGGTCGACGCCGCCCGCGACATGGACGTGATGCGCAGCGCCCTCGGTGACGGCCGGCTCAACTACCTGGGCTTCTCCTACGGCACCCGGCTGGGCGCGGTCTACGCCGCCCGGTTCCCGGACAAGGTGGGCCGGATGGTGCTGGACGGCGTGGACACACTGACCGAACCGCTGGCCGAGCAGGGGCTGGCGGGCGCGCGGGGTCAGCAGACCGCGCTGGAGAACTTCCTCGACTGGTGCGTGGAGGACATCGCCTGTCCGTTCGGCCAGGACGCCCGGGCCGCCCGGGAGCAGGTCGAGCGGCTCGTCGCCTCGCTCGACGCCGATCCCGTACCGTCGGCCTTCGGGGAGCCCTTCTCCGGCCAGGACATGGTGGGGGCCATAGGTCAGGCGCTGTACAGCCGGGAGCTGTGGCCCTCACTGCAGCGGGCGCTGGCGCAGCTGCTGGACGACGGCGACACCCGGGGCCTGGAGGGCTTCTCCTCCGGCGGCGTCACCTTCCCCGTCCGTGCGGGGTCGGCCGCGGCGGGCCGGGAGCCCGCGGGCGCCGGTCTCACGGACGAGGAGGACATCCCCATGGACAACCTCCCGGCCGCCCTGATGGCGGTGAACTGCGCCGACGACCCCGACCGCCCCTCGGCCGCCGAGGTCACCGGGTCCCTGGACCGGCTTCGCGCACGGTACGAGGAGGCTTCGCCGGTCTTCGGCCGGTACCGCCTCACCCAGGTGCTCATGTGCTACGGGCGCCCCCGGGGCACCGACTACATCCGCGACGACGTGAAGGACCTCGACACCCGCAGGATGCTGCTCGTCGGCACCCGGGGCGACCCGGCCACGCCGTACCGGTGGACCACGGAGACCGCCGAGCGGCTGGGGTCCCCGGCCGTGGTCCTCGACAACCGGGACGAGGGACACACCGGGTACGCGTCCTCCGAGTGCGTGCACCGCAAGGTCGACGACTTCCTGCTCTACGGTTCCCTGCCGCCCGACGGCAGCTCCTGCGGACCGGAGAACGGCGAGGGCGAGACCGGCTGAGCGCCCGGCCGCGCCGGCCACCCCGACTGTCCGATGTGATCGATATGCCCTATCCGTCCAACGGTCCTATCGTGCTGACATGGAGCACGATCTGAGTCCCGCCACCCTCGCCGAGCTGCGGCGCCCCCGCCCGTATCCGGCCGTGTCCGTGCTGACGCCGACCCACCGCCGCGAACCGGACAACGCCCAGGACCGGGTCCGGCTGCGCAACGTGGTCGCCGCGGCCAAGAAACAGCTGGAGGACGATCCCGCGGTCACCCGCGAGCGCCGTACCGACGTCTCCCGGGAGCTCGACCGGGCGCTCGCCGAGGTCGATCTGACCTACGCCGAGGACGGCTTGGCGATCTTCGCCGCTCCGGGGGAGCACCAGGTCTGGACGCTGGCCCGTTCCGTGCCCGAGCGCGTGGTCCTCTCGGACACCTTCCTGACCCGCAACCTCGTCGCCGCGCAGGCCGCCGAGCGGCCGTTCTGGGTACTGTCGGTCGCCGCCGACCGCGTCAAGCTGTGGAGCGGCGGCGCGGACCGGGTCGTCGAGGAACACCTCGGCGGCTTCCCGTTCGACCGGCCCGCCGAGGACTTCGACCCCGAGCGCCAGGAGCGGATCGGCGACGCGCCGAGCACCTTCCGCGACGAGGGCACCCGCCGGTTCCTGCGGGACGCCGACACCGCGATGGGCAGGATCCTGCGGACCCATCCCCGGCCGCTGTACGTCACCGGCCCCGAGCCCGCGCTGTCCCTGTTCGACGAGGCGGGCACCCTCGCCGCGGGCGCGGTGCTGGTCCCGCACGGCGGCCTCGCGCACGGCACGCCCGAGGCCGTGTGGCAGGCCGTGCGGCAGGTGCTCGACGACGAGGCGAAGGGGTCCGTGGCCGCGGTGGCCAGGGAGCTGGACGCGGCCCGCGGGCGCAAGGACTTCGCGGCCGGGGTCGACGAGCTGTGGGAGAGCGCCCACAGCGGCCGGGTCCGGCTGCTCGCCGTCGAGGAGAACTTCAAGGTCACGATGCGCGACGACGGGGAGCACCTGCTCCCGGCGTTCGACGGGGACCTCGACGCCCGCGAGGACATCGTGGACGAGATCGTGGAGCAGTGCCTGGAGACCGGTGCCGACGTCCGCTTCGTGCCGGACGGCGCGCTCGCGGACGCGGACGGCATCGCGGGGGTGCTGCGCTACTGACGCCGGCGCTCGCGCCTCGCGGGCCGTCCCCTCTTGACGACGGTGACGGCCATGAAACCCTGTTCGCCGTACACGCGCCCGCCGCCCGCGGGTGCGCGGCGGACGGGGAAGGAGCCGGCGGAGCGTGAGCGATCTTCTGGGTGTGGCGGTCCTGGGCGCGGGGCACATGGGCGCCGACCACGTACGGCGCCTCGACGCGGTGGTGAGCGGCGCCAGGGTCGCCGCCGTCGCGGACCCCGACGCGGAACGGGCGAAGGAGGCCGTGGGCGGCATCGACGGGGTCTTTGTGCACACGGACCCCGTCGCCGCGCTCGACGCACCGGGCGTCCGCGCGGTCCTGATCGCCTCGCCCGGCGAGGCGCACGAGGAGGCCCTGCTGGCCGCGTTCGAGCGAGGGCTGCCGGTGCTGTGCGAGAAGCCGATGGTGCCGGACTCCGCGGGCGCGCTGCGCGTGGTGGAGGCGGAGGCGCGGCTCGGCAGGCGGCTGACGCAGGTCGGGTTCATGCGCCGGTACGACACCGAGTACCGGCAGCTGAAGTCGTTGCTGGACGGCGGGCGGCTGGGCCGGCCCCTGATGCTGCACTGCGTCCACCGCAACGTCTCCTCGCCGCCGCACTTCACCTCGGCGATGCTGGTCAACAGCTCCGTCTCGCACGAGATCGACGCCGCTCGCTGGCTGCTGGGACAGGAGCTCGGCGCGGTGACCGTGCTCCGGCCGCGGCCGTCGGCGGGGGCGCCCGAGGGCCTGCTCGATCCGCAGCTGGTGCTGTTCGAGACCGAGGGCGGCGCGCTCGTGGACGTGGAGGTCTTCGTCAACTGCGGCTTCGGCTACGAGGTGCGCTGCGAGGCCGTCTGCGAGGCAGGCAGCGCCCGGATCGGCGAGGCGCACGGCATGCTGGTGACGGCGGCGGGCGGCGCCCGGGAGGAGGTGCCGCAGGACTACCTCGTGCGGTTCTCCGACGCCTACGACCGCCAGGTCCAGACCTGGGTGGACGCCACCCGCCGCGGCCGGGTCACCGGTCCGGGCGCCTGGGACGGGTACGCCGCCTCCGCGGTCGCCGAGGCCGGGGTGCGGGCGCTGGAGACGGGTGAGCGCACGCCGGTCGAACTGGCGCCGCGGCCGCCCCTTCACGACCCGGCATAGAACAAGGGTCCACCGAACACCAGGGCGACGAAGCCTCCGGGCTGCGACACCCGCCAAGTCCCGTAGAAGCCCTACGACTTGAGCTGCGCCGCACTTACGCAGTCCACGTACCCACGCCACTCCGTCAAGACGCTGGCATATGCCGGAAGCACCACCGTATCGTGTGTTGCCGAATCCCTTACGAGTCGTCGCGGGCTGTGCAACAGTCGTAACGGTCCTTCCGCCGGCCCCGGTTCACCCTGGTCGTACCGTCTGCACATCGGAGTGCGTCATGTCGCCCCATCTCTCCGCGGACCACCCCGCCGCCCAGCCGCCGGGACGCGGCTCGGTCGAGTCGCTCATATCGCAGGCGCGGCGGCTGCGGGGCGACGTGGACGCGGTGCGGCGGGACAGCCAGGGCGAGGCGGCGGACCCCCGGGGACGGTGGCAGCGCGCGCTGTACGACCTGGCGCTGCACCAACTCACCGACCTCGACGCGCACTTGGCGCAGCTCCGCGACGGCCCGGCGCCCGCGCCACGGCCCGGTTCGCTGCTCAGCCGGGTCGGCAGCGCGGAGTGGAACCTGCTCACGGACGAGGCCGACTGGTCCGGGGAACTGTTCCAGATCCTCGGCCGCGACCCCGCCTCCACCCCGCTCAGCCTCGACGAACTCCCGTCCCTGGTCCTCACCGAGGACCGCCCGAAGCTGACCGCGATGGTCACGGACTGTCTCGTCGACGGCCGGCCCATCGACGGCGAGTTCCGCGTCGTGCGCCCCGACGACACCGTGCGCACCGTGCACATGATGGGCGAGCCCGTGCTCGACGCCGACGGCAGCACCGCCTCGATGTGGGCGGTGCTGCGGGACGTCAGCGAACTGCGCCGCAGCCAGCGGGCGGTGAGCGAGACCCGTGACTCGCTCCGTCACCGCCCGCTGCCCGCGGACACCGGGTCACGGGCCGCGGTCGAACCGCGGGAGGCCGCATCCGCGCCCTGGCACGGCCTCCTGCGGTTCCCGCACCAGGGACGGCCGGGCCTCGACCTGGCCGCCGGGTACCTGCCCTCGTCGGACCCCGCGCCCCGGCACAGCGCCTGGTACGACGCGTGTCCGCTCACCGGCGACGAGACCCTCTTCGCCGCCGGCGACCTCCCCGGCGTGGACACCGACGGGGCGCAGGGCGCGGTGATGCTGATCGGCGCCCTGCGGGGCCTGGCCCTGGCGGGGACCCGCCCCGGGCGACTCCCCGACCGGCTGGCCGGGTTACTCGAAGCCACCGCCCTGCCCCCCGTCCGCTCCGCCGTGTACTGCGGCTACGCGCCTCGCACCCGCTCCCTGAACTGGGCCGGGGCCGGGCACCCGGTCCCGCCGCTGCTGTTCCGCGCGGGAGCGGGACGTGCGCTGACCGGACAGGGCGAGGTGACCCTCGAGCCGGGCGACCTGCTGCTCCTGCACACCGGCGCGACGGAGCCCGCGGCCGTCGCACACCTCCTCTCCCTGGCCCCCCGGCTGACCGGGCCGGGCTCGGCGCGGGACGGCGTACGGATCGCGGCCGGTGAACCCGCCGCGCGCCCGGCGCCGACGGACGACGCCTGTGTGCTGGTGGCCCGGGTGACACCCTGAACGACGCGTCACCCCCTACGCCGGCGCGACGCCGCCGCCCTTCCCCTTCCCCCTGGCCGACTTGCCCTTGGGCAGCGCCAGTTCGATCTCCTCGCGCAGTTCCTGGATCCTCGGGTACCCGGAGTACTCGGCGGTGAGCCGGTACATCTGCCGCAGTCGGTCCCAGGTCCGCTGGGACGAGTTGGAGCCCATCGACACCAGGGCCAGGCGCGCGTACCGGTCCGCCTGTTCGGGGTCGTCGGCGATGAAGCAGGCGGAGGCCATGGACAGGTAGTCGAAGATCTTCGACCGCTGCCGGCCGTCGATCCTCAGGGCCAGCGCCTTCTCCGCGTAGTGCTGGGCGTGCGCGGCCGCCCCCGGCTCGAAGTCGGCGAGCGTCCGGTAGGCGAGGGCCTGCATGCCGTACAGGTCCTCTTCCTTGAACGTCTGCATCCAGTCCGGCGGCGGCACGTCGGCCTTGTCGGAGACGAAGAGGTCCTCGGCCCGCCCGAGGGTGCGGCGCATGGCCTGGCCCTTGCCCATGGACGCCTGTGCCCACGCCTCGATGGTGCAGAGCATGGCCTGGGTGCGCGGCAGCACCTGGTCGCCGGAGCCGGACTCGGCGAGCTTCATCAGGTCGAGCGCGTCGTCGGGCCGGCCCAGGTGCACCATCTGGCGGGCGGCCCGGGAGAGCGCCTCCCCGGCCCGGGGCCGGTCGCCGCCTTCACGTGCGGCGTGGGCGGCGATGACGAAGTACTTCTGGGCCGTGGGTTCCAGGCCGACGTCGTGCGACATCCAGCCCGCGAGGACGGCGAGGTTGGCGGCGACGCCCCACAGGCGCCGCTGCAGATGGGGTGGGTGGTGGTAGGCGAGCATGCCGCCCACCTCGTTGAGCTGGCCCACCACGGCCTTGCGCTGGAGCCCGCCGCCACGGGCGGCGTCCCAGGCGCGGAACACCTCGACCGAGCGCTCCAGTTCCTCCACTTCCTGCGACCCGATGGGGGCGGCCTCGTAGCGGTCGAACCCGGCGGGGTCGGCGTGCAGGGGTTGGCGGAGGTCGGGGGCGTCGGCCGCGAGGGCCGGGTCGGTGTGCAGCCAGTCGTGCATGGCGCTGCTGAGTGCGGAGCCCGCGGCGAGCGCGGCGCCCGCGCCCACCAAGCCGCGTCGGTTGAGCATGAGGTCCATTCCCGTGAATTCGGTGAGGACCGCCGCAGTCCGCTCGGGCGCCCACGGCACTCCGTCGGGATGTTCCTCGCTCCCGCCGCCCTGCCGTTTCCCCGCGCGCCCGTGCCGGACCAGACCGAGGTCCTCGATGGTCACGACACGGCCGAGTCGCTCGGTGAACAGAACCGCCAGCACCCGCGGCACCGGATCGCGCGGGATCTCTCCCATGTCGATCCACCGCCGCACCCGCGAGGTGTCGGTCGCCAGCTGGGGGTGGCCCATGGCCGCCGCCTGCCGGTTGACCAGCCTCGCGAGCTCGCCCTTGGACCAGCCGGCCAGGCCGAACAGGTCCGACAGACGGGTGTTGGGTTCTCCGCTCA
The DNA here is from genome assembly GCF_003947455.1 of Streptomyces sp. WAC 04229. GTDB lineage: Bacteria > Actinomycetota > Actinomycetes > Streptomycetales > Streptomycetaceae > Streptomyces. The sequence goes on along the minus strand of NZ_QHJH01000011.1, from coordinate 56,252 downwards.
CGTCAAGCCCCCAGGTTCTCGGCTGAGTTGACAGTAGCCCGGTGCGGGTTGCCGGGCGACTATTCGCCACCGTTCGCCAGGGTGCGCCAGATGGTGTGCCAGGGGCGGCCGGGTGTCAGGTAGGAATGCGCCACCCCGACCCGGTTGCCGTGGAGTTACTCCCCAGGGTGACCCCGGGCGGCCGGTCGGGCGGCGCGACGGCTTACGGAAGACGCGCTCCTCCGGCACCCCGCGGACGGGCACCGGTCTTCAGGCAGGCACAGCAGGCACACGAAGGGATCTGTCTCGCCCATGTACGCAGCATCGTCCTCCGTGTCCGCCCCGCAGCGCTCGCTGCACCCCCGCCCGGCGGCGGGCGGCGGCCCCTATCTCGCCCCCGCGCGTCCGGCGGCCCCGGTGCTCGGGGCGGGCAGGGCGCGGCGCGGCGCGGGGCCCGGCACGCAGCCGCTCAGCGGAAGAATCGACCTGTCCGGCCCCCAGGGGGCCCAACTGCGCACGGCGATCGCCTCCGTGCACCGCATCTGCCCGGAGTTCTCCCCCGTGCAGGTCCTGCGCCGCAGCGGGCGCTCCGTGCTCCTGGTCGGGACGACCGGGCGCAGCACGGCGGTCGCCAAGTGCTTACTGGACCACTCGCCGGTGTGGTCGGAGCGGATCCGGCACGAAATAGGGGCATACCGCTCGTTCGTCCGGCAGCGCCCTCCGGTGCGGGTGCCGAGGCTGATCGCGGCGGATCCGGACAACGGCACGCTGGTCATCGAGCGGATGCCGGGACGGGTGGCCGCGCTGCAGCGGCACCCCGTGGAGGCCCCGCCGCGCGCGGACATCAGGGCGGCGCTGGGCGCGATCTGCCGGCTGAACGCCTGGCGGCCGCCGGCCGGGGCGTTCGACGCCCCGCTGGACTACGCGGCCCGCATCTCCCGGTACCACGAGCTGGGGCTGCTCACCGACCGGGACCTGGGCGACCTGCAGAAGCTGCTGCACGGCATCGCCCACGCGAGCGGACGCCAGGGCATGGGGCAGTTCTGCCACGGTGACGCGCTGCTGTCCAACGTCCTCATGTCGCCGGCCGGTCCGGTCCTGGTGGACTGGGAACACGCCGGCTGGTACCTGCCCGGCTACGACCTGGCGACACTGTGGGCGGTCCTGGGCGACGCCCCGGTGGCCCGCCGTCAGATCAGCCAGATCGCCCAGTCGACGGGCACCGCGGCGCGCGACGCCTTCCTGGTGAACCTGATGCTCGTGCTGACCAGGGAGATCCGCACCTACGAGACGGCCGTGCAGCGTTCGATGCACGACGCGGCCCCGGCCCCCTCGGCCACGCCGGCCCACCCCGGCGCCACGCCGACCGGCGAGGAGCAGCGGCTGCTGCTGCGCCGGCTGCACGACGACTGCCAGATGGCCCGCCGGGCCGTGCGGGCGGCGGTCGGCACGCGCTGACACGAAGGACGACGGTCCGCGGTGTGCCCTTCGGGGCGCACCGCGGATTTTGTGCGTCCAGGTACATGCAGGGGCCATTGGTGTACGCCACTGACGCCGCGCAGGCCGGTGCCCCGCCGCCACGAAACTCGCCGGGCACCGTGCTGACGTGGGAAATCGCCTCCATGACGGCATGATTGACGGATCATCGGACCGCCGGGTAACACTGACCCACGCCCGGCCCCGCACGCCCCCCGCACGTCCGACCGTCACAGGAGGCCGCTTTGCGAAGGTCCCCCCTGGTGCCCGCCCTGGCCGGCGCCGCGCTGCTGCTGCCACTGCTCGGCGCGGCACCGTCCGCCGCCGGCCCCTCCGACGCGCCGCCCGCCACGGACCGCCTCCAGCGGGCGTTCGCCACCGCGGCGGCCGAGTACCGGGTGCCGCAGAGCGTCCTGCTCGGCGTCTCCTACCTCCAGTCCCGTTGGGACGCCCACGGCGGAGCGCCCAGCGTGACCGGCGGCTACGGCCCGCTGCACCTGACCGACGCCCGCACGGCACTGGCCGGGACCTCGCACCACGACGAGGGCACCGAGGACCCGCGCGGCGACGACGCCCGCGCCCCGCTGCACCCGAAGGCCGTGTTCACGCGCGCCGCCGCCCTGCCGGACCGGCTGACGACGCTGCCGAAGGCGGCCGAGCTGACCGGCCTGAGCCCCGAGGCCCTGCGCACCGACCCGGCCGCGAACGTGTCAGGCGGCGCCGCGCTGCTGGCCGCCGCCCAGCGGGACCTGGGTGAGCCGCTCAGCGCCGACCCGGCGGACTGGTACGGGGCGGTGGCCCGCTTCTCGGGCGCGGAGGACGCGGCGACGGCGGCCGCGTACGCCAACGACGTGTTCGAGGTGATCCGCGCGGGCGAGCGACGGACCACGGACGCCGGGCAGCGCATCACCCTGGCCGCCCGTCCGGGCGTGGCCCCGGACACGGCGCAGCTGGGCGAGGCGGGCCTGCGCACCGCCTCGGCCGCCGGCACCGAGTGCCCGAAGTCGGTGTCCTGCGAGTGGCTCCCGGCGCCGTACGAGGAGTTCGGCGACGGCGACTACGGCAACCACGACCTGGGGAACCGGCCCGCCTCGCAGCGCATCCGGTACATCGTCGTGCACGACACGGAAGGCGCCTGGGACGGCGTCCTCAACATGGTCCAGGACCCCACCTACGTCTCCTGGAACTACACGCTCCGCTCCACCGACGGGCACATCGCCCAGCACGTGAAGGCGAAGGACGTGGCCTGGCACGCGGGCAACTGGTACGTCAACGCCAAGTCGATCGGGCTGGAGCACGAGGGTTTCCTGGCGGAGCCGGACGCCTGGTACACGGAGGCCATGTACCGCTCCTCGGCGCGGCTGGTGAAGTACCTGGCAGGGAAGTACGACATCCCGCTGGACCGGCAGCACATCCTGGGCCACGACACCGTCCCGGGCACCACCACCGCGACGATCCCGGGCATGCACACCGACCCGGGACCGTACTGGGACTGGCGGCACTACTTCCGGCTGCTCGGCCGCCCCCTGGAGCCGACCGCGGGCCGGACGTCCGGCGTGGTGACGATCCGCCCCGGCTACTCCGCCAACCGCCCGGAGTACACCGGCTGCGAGAAGGCGGGCGAGCCCTGCGCGACGCACGGCTCCAGCGCGGTGCGGCTCTACTCCGACCATGACGTGAACGCGCCCCTGATCAAGGACATCGGCCTCGGCTCGGCCCCGACGACGGGCGTGAACGACCTGTCGTCCCGGGTCTCCACGGGGCAGCAGTACGCGGTGGCCGACCGGTGGAGGGACTGGACGGCCATCTGGTACCTGGGCCAGAAGGCCTGGTTCCACGACCCGGCGAAGAGCCCGGCGGCGGTGCCCGCGTCGGGCCGGGTGATCACTCCGAGGAAGGGGCTGGACAGCGTCCCCGTGTACGGAAGGGCGTACCCGGAGAAGGCCGCCTACCCGGCGGACGTGCCCGCCCAGACCGTGTCGCCGCTGCCGTACACGCTGGGCAAGGGGCAGAAGTACGTGGTCGGGGAGAAGGTGCCCGGCGAGTACTACTACGCGGTCGGGTTCGACTCGGCCTCCCACCGGGTGGTGCGGGGCGAGGACGAGTACTACGAGATCCAGTACGGCCACCGGGTCGGGTACGTGCGCGCCGCCGACGTCACCCTCTCGGCCGTGCGGTAGCCGCCGGGTCAGCCCTGCTGGAAAAGCTCCGCCGGGAGCGGCTTCAGCAGGGCGTACAGGTCGTCGGTGATCGGTCGGTCCCAGGCGGCGATGGTCACCAGCACGCCGTCGCTGCGGTCGAACTGCACGCAGGAGATGCGGCCCTCGGAGAGTTTGAGGCGGCGCACGATGAGCAGGTTGTCGCCCTGCATCACCGGCACGTCCTCGGCGCCGACGACGGTGACCTCCTCGTCGTTCTCCAGCGCGAGCAGCAGTTGGGCGACCTCGAAGGGGATCTCCCCTTCGGGGACCTCGCGGGCCGGGGAGCCGGCCGGCAGGTTGCCGATGATCATCGCGGGGCCGCGGCCGCCGAACAGGTCGTAGCGCAGGAAGACGCCCTGGCAGCTGCCGTCGGGCGCGGGCAGCAGACCGGCGCCCAGATTGCCGGGCCAGTCGCCCGGGTCCATGGCCAGTACGTCGAAGTCGGGCCCGGCGGGCGTGGCGCTGCGGCGGCGGAGGAACGACATGCCGCCATGGTACGTGGCCGCACCCCGCGGACGGCGTGCGGGCGGGCGGCCGTCCCGGCTACGGCCGAGGCTCGGCGGTCCGCCGCCGGCGCTGCTGGTGGCGGGCGACCCGGGCCCGGTTGCCGCAGGAGGGTTTGCACCACTCCTGGCGCGGGTGGTCCTTGAGGAAGTACCGCACGCAGCGCGGTGCGTGGCAGGCCCGCAGCCGCTGCCGGTCGGGTCCCGCGAGGAAGCCGATCACGGCCTGGGCGAGCGCGGCGGTGAGGTCGGGCCGGGCGCCGGGCGCGGGCGCGGCGCGGACGACGGGGGTCCCGGCGTCGGCCCAGTGCAGGACGGGGACGGTGGGGGTGCGGGCGGCGGCCTCGTTCAGGCGCCGCAGGGCTTCGGCGACGGGCAGCAGCCGGGCGGCGTCGGCCGGGCTCGGCTCGCCCGGACGCACGGCGCGGGCGAAGAGGGCGCGGGCGGCGGCCCGCACGTCGCGGACGGCGGCCGGGTCGGCGGCCTCGGCGGCCGCCGCGAGGTCGGGGTGGGCCCGTACCCAGGCGGTGAGCCCGGCGGGGTCGGCGAGGTCGTCGGCGACCCCGCCGTGCCCGTCGTGCCGGACGGTCAGGGCGAGGTCGAGGGCGATCCGGGCGTCCCTGCTGGGTGAGTCCTGCATGGGGCCGATGATAGGCAGGGCAGGGTGCGCAGGGGCGTGACCCCGTACGGGAGAGCGGACGACGGGGCGTCCCCTCAGTCCTCCGGTGGGGCCGGTGGTACGACCGCGACCGGGGACGCCGCGTGGAGCAGGACCGCGTGGGTGACCGAGCCCATCATGCGGGCGGGGGCCAGCAGGCGGCGGCGGTGGCGGCCGACGACGACCAGCTGGGCGTCGCGGGAGGCGGCGACGAGGTGGCCGGCGGCGTCGCCGGGCGCGACGTACGGCTCGGCCCGGACGTCGGGATGACGTTCGCGGTACGGGGCCAGGAAGCCGTCGGCCAGGACCCGGGTCTCGCTCTCGATGGAGACCTCGTCGATCACCGGGGGCATGATCTGCCCGGCGGCGGCCCAGGTCTGCACCGGCCACGGGTAGGCGGCGACGACCTGGAGGCGGGCGCCGCGCAGTTCGGCCTCGGCGAAGGCGAAGGAGAGGGTGGCGTCATCGGGACTGTCCACGTGGAGTCCGACGACCACCCGGGGCCCCTCCTCGGCCGGTGCCTCGCCGTGCACCTCGCGTCCGGGGCGGGGCACCACGACGACGGGGCACTCGGCGTCGCGGGCGGCGGCCATGCCGTTGGAGCCGAGCAGCAGGCTGGCGAAGCCGCCGCGGCCCCGGGATCCGAGCACCAGCAGCTGGGAGTCGGCGCCCAGCTCCGGCAGCGCGGCTCCGGGCACGCCCTCCATACCGACGTACTCCGTCGCCACGGCGTAGGCACGTCCCTGCAGGTGGGCGCGGGCCTGGTCGAGCACCGGGTCGTCGCCGGTGTCCGGCTCGCCCGCGACCAGGATGTCGGTCTGGGCCCAGGTGGCGTACTGCCGCACGTGCACCACCCGCAGGGGCGCCCCGCGCCGGTGCGCCGCGTCGAGGGCCCAGTCGAGGGCGCGCAGGCTGTCGTCGGAACCGTCGACGGCCGCGATGACCGGCAGGGTGCTCATGGGACCTCACCTCCGGAAAACGGCCTTCCCCCCGGCGCGGGACGGGACACCCCGGTTCGGCCGGTCGGCTCACCGCACCCCGCGGGTCAGGTGAGGTCGAACTCCCCTTCCCGCGCCCCCGACACGAACGCGCCCCATTCCGCGGGGGTGAAGATCAGGGAGGGGCTTTCCGGGCTGCCGCTGTTGCGCATGGCGATGAACCCCTCGACGAAGGCGATCTGGACATCCCCCAGGCCCCGGCTGCTCGACTGCCACTGCGCGTCGCTGAGGTCCAGCTCCGGCTTGTCCCAGCCCATGATCGGGCGCTGGTGGGTGGTGCTCTCGGCCACGTCCGTGCTCCTCCCGGTCTCGTCGTTCGCGGCCAGCCTAGCGATCGGCTCCGACCGCCGACAGGCCATGTGAGGGCTGCCCTTCGAGGAACGCGGTGACACGCCGTACGAACCACTCGGGGTCGTCGAGCCAGGGATAGTGCCCGGCACCCGGCTGGACGGCGACCTCGGCGTGGGGGAAGACGGCGGCGCAGCGGCGGGCGAGTTCCGGCCGGGGACCCCCGTCGAGTTCACCGGCGAGGACCAGGACCCGGGCGGTACTGCGGGCGAGGGCGGCGCGGGTGGCGGGCGGGTCGAAGGCGTCCGGGGAGAGGTAGACGTCGCCCGCCTCGTAGTGGGACTCCTGGGGGCCGCGGGCGACGTGGGCGCGGGCGGCGTCGTCCCAGCGGCCGTGGAAGAAGGGGAGGAACACCGGGTCGAAGTCGCCGGTGCCGGCCAGCCACGCCTCGAAGGGGCCGTACGCCTCCTCGAACCAGGGTTCGTCCCGGCGCAGGAGGGCGGCCGCCCTCCGGTCCTCCGGCGTGGCGGGCATGTCCAGCGCCCAGGGCGTGGCGGTGATCAGGGCGAGGCGTCCCACCCTCGTCGGGTGGCGGGCGGCGTGGAGCATCGCGAGGCTGCCGCCTGCGGAGTGCGCGAGGACGTCCATGCGGTCGAGGCCGAGGTGGACACGGAGCGCCTCCACGTCGTCGACGAGCCGGTCGCAGCGGTACGTCGCCGGGTCGGCGGGGACGGCGGAGTCGCCGGTGCCGCGCAGGTCGAGCAGGACCAGCCGCCGGTGCGCGGTCAGACCGCCGAGGTCGCCGAGGTAGGAGGAGGCCCGCATGGGGCCGCCCGGCAGCACGACCAGCGGGGCGCCGCGGCCCCGGACGTGGTAGGCGAGTTCGGTTCCGTCGTACGCGGTGAAGGTGCCCATGGCGCCGATCCTCGGCTGCCGGGGGCGGGGGCCGCAACGGAGTTGTGGAGTCATGACCCGGCGAAGCGGTCCCGCAGTTCGCGCTTGAGGATCTTCCCGCTGGCGTTCCGCGGCAGCACGTCCACGAACCGCACCCCCTTGGGTGCCTTGAAGGAGGTGAGCCGGTCCCGGGCGTGGGCGATCAGCGCATCCTCGGTGACCTCGCCGCGCGCGACGACGACGGCCGTGACGGCCTCGATCCAGCGTTCGTCGGGCAGGCCGATCACCGCCACCTCGGCGACTCCGTCGTGCGTGTAGAGGGCGTCCTCGACCTGGCGGGAGGCGACCAGGACGCCGCCGGAGTTGATCACGTCCTTCACCCGGTCGACGATCGTGTAGTAGCCGTCCGCGTCCCGCACGGCGAGGTCGCCGGAGTGGAACCACCCGTCGCGGAAGGCGGCTTCGGTCTCCTCGGGCTTGTCCCAGTAGCCCTCGCACAGCTGCGGCGAGCGGTAGACGACCTCTCCGGGGGTGCCGTCGGGTACGTCCGCGCCGTCCTCGTCGACCACGCGCGCCTCCACGAACAGGACGGGCCGCCCGCAGGAGTCCATCCGGCCCTGGTGCTCGTCCGGGCCGAGGACGGTGGCGAGGGGGCCGATCTCGCTCTGGCCGAAGCAGTTGTAGAAGGCGAGTGCGGGCAGGCGCTCGCGCAGTCGCTCCAGGACGGGCACGGGCATGATCGACGCCCCGTAGTAGGCCTTGCGCAGGCCGCCGAGGTCGCGGGTGGCGAAGTCGGGCCGGTTCGCCAGGCCGATCCACACGGTGGGCGGCGCGAAGACGCTGTCCACGCGGCCGGCTTCGACGAGGTCGAAGAGCCGGTCGCCGTCCGGGGCGTCGAGGATGATGTTCGTGGCGCCGACGGCGAGGTAGGGCAGCAGGAAGACGTGGGTCTGCGCCGAGTGGTAGAGCGGCAGGGCGTGCACGGGGCGGTCGCCGGCGCCGAGGTCGAGGGCGGTGATGGCGCTGAGGTACTCGTGCACCAGGGCCCGGTGGGTCATCATCGCGCCCTTGGGCAGGGCGGTGGTGCCGGAGGTGTAGAGGAGCTGCACCAGGTCGTCGCCGGCCGGCTCGGGGCCGTCGTACGCGGGCGCCGCGGCGAGGCGGGTGAGGAGCGAGTCGTCGGCGTCGCGGAGCGCGAGGACGCGGGTGCCGTCCGGCAGCCGGCCGGCGAGGCCGGGGTCGGCGAGGACCAGGGAGCTGCCGGACTGGCCGACGAGGTAGGCGAGGTCGTCGCCGGTGAGGTTCTGGTTGACCGGGACGTGCACCAGCCCGGCCCGGGCGCAGGCCAGGAAGGCGATCAGGTAGGCGTCGGAGTTGTGGCCGTAGGCGCCGACCCGGTCGCCGGGGGACAGTCCCTCGGCCAGCAGGGCGCCGGCCGCGCGGGAGACCGCGGTGTCGAGTTCGCCGTACGTCCAGGTGCGGTCGCGGTACTCGACCGCGACGCGTGCCGGAGTGCGTCGGGCGCTGCGCCGCAGCACCCCGTCGACCGTGCTGCCGTGTCCGGGCTTCATGACCCGATCCTCGGCCGCCCGCCGGGGCGGGTCAAGCGGCGTGCGTCCGGTCCGTGGACCGCGCACGCCCCATTGACACGACCCCGTCATGACAGGAAAGTTTCACTCCGCACGGCGATCCGGGAAAGATACTTTCAGCTTCGGTGGCGGGAGACTCTTCGATGGCCGGACAGGCGAACAGCGGATTCACACGGCGTCAACTGGGCGCCGGTGCCCTGGCCCTGGGCGGTGCCCTGGCCATCGCCCCGTTCGCCGCCGGCCCGGCCGAGGCGGTCGCGGTCGGGGGCCGCCGGCCCACCCTCCGGCGCGGCTCCGCCGAACGCGCGGGGCTGCTCCCGGGGCATCTGCGACGGCTCGTCAGCGACGCGGAGACCTACCTCCAGCCCTCTCCCCAGCACCCGTGGTACGCGGGCGCCGTGCTGCTGGCCGGCCGGGGCGGCACGGTCGCGCTGCACGAGCCGATCGGCATGGCGGTGCGCTACCGGGCGTACGACGAGGCGACCGACACCGGCGTCGAGTTCCCGGCCGCGGAGCAGATCCCGATGGCCGGCGACACCGTGTTCGATCTCGCGTCCATCTCCAAACTGTTCACCTCGATCCTCGCCGTGCAGCAGCTGGAACGGGGTGCGCTGGAGCTGGAGGCGCCGGTCGCGTCGTACCTGCCGGGCTTCGGGCGGGCCGGGAAGCAGGACGTGACGGTCCGGCAGCTGCTCACGCACACCTCCGGGTTCCGGGCGTGGATCCCGCTGTTCCGCGCGCCCACCTACGACGAGAAGGTGCGGCTCGTCTACGACGAGGCCCCGGTCGGCGCGCCCGGCACGGCGTACCTGTACTCGGACCTGAACATGATCTCGCTCCAGCTGGTGCTGGAGAAGGTCACCGGCCGCGCGCTGGACGTCCTGCTGCGCGACGAGATCACCGGCCCCCTGGGGCTGCGCCGCACCCGCTACAACCCGCCCGCGTCCTGGCGGCCGGGTATCGCGGCCACTGAGGACGCCCGGCAGCCCTGGTCCGGCCTCGACCGCGGTCTGGTGTGGGGCGAGGTGCACGACGAGAACGCGTTCAGCCTCGGCGGCGTCGCCGGTCACGCCGGGGTCTTCTCCTGCGCGTGGGACCTGGCGGTGCTCGGCCGCACCCTGCTCAACGGCGGTTCCTACGGCCGGGCGCGCGTCCTGCGGCCGGAGTCGGTGGAGCTGATGTTCACCGACTTCAACACGGACTTCCCGGGGGACGCGCACGGCCTGGGCTTCGAGCTGTACCAGCACTGGTACATGGGTGCCATGGCGACACCGCGCACGGCCGGGCACACCGGCTTCACAGGCACGTCGCTGGTGCTCGACCCGACGACGGACTCGTTCCTGGTCGTGCTCGGCAACTCGGTTCACCCGGTCCGCAGTTGGCGCTCGGGGTCCGCGCCCCGGGTGGCGGCCGGCACCCACATGGCGCGGGCGGTGGCGGTCCGGCCCGCGCACGGGCGCACGGCGTGGTTCTCGGGGACGGCGAGTGCCGCGACGGCCACGCTCACGCTGCCCGCGCTCGACACGTCGGCCGGGCGGGCGCGGCTGCGCTGTGACCTGTGGTGGGACACCGAACCCGGGTCCGACGCCCTCGTCCTGGAGGCCTCGACGGACGGCGGCACCGCCTGGCGGCCCGTGCCGTTCACGACCACTCGGCGCGCAGAGGGACCCGTGGCGCACGAGGACGGCTCGGTCACCGGCTGGTCGGGGCGGGTCTGGCACCGGCTGACGGCCGGACTCCCGGCCGCCCGCGCGCTCACGCTGCGCTGGCGGTACACCACCGACCAGCTGTACGTGGGCCGCGGCGCGTACGTCGACGGGCTGCGGGCGGAGGCGGCGGGCGACGTCCTGTTCCACGACGCGCGCCCGGCGGACGCGGCGCGCGTCGAGACCGTGGGGTGGACGGCTTCGGCCGACTAGTCCCGGCCCGGTGGCCCCGGGCACCCCGTCACCGGTCCGCCTCCAGGACCGCCATCGCCGCGTTGTGTCCCGGCACGCCGCTCACCCCTCCCCCGCGCACCGCGCCCGCTCCGCACAGCAGGACGTTGGCCTGAGCGGTCTCCACGCCCCAGCGGCCGGTGCCGTCCTGGGTGTGCGGCCAGGACAGCTCGCGGTGGAAGATGTTGCCGCCGGGCAGGCGCAGGTCGCGCTCCAGGTCGAGCGGCGTCCGGGCCTCGACGCAGGGCCTGCCGTCGGCGTCGGTCGCCAGACAGTCGGCGATCGGTTCGGCGAGGTGGGCGTCGAGCTGGGCGAGGGTCGACTTCAGCAGGTCCTCCCGTACGGCGCCGTTGTCCCCGGCGAAGAGCCGGGCGGGGGTGTGCAGGCCGAAGAGCGTGAGGGTGTGCATGCCCCGGCCCGCCAGATCCGGGCCGAGGATCGTGGGGTCGGTCAGGGAGTGGCAGTAGATCTCGGAGGGCGGGGCGGCGGGCAGTGAGCCCGCGGACGCCTGGGCGTGGGCGGCGGCCAACTGCTCGTACCCCTCGGCGATGTGGAAGGTCCCGGCGAACGCCTCGCGCGGGTCGGCGTCGGGGTCGCGCAGCGCCGGGAGCCGGTCGAGCAGCATGTTGACCTTGAGCTGGGCGCCCTCGGCGGGCGGCGGAGCGGGGGTGCCGGTCAGGGCGGCCAGCTCTCGCGGGGAGGCGTTCACCAGGACGTGCCGTGCGGCGGCGACGTGCTCGCCGTCGGCGGACCGGTAGGTGACCTCGGCCGTGCGTCCGTCGGTGTCGATCCGCACCGCCTCGTGGCCGGTGACGAGTTCGGCGCCCGCGGCGCGCGCCGCGCCGGCCAGGGCGTCGGTGAGGGCGCCCATGCCGCCGACCGGCACGTCCCAGGCGCCGGTGCCACCGCCGATCACGTGGTACAGGAAGCACCGGTTCTGGCTCAGCGAGGGGTCGTGGGCGTCGGCGAAGGTGCCGATCAGGGCGTCGGTGAGGGCCACGCCGCGGACGGTGTCGTCGGCGAAGTGCTCCTCGATGGCGACGCCGACCGGTTCCTCGAACAGGGCCCGCCAGGCCGCCTCGTCGTCGATCCGGCGGCGCAGCTCGTCGCGGGTGGGCAGGGGCTCGGTGAGGGTCGGGAAGACGCGTTCGGCGACGTGGCCGGTCATGGCGTAGAACCGCTGCCAGGCCGCGTACTCCCGGTCCGACCCGGTGAGCCGGGCGAACGACTCCCGGGTCCGCCGCTCGCCACCGCCGACGAGGAGCCCGGTGGGGCGGCCGTCGCGCTCGACGGGCGTGTACGAGGAGACCGTGCGCCCGCGGACCCGGAAGTCCAGGTCCAGGTCCCCCACGATCTTCTCCGGCAACAGGCTGACCAGGTACGAGTAGCGGGACAGCCGGGCGTCGACCCCGGCGAACGGCCGGGTGGAGACGGCCGCGCCGCCGGTGTGGTCCAGCCGTTCCAGTACCAGCACGGAGCGGCCGGCGCGGGCCAGGTAGGCGGCGGCGACCAGGCCGTTGTGGCCGCCGCCGACGATCACGGCGTCGTAGGTGCGGGAGGCGGGGGGTGTGCTGGTCGGGGTCATGGCTCTTGGTAACACGGGGCGGTCCGGGGCGGCCAGGGGTGGCTCACGGAGCCGGCCGGTGGAAGAGCCTGCCGGTGACCGGGCCGCCCGCGGCGCCCACGAGACGTCCGGCCCGCCGGCAGGTGCGATCGGCAGGGCGGTGCGCAGCCCGGGCTCGCCGACCGAGCCGCGCGCTCAGTGCGCCGCCGCCCGGTGCGGTGCCGCGACCCGGTGGTACAGCTCCGCGGCCTCGGTGGCGCGGCCGAGCTGTGCCAGGCAGTGCGCCTCGTCGTCGCGGGCGGTGCGGGTGTCGGGATGGTCGGCGCCCAGGACGCGGTGGCGGGCGCCGGTGACCAGGCGGTACTCGGCGAGGGCGGCGGACCAGCGGCCGAGCCGGCACAGCGCGACGGCGACCTCGCGGCGGCTGACCAGGGTGTCCGGGTGATCGGCGCCCAGGACGCGGGTGCGGACCGCGCACACCTCTCGGGACTCGGCGAGGGCCTCCGCCCAGCGGCCGAGCCGGCCGAGGTTGACGCCCAGGCCGTGCCGGGCGCGCAGGGTCTCCGGGTGTTCGGGCCCCTGGGCGCGGGCGCGGTCGGCGATCAGTTCCGCGTACAGCGCCAGCGCTTCGGTGCTGCGGCCCAGGCGGCCCAGGGCGATGCCGGTCTCGTAGCGGGCGGCGAGGGTGTCGGGGTGGTCGGGGCCCAGCGCCCTGCCGCGGGCCGCGGCGACGCCCCGGTAGGTCGCCAGGGCTTCCGGCCAGCGGCCCAGCCGCCCCAGTTCGTAGGCCACCTCGTAGCGGGTGACGAGGGTGTCGGGATGGTCGGGGCCGAGCACGCGGGCGCGCGCGGCGGCCACCTCGCGGGCCAGGCGGTGGGCGTCCTCGGTGCGCCCGAGGCGGCCGAGGTTGAAGGCCAGGTTGTGGCGGCAGCGCAGGGTGTCGGGGTGCTCGGCGCCCATGGTGCGCTCCCGGGCGGCCAGGACCGCCGTGTAGACCTGGTGGGCGTCGGTGTGCCGGCCGAGCCGTCCCAGGGCGTAGGCCATCTCCTGGCGGGCGGCGAGGGTGGCGGCGTGGTCGGCGCCCAGGACCCGGATCCTGGCCTCGGCGACGCGCTTGTACGCGCGCAGCGCGTCGGCGGCGTGCCCGGTGCGGCCGAGGACGAAGGCGACCTCGTAGCGGCTGGCGAGCGTGTCGGGGTGGTCGGGGCCGAGCAGCTGCTCGCGTTCGGCGGCCACCGCGCGGTGCACGTCGCCGGCCTCCTCCCAGCGGCCGAGCCGCCCCAGGCTCAGGCCCGCGTGGTGCCGTGCGGTCAGGGCGGCGGCTCTCCCGGTGCGGTCGGGCGGCGTGGTGCGCGGGCCGGGGCCGGCCGTCGTGTGTCCGGCGGCATGGCCCTGGGTCCAGGAGGGTGGCGTGGTGCGGGCCCCGGCCGGCAGGGGCGTCCGCGGCCGGGGCGCCGCCGGGGCCGGCCCGGACGCCGGTGCCGTACGGCCTGCGGTGATCCGGCGGGCCAGTTCCCGGGTGTCGTCGGGGCGTTGCTCGGGCCGCTTGGCCAGCAGGTCCAGGATGATGCGGTCCAGGAAACCGGGCAGGTCGGCGCGGTGGCCGCGGGGCGGCTCGGGCTCGGTGTCGCGGTGGCCGACGAGGACCGCCCAGGTGTCGTCGAGGTCGAACGGCGGGGCGCCGGTGGCGACCTCGTACAGCACGCAGCCCAGCGAGTACAGGTCGCTGCGCCCGTCGACGTCGTCGCCGCCGATCTGCTCCGGCGACATGTAGTGCGGGGTGCCCATGGCGATGCCCGTACCGGTGAGCCGGGCGGTGAACCCGACGTCGTCGCCCAGCCGGGCGATGCCGAAGTCGCAGATCTTCACGGTGCCGTCGGTGAGCCGGACGATGTTCGCGGGCTTGAGGTCGCGGTGCACGATGCCCCGCTCGTGGGTGTGGGCGAGGGCCTGGGCGACCTGTTCGGCGATGTCGACGACGTCGGGGACCGGCAGCGGGCGGTGGCCGTTGTCCTTGAGGAGCCGGCTCAGGTCGCGGCCCTCCAGCAGCTCCATGACCAGGAAGAGCACGCCGTCGCACTCGCCGAAGTCGTGGACGACGGTGACCCCGCGGTGCTGGAGCGCGGCGGCCACCCGGGCCTCGCGCCGGAACCGCTCCCGCATCGCGCGGGTGAGCGACTGGTCGTGCCGGGTGCCCAGCGGTTTGAGGCACTTGACGGCGACGCGACGGTCCAGTGACTCGTCCTTCGCCCGCCAGACCTCGCCCATGCCGCCGCGCCCGATCCGCTCCAGCAGCCGGTACCGGCCCTGGAGCAGCGTGGTGTCCCCCATCTCGCTGCCCGCCCCCGTAGCAGTCCGCGCCCTCCCCTGGCCGGTCCAGTATGGCGGCTTATCGTCCGAGTTTGTACGGTGCCGGGCGCGCGGCCGGACCGAGCCGTGCCATCGCGCCGAGGATGTGTTTGGGCGGCAGTTGCCAGCGCAGACGTGCGGGAATCGCGCGCAGCAGGGTGCCCGTGGCGCGAAGCCGCCGGGTGACGGTGGCGGGTGGGGGCGCCGGTCTGCCGTACAGCTCGTGCGCGTACGGCGGTAGGGAGTCGTACGCCAGATGCGCGACCCGCCGCCACAGCAGTGCGCGGGCCGGGACCAGCAGGGGCGGGACGGGCGGGTTGCGCAGGAAGTCGTCCACCTCGCGTGCCTCGGCGCCGGCGGCCAGCTCGGGCCGTACCCGGTCGAAGTAGGCGGCCAGCTCGGACCGGCCGGCGGGTACGGCTTCGGGGTCGAGGCCGACGAGGCGGGCGCTGTGCCGGTGCTCGGCGAGGTAGCGGTCGGCGTGGGCGTCGGTGAGGGGGTAGCCGGAGCGGCGCAGGACGTGCAGGTAGGAGCCGATCTCGGCGCAGTGCACCCACATCAGCAGCGCGGGTTCGTCCACGCCGTACCGCTCCCCCGTGCCGGGGTCGGTCGCGCCGAGCAGGGTGTGGATCCGCCGGACCCGGGCGCCCGCCCGCTCGGCGGCCTCCGTGGTGCCGTACGTGGTGGTGCCGACGAATCCGGCGGTGCGCATCAGGCGGCCCCAGGCGTCGCGCCGGAAGTCGCTGTTCTGCGTGACGCCCCGTACGGCGCGGGGGTGCAGGGCCTGGAGGTAGAGGGCGCGGATGCCGGCGATCCACATCATCGGGTCGCCGTGCGCCTGCCAGGTCACCGAGTCCGGGCCGAACAGCCCCGGATCGGCGTCACGCGTCGCCGCCATGGAGCGAGGCTAACGCCCCGCGCGGCCGGATCCCAGGGGCCGCCGCTCCCGGGCGTCAGTGCAGGGTGTCCAGGAACTCTCCGCAGGCTTGGGCGCAGTCGCGGCACGCCTGCGCGCTCTCCTCGGCGCCCGGGTGCGCGTCGAAGACGTGGGCGCTCTCCAGGCACACCTGCCGGCACCACTCCAGTTGGACGCGGATGGCGTCCTCGTCCACCTGGTTCTGTTCGGACAGCACCCGGCAGGTCGCGTCGCAGACCTCCGCGCACATGATGCCCCGGCGCCGTACGAGTTCCTGGTTCTCGGTTCCGTCCGGGTCCACGAGGCTGGCCCGCAGCGCGCAGGCCCTGGCGCACTCGGTGCACGCCTGTGCGCACGCGAAGCGGTCCTCGAGGAAGCGGAACAGCTCCTGCTGGGAAGTCGTCGTCGATGTCACACCGGGCGGGTTGCCGCCGCGAGCGACGGCAAACCGGCGGGCCCGGGTGTTTCCAAGGGTTCTGGCGGGATTTCCGGGTACCCGACCGCCATGAACGACACAGCAATGGACCTGGCCGCGGGCGCGGGCGGGCTCGGCATCGGACTGATCGTGGCCGCCGTCGTGGTGGCGGCCCTGCTGATCGGCGCGTTCGCCTTCGGCAGCCGTCTCAAGCGCCGTGAGTCTCCGCCGCCGCTGCCGGAGGAGCAGCCCCGCCTGCCCGACGACGGGCCGGTGCGCGAGGAGCGGGAGCGGCGGGAGCCCGACGAGATGCCGCAGAGCGACGAACGGACGCTGCCGCACGACCTGGGCCATCAGGGCAGCCGCACCGCCGCCGGACAGGAGCGGCCCCGCTGGGACGAGGGCGGCAGCGGTGCGTTCGGCAGCGGAGGGCCGGGCGGACGACGCTGACGCGAACCCGTCAGCCGCCACCGCCGGTGCCACCGGATGGGCCGGGGGCACCGGTTCCGCTTGCGCTGGGCACGGCGGTGCCGGTGCCGCCCGCCCCGGCGCGGGCCGGTTCCGCGCCCGCCGGGCAGTCGTCGCTGGAGCGGCCCGAGAGCCGGCCACCGGGCTGTTCCACGGTCACCTGCGCCCGGTCCAGCGCCGGGTCCTGACGCAGCCGGGCGGCGGCGACCGTGCAGGCCAGCTGGTCCACGGCCGTGCCGCTGAGGCTGCTCGTGCCGCGCGGCAGGAGCACGGTGACCGACGCACCGTCGACGCGGACGGTGGGCGCGGCGGCGGTGAGCGGCAGTTCGGTCGTCAGTCCCCTGTTCCGCTCCTGGTCGTCCGGGCCCTTGAACAGCATGAGGACGACGGTGCCGGGATCGGTGGCATTGGGCACCGTCCGGGTCACCGGCGCCAGGGCGCCGTCGTCGACGAAGAAGAGCGGCACGGCGGCGACGGGCACCGGCGTGGGCTGTGCCTGGGACGGGCTGGGAGCGACGCCCGGTTGCAGGACGCCGGTCGCGGGTTCACCCGCCTCGACCACGCCGGTCTCGGGGATGCCGCAGCCGGCCAGCGGGAGCAGCGCCGCGAGCAGGAGCGGGAGGGCGCGTCGGGCGGTCCGTGGTGTCGTCGGCGGTTTCATGTCCGGCCCTCCTTGGCCGCGTCCGTCGCCCCGTCGCGCGGCAGGGGCAGCACGACCGTGAAGACCGCGCCGCCGCCCGGGTCGTTGGCCGCCCGCACGGTACCGCCGTGCAGGCGTACGTTCTCCGCGGTGATGGCCAGCCCGAGGCCGCTGCCCTCGGTGCGGGTGCGGGCGGCGTCCGACTTGTAGAAGCGGTCGAAGACGTGCGGCAGGACGCTCTCGGGGATGCCGTCGCCCCGGTCGCGGACCGTGAGGACCGCCTCTTCCCCGGTGCCCGTCTCGTCCCCCGCGCTCAGTCCCACGTGGACCGGGGGTGCGCCGTGCCGCAGGGCGTTGCCGACGAGGTTCGCGACGACGACGTCGAGGCGGCGCGGGTCGACCCGGCCGCGCAGCTCGCCCGGTCCGGGCAGGCCGGCCGTCACCGAGTCCAGCCAGCCGCGGGAGGCGAGCGTGCGCCGTACGGACTCCGCCAGGTCGATCTCGTCCAGGTGCAGGGCGGCGGCCCCCGCGTCGAACCGGGAGATCTCCATCAGGTCGTCCACCAGGGTGGCCAGCTTGGTGGTCTCCTCGCTGATGAGGCGCACCGCCGTCGCCGTGTCCTCGTCCAGTCCGGCGGCGTCCTCGTCGAGTACGTCCGTCACCGCCGACATCGCCGCGAGCGGAGTGCGCAGTTCGTGCGAGACGTCCGCGGCGAAACGGCGGGCGCCGGCCTCCATGCGCCGCAGCTCCGCCACCGAGCCCTCCAGGGCGGCGGCGGTCTCGTTGAAGGTGTGGGACAGGTCGGCGAGTTCGTCGGAGCCCTGCACCGCGAGCCGGGTGTCCAGGCGGCCCTCGGCGATGCTGCGGGTGGCGCGGCGCAGTGCCCGCACGGGTCGCAGCACCCCGCGCGCGGCCAGCAGCGCGATCAGCACGGCCAGCGCCAGCGCCGGCACGGTGGCCCGTTCGATGGCGGTGACCAGGGCGTCGACGTAGCCCTGTTCCTCCTGTTGGGGCACGGTCAGGTAGACCTCCAGGCCGGAGGCGCTCTCCGAGACGGCGTACGGGCCGGTGAAGGTCACCGGCATGCCGACGACGAGTGCGGGCCGGCCGTCGTGCGACACCCGCTGGAACACCGTGGCCCGGCGGGAGCGCACGGACTCGCGCATCTGCGGGGACAGTTCGCGGAAGGCGTCCCCGGGGCGCGAGGTGGCCTCGGCGTCCCGGTAGGCGGCGAGCACCCGCCAGGTCTGGGACCGGCCGCTGCGCGCCACGTCGGCGGCGAACGCCTGGAGGTCGGCCGCGTCGGGCGGGAAGCGGTAGTTGGGGGCCAGGGTGTTGACCCGGTGCCGGAAGTCCTCGATCACGGTGTCCTGGCTCTGCTGGAGGACCCCGTTGCGCGCCTCGCGGAAGGTCAGCGCACCGGTGGTCACGGTGGCCACGACGGCGACGAGGGTGAAGGCCACCACCAGCCGCACGCGCAGCCCGTTCAGCGCGCGCAGCGCCCGCGGAACCCTCACCGGGCCCCGAACCGGTAGCCGAAGCCGCGCACGGTGTGGACGTGGCGGGGGCTGCCCGCGGGCTCGCCGATCTTGGCCCGCAGGCGCTTGACGCAGGCGTCCACGAGGCGGGCGTCCCCGTGGTAGCTGTGCTCCCACACGGCTTCCAGGAGCTGCTGGCGGCTGAAGACCTGGCCCGCCGACGCGGACAGCGTGAGCAGCAGCCGCAGCTCCGAGGGGCCGAGGGCGACGGGCCGCCCCTGGTGGGTGACGGTCAGTCCGGCGCGGTCGATGACCAGGTCGCCGTGGTGTTCCGTGCGCGGGGTCCCCTGGTCGTCCGGGGTGCCGCCGGCGCGGCGCAGCACCGCGCGGATGCGTGCGTCCAGGACCCGGGCGCGGACCGGCTTGACCACGTAGTCGTCGGCTCCGGCCTCCAGGCCGACGACGATGTCCGTGTCGTCGCCGCGGGCGGTGGCCATGATGATCGGCACCTGGTCGTGGGCGCGTGCGCGGCGGCACACCTCCAGGCCGGACATGCCGGGCAGCATCAGGTCGAGGACGACGGCGTCGGGCCGGAACGACCGCAGCAGCTCCAGCCCTTCCTCGCCCGTCGCGGCGGCGGCGACCTCGTGCCCCTGGCGGCGCAGGGCGAGGCGCAGGCCGTCGCGGACGGCGCGGTCGTCTTCGATGATCAGGACCCGTGGCATGGGTCTCAGTATGCGTATGAACGGGCGGGCGTCCCCGCGCGGGTGACGGCTGTTACACAGCGGTCCAACAGCGGTCCACGGGCGATCACACCGTCGCGGCACGCTTCGTGATCATGAACGAGCGCCGATCGACCCCCTCGTCCCCCTCCGCGCCGGACCGGCGGCACCGCCGCGGGTCCCGCGGGCGCCGTGGCAGCGGTGCGCGCCGCCGCCGGGGCGTCCGGTCGCGTCTGCTGTGGCCGGGTCTCGCGGCCGGGGCGGTGCTGGTGCTCGCCGGCGGTCTGGCCCTGCGTGAGGGCGGGGAAGCCGCCGCAGACCGCTCCGCCGGCGCCACCGGTCCGGCGGGCCCGCCGGGCCCGTCCGCGTCCGTGCGGCCCGGGCCGCGCGACGTCGTCGAGACAGAGAAGGCCGAGGCGACGGAGAAGGAGAAGGCCGACGGGACGACGGGGACGGGGAAGGACCGCGATCCCGGCTCGATCCCGTCGTCCGGCCCGGGGACGTTCGCCACCGCGGGCGGCGGCGGGGAACGGGTCGGCGGGAGCGGGCGGACTCTGACCTACGTGGTCCAGGTCGAGGACGGCATCGGGATCCCGGCCCGGGACGTCGCGGCCGAGGTCGAGGAGATCCTCTCCGACGAGCGGGGCTGGACGGCGGACGGAATCGTGGGGTTCCGGCGGGTGTCGGGCGGCGCCTCCGACTTCCGGGTACGGCTCGCCACGGCGGGGACGGTGGACACGATCTGCGGCCGGTACGGCCTGGACACCGGCGGCGAGGTCAACTGCAACGTCGGTCAGGACGTCATGGTCAACCTCAAGCGGTGGCTGCTGGCCACGCAGTACTACGCGGACGACGTGACGTCGTACCGGGCGCTGATCATCAACCACGAGGTCGGGCACTTCCTGGGCCACGGCCACGAGGGGTGCCCCGGGGCGGGGCGGCCGGCACCGGTCATGATGCAGCAGATCAAGGGCCTGCACGGCTGCCGGACCAACGTCTGGCCCTACGACTTCGAGGGCAGGCCGATCGCGGGTCCCGCCGTCGGCTGAGCCCGGACGGGGCGCCGGACCCCTCGGCACCGCATGCCGGTGGCGGAGCGGTGTCAGTGGCGGAGGCCGGTTGCGCCGGTGCCGCAGTCGGGGTTACGGCAGGTGCCCGGCCCCCAGACCGGGACGTAGATCCCGAGGGTCTTGTGGCGGGTGATCTCCGCCGGGACGGAGTGACCGCAGGTGGGGCAGATGGCAGGGCGCTGCGCGTCGGCCTGCCGCGGTGCGGTGCGGGTCTGCTTCGTCTGCTGTGTGTGACTGCTCATCGTTCTCACATCCGCGCTGGGAACGGATTCGGACCCTTTGTGAGACTTTACCCCTATTTTACGTTCTTATGTTCGGGTGAGGCCAGGACTTCATCGTCGGGGCCGCCCGTGTCCCCGTCGTCCGTGTCGGGCGGGCGCCGCAGGCTCAGGAACACCGATGCCGCGAGGACCACGACGATGACCGCCAGGCTCACGGGCGAGGGGATCTCCGGCACGGAGGGGCTGACCATCTTGTGGGTCGCCTGGAGGATGAGCTTGAGGCCGATGAACCCCAGGATGATCGCCAGCCCCCTGCTCAGGTAGTGGAAGCGGTCGAGCAGCCCGGAGAGCATGAAGTACAGGGCCCGCAGGCCGAGGATGGCGAAAGCGTTGCTGGTGTAGACGATGAAGGTGTCGTCACTGACCGCGAGCACGGCGGGCACGCTGTCCACGGCGAAGATCAGGTCCGCCGCCTCGATCGCGGCGACGACGGCGAGCAGCGGCGTCGCCACGTGCTTGCCGGCCTCCTTCACGAAGAACTTCGGGCCCGCGTAGGTGTCCCGCACGGGGATGACCTTGCGCAGCAGCCGGACGGCGAAGCTCTTGCCGGGGTCGAAGCTCTCCTCCTCGCCCTTCAGGATCTTGTAGACGCTCCAGAAGAGGATGGCCGCGAAGGCGAACAGCACGGCGGTGAAGCGGTTGACCACGGCCACACCGGCGGCGAGGAAGATGCCGCGGAACACCAGCGCCCCGATGACGCCGAAGAAGAGGACGCGGTGCTGGTAGGCGCGTGGCACCTTGAAGTAGGCGAAGATCAGGGCGAAGACGAAGAGGTTGTCGACCGAGAGACTCTTCTCCAGCAGCCACGCGGTGGTGTACTCCGTGCCCGCGGTCGGGCCGAGGACGAGGAAGACGACCGCCCCGAAGACGAGCGCCAGGCCCACCCACAGGCCGCTCCAGGCGGCCGCCTCCTTGAATCCGATGACGTGTGCGCTGCGGTGGGCCAGGAGGTCGACGGTGAGCGACACGACGACGGTGGCGGCGAAGACGGTCCAGAGCCAGAAGGGCACGTCGAACATGGGGGCCTCGCATGGACGGGCGGGGTTCTCATCGGTCCTCGGTCACGGGGGTGGCGCGCATCGCCTCGGAGGTCACCCGGTCGGCCCGGGCGGCGTCGGCGAGGGCCTCGGCGGCGGCCTCCGCGGCCTGGGCCGTGTCGCTGGCGGCCTGGGCGGCACCGTCGTCCGAGCGGCTCTCGCGGGTGGCGGGTGACTGGGGCAGCGCTTCGGTGAAAGCGCGGGAGACGCCTTGGAGCGCGGAGGTGACCTCGCTGGGGATGACCCAGAAGGTGCTGCCCGAACCCTGGGCGAGCTGCGGCAGCACCTGGAGGTACTGGTAGGCCAGCAGTTTGGGGTCGGGGTCGTTGCGGTGCACGGCCTGGAAGACCTCGTCGATGGCCCGGGACTGCCCCTCGGCCTTGAGGATCTCGGCGGTGCGGTTGCCCTCCGCGCGCAGCACGGCGGCCTGCTTGTCGCCCTCGGCGGTGAGGATCTGCGACTGGCGCTGGCCCTCCGCGCCGAGGATCGCGGCCCGCTTGTCGCGCTCGGCCCGCATCTGCTTCTGCATAGCGTCCTTGATGGACTGCGGCGGGTCGATGGCCTTGA
Organism: Streptomyces sp. WAC 04229; assembly: GCF_003947455.1. Taxonomy (GTDB): domain Bacteria; phylum Actinomycetota; class Actinomycetes; order Streptomycetales; family Streptomycetaceae; genus Streptomyces. Next base: position 34,222 of record NZ_QHJH01000011.1, on the reverse strand, counting down.
TCTCCACCCGGTTCACGCGCAGCCCCCATTTGCCGGTGGCCTCGTCCAGTACGCCGCGGAGCTGGCTGTTGATGGTGTCGCGCGAGGTGAGGGTCTTCTCCAGGTCCATCGAACCCACGACGTTGCGCAGGGTGGTGACGGTGAGCTGCTCCACCGCCTGGAGGAAATTCGCTATCTCGTAGAAGGCCGCGCGTGGATCGGTCACCTGGAAATACAGCACGGTGTCGATCTCGACGACCAGGTTGTCCTCGGTGATGACCGGCTGGGGTTTGAAGGAGACGACCTGTTCGCGCAGGTCTATCACGGGATAGACCCGGTCGATGTAGGGGATGACGAGGTTCAGCCCCGGTTTCAGCGTACGATGGTAGCGGCCGAGCCGTTCGACATTGCGGGCACGGGCCTGGGGCACGATGCGAACCGCCCGCACCACGGTGAACACCGCGAGAATCGCGACGATCACACCGGCGATCAGGAAAGCCGAGACTTCCATGGTCACTCCCGGGGATAGACGAATGCGGTGGTGCCGCTGATCTCCAGTACGTCGACGGTGGCCCCGCGGGGAATCACCAACGTCTCGTCGTAGGAACGGGCGCTCCATTCCTCACCGCCGATACGGACCCTGCCCTCCATGCCCGTCACCTCGGAGACGACGTACGCGGCCTTGCCGACCAGCGCCTCCACGCCGAACCGCTCGGTCTGGGGCTGCAGGAGATGGCGTACGGCGACGGGGCGCACGAACAGCAGGGTGACCGTGGCGACGACGGTGAACAGCAGGAACTGGAAAGGCGGCGAAAGGCCGGCCGCGGCGGATCCCGCCGTGATCAGCGCGGCCGCACCCAGCATTCCGAGCGCGGCGGTCAGAGTGAAGATCTCCGCCACGATCAGGACCGCCGAAACGATCAACCAGATAAGCCACGGATCCATGGCGACCCCTCCGGACGATGCGAGAAGAGCGGTCTGTTGATCAAGTAGTGATCAAGGCACCGCAAAGGCGCCTTTGACGTAATTTTACCTGGTTCCCGGAAAATCCGACCCCGCCCGGGATCAGCCCTTCACGGTCACGCGTTCGGCACCCGGGAGCCCCTTTTCCCACCAGTGTCCGTAGCGCCCGTACACGGCCGGATCGCGGTCGGCGAGCAGCGCCGACAGCTTCTCCGCCTCCTCGGTCACCCCGCGCCACGCGGCCTTGCCGAGCTTGTGGAAGGCGGTCAGTTCCAGTCCGCCGTCGACCGCGCGCCACACCCCGGCCACCCGGCCGTCGACCAGCAGACAGGGCAGCACGTCACCGTTGCGGCGGACGACCGCCGGGCGGTACTCGGGAGGCAGGAACCGTCCCGGTACGACGTGCGCGAGCAGGGTGCTGTCCCACATCGGCAGCAGCCGGGGCGGGGCCTCGGTGTCCTCGGCCGGCACGGTGGCCTCCGCCAGGTCGAACAGGGCGGCGCGGCCCCGGCCCGCCACCGGCACCACGCGGTCGCCGAGTTCGTGCAGCGCCCCGTCGACGGTGCCGCGCGTCAGCAGGGTGAAGCGGGCGAAGTCCTGGGCCGTGGCGGGCCCGAACGCCCGCAGGTAGGAGAGCAGCAGCCTCCGCACCCCCGCGGCCGCCTCCCCCGGACCGTTCTCGGCGTCCGCCGGGGCGGCCAGGTAGGCGTTGCGCGCGGTGAACGACCAGGGCCCGCCAGTGGGCCCGTGGTGTATCGGCGCGTAGGTGCGCAGCGCCCACCACACGCGGTGCGCGTCCTCGCCGAACCGTGCGGTGACTTCCTGCTCCACCTCGGCGCCGGTGCGGGGCCGGTCGAGGAACCCGGCCAGCTCCGGAAGGACCGAGTCGGCGTCGGCGGGGGTCAGCGCGGTCGAGGTGAAGCGGCGGTCGTACAGCCGGGAGGCGCGCAGGGTGCTCAGCATGGCCGCGCGGAAGGGCGCGTGGTCCTCGGCGTGCACGGCGTGCAGGGTGATCCGCATCAGGCTCGCCTTGACGATCCGGCGCTCCGCGAACGCCGCGTCGAGGTCCTCCGGTGCGAAGTCCCGCACCCTGTTCCACAGCGCCAGGTACGGCGACGCCGGTGATTGCGCCTGCAGCGCGCAGACCCGGCGCACCGCCTCCGCCACCTCCAGGCGCTCGCGTTCGAGCAGGAGTTGCCGGTCCAGGGTGGCCAGGGCGAGGCGTCGCGGGGTGAGGGTCACGCACGGATTATGGCCTCCCTCGGCCTGCCCGGGGCGACGTGAGCGTGCAGGCCCCTCCCCCGCCCCCGCCCGCCGGACCGGCCGGGCCGTCCAACGCCGGATACGGTGGTCCGATGAGCACCGTCAACGCCAACGGAGTGACCCTGGGCGTCGAGTCGTTCGGTGACGACGACGCGCCCCTCGTGCTGCTCGCGGGCGGGACGACGATGCTGTCCTGGCCCGACGCGCTCTGCGAGCGACTGGCCGCCGGCGGGCGGCGCGTGGTGCGCTACGACCTGCGCGACAGCGGCGAGTCGACGACGGCGGATCCGGAGGCGCCCGCCTACACCCTGCGGGACCTCGCCTCCGACGCGGCGGCGCTCGCGCGCGCCCTGGGCGGCGGGCCCGCGCACCTCGCGGGGATCGGCGTGGGCGGGATGGTCGCCCAGGTGGCCGCCCTCGACCATCCGGAGGCGTTCTCCGCGCTCACCCTGGCCGGCACCCGCGCGGTCGCCCCCGGCCCGCCCGACGCCGACCTCCCCGACCACGACGCGGAGACGATGAGCCGCCTGTTCGCGCATCCCATGCCGGACTGGACCGACCGGGAGGCGGTGGCGGAGTTCGCCGCCGCCGGTGCGGCGATCCTCGGCGACGACCCCGACGCCGCGCGCACGACGGCCGCCCGTGTCTGGGACCGCACACCCGGCGCCGAACCCCCCGTGCACCTGGCCAACCAGCTCGGCATGGTCTTCTCCGCGCTGGACTGCGCGCCCCGCTGGCGGGAGCGGCTGCCCGGGATCGCGATCCCCACGCTCGTCGTGCACGGCCGCCGCGACCCGTTCTTCCCCGTCGGCAACGCCGAGGCGATCGCGCGCGAGATCCCGGGCGCCCGGCTGCTCGTGCTGGAGGACGCGGCGACCGCGATCCCCGACGCGTCGGCCGACGAGGTCGCCGAGGCGATGCTCGCGCTCGGCACGGGCCGGTCCTAGTCGCCGGCGCCGGGCGGCCCGTCGAGGACCCTGGGGACGTACTCCAGCAACTGGAGCCCGCCGTCGAACGTGCGGTGTTCGACCATGTCGAGGGCGAGGTCGGGATAGCCGTCGAAGATGCGGTCCTTCCCGGTGGCGCCGGTGATGACCGGGAAGACGACCACGCGGAAGCGGTCGACCACGCCCGCCGCGATGAGCGACCGGCACAGGGTGAGACTGCCGAGGGTGCGCAGCGGGCGCCCGTCCCGCTTCATCTCCCGTACGGCCGCCACGGGCTCCTCCCGGTTCAGCTCCGAAGCGGTCCACGACAGCGGCGCCTCCAGGGTCGAGGAGAACACCACCTTGGGCGACGCGGCCAGGAGCGCCATCCCCGGGTCGTCGGGCATCTGGGCGGCGAACCCCGACATGAGCCGGTACGTCGTGGCGCCCATGAGGGTCGTGTACTCCTTGTGCGAATCCTCCTCCAGCCAGGCGAGGTACTCGGGCCCCTCCATGCCCCAGAAGCCCGGCCATCCCTCCGCGGCGCCGTAGCCGTCGAGCGAGATGATGAAGTCCACCATGAGGCTTGACATCGGTCTCTCCTCCTACGCACGTGTACGTAGGAGTGCTGACCGGCGGCGGGAGGGAAAGTCATCGGCACCGCGGCGATCCACGGGGCGCTCGCCGCGGATCGTGGCGGTACTGCCCGCCGGGGACGCCTGCCCGGACGGCCTCCGGGCCCTGGTGGACGGCTTGCCGGCCCGGCGCTGAACCGGCCCCGTGGTCAGCGTGTCGTCAGGCGGGCGATCGTCCCGTTCTCCAGGGCGGTCCAGATCGCGCCGTCCGGTCCCTGGACGATGCCGTGGGGCTCCGAGGCCGGGGTGGGGAGGTCGTACTCGTCGATCTCGCCGTCGGGGGTGATCCGCCCGACCCGGTTGGCTCCCCACTCGGTGAACCAGCAGCCGCCGTCGGTGCCGGCGGCGATGGCGTGCGGGCGGGACCCGCGGTCGGGCAGGGCGAACTCGTCGATCGTGCCGTCCGGGGTGATCCGCCCGATCCGCCCGGCGCCGATCTCGACGAACCACATCGCGCCGTCGGCCCCGGCCGCGATGCCGACGGGGGCGGCGTCCGGTGCGGGCAGCGGATGGACGTCGACGGCGCCGTCGGGAGCGATGGCTCCGATCGCGTTCGCCTGGTTCATCGTGAACCACAGCCGGTCGTCCCGGCCGGCGGCGATGCCCGAGGGGAAGGCACCCGAGACGGGGAGGGGGAACTCGCCGACCCGGCCGTCGGTCGTGATCCGGCCGATGCGGTCGGCGCTCGCCTCCGTGAACCACAGCGCGCCGTCCGGGCCCGCCACGATCCCGAACGGCCCGGCGTCCGGCGTGGGCAGCGGGAACGACGTGACCTGACCGGCCGTGGTGATCCGGCCGATCCGGTGGCCGCGGAACTCGGTGAACCACAGCGCTCCGTCGGGCCCCGCCGTGATGGTCGACGGTCCGCCGGAAGCCGGTTCCAGGGCGTGGGAGTCGGTGGCGCCGTCCGGGGCGACGCGCCCGATCCGCCCGTGGTGGACCATGGTGAACCACACCGCGCCGTCGGGTCCGGCGGTAATCCCGTAGGGGCCTGCCTCGGGGTCGGAGACGGGGAATTCCTCGATCGAGACGGTCGGGCGGCGCGGCATGGGCGGTTTCCTCGATCGGTCGGCGGCGGGGATCCGACAGCGGATGCTAGCCGTGCCGCGGTCAGCACGCCTCCGGTTATTCCGGAAGCCCCGCCGGGGCCTGGGGATGTTCCGGCGGACCGGCCGGGAACGACGCCTCACGGGACGACGCGCATGCACGGCGGCGGACAGGGCAGACGCAGCGTCGTCGGCGTCGGCCGACGGCTCAGGGGCGGGTTCACCGGGAACTGTCGCTTCCCCTTGCGCGCTTCGAAAGGAAACAGGGATGACCAGTGTCCAGGAGGTCCCGTCGGCCTCCGTCCGTGCGGCGGACGACGGTGCGGTAACGGAACGAACCGTGCGGATACGGCGCCGCCTGGAGCGTCTGATCGGCATCGCGGCGACCGAGGGCAACGCCCTGCTTCCGCTGCGCAACGGGGACGAGATCTTCCCCGCCATGCTCGACGCCATCCGCTCCGCCGAGCACACCGTGGACATGATGACGTTCGTGTACTGGAAGGGCGAGATCGCGCGCGAATTCGCGCACGCCCTCGCGGAGCGGGCCCGGGCCGGCGTGCGCGTGCGGCTGCTCCTCGACGGCTTCGGCAGCCGGCTCATCGACAGCGACCTGCTCGCCGAGATGGACCGGGTCGGCGTCCAGGTGGCCTGGTTCCGCAAGCCCGCGCACCTGTCGCCGCTCAAGCAGAACCACCGCTGCCACCGCAAGGTCCTGGTCGTGGACGAGCAGATGGCCTTCACCGGCGGCGTGGGCATCGCCGAGGAGTGGTGCGGCGACGCCCGCAACCCCGGCGAGTGGCGGGACACCCACGTCCAGGTGCGGGGACCGGCCGTGGACGGCATCGCGGCCGCGTTCGCGCAGAACTGGGCCGAGTGCCACGACGAACTCTTCGACGACCGCGACCGCTTCACCCCCCACCAGCCCCACGGCGACGCGGTGGTGCAGGTGGTGCGCGGCTCGGCCAGCTTCGGCTGGCAGGACATGCAGACCCTGATCCGGGTCATGATCGAGTCCGCCGAGGAGCGTTTCCGGCTGACCACCGCCTACTTCTCCCCGGACAGCTACTTCATCGAACTCCTGTGCGCCGCCGCACGGCGCGGCGTGGAGGTGGAGATCCTGCTGCCCGGCCCGCACACCGACAAGCGCGTCTGCCGGCTGGCCGGACAGCACTACTACGACGATCTCCTCGCCTGCGGGGTGAAGGTCTACGAGTACCAGCCGACCATGATGCACGCCAAGGTCATCACCGTGGACCGCACGGCCGCGCTCGTCGGGTCGACCAACTTCAACCGGCGCTCCCTCGACCACGACGAGGAAGTCATGCTGGCCGTCCTGGACGCGGAGTTCACCGCCGGCCTGGACGCCCACTTCGAGGCCGACAAGGCGGCGGCCGAGCCGATCCGCAAGGGCGCCTGGAAGCGGCGTTCCTTGCTCCAGCGCGCCCGTGAGGCAGCCGTCCAGCCCATCCGCCGGTTCCTGTGACGGCGACCGTCGGCACGGCGGCCGACGCGCGCCGTGCCCTGATCAGCGCAGTGCCCGCGCCTGCGGCCCGATGACCGCGAGGAGGCGCAGCCGGTCGTGGCTCTCGCTGCCCGGGACCGCCGTGTAGACGAGCAGTCGGTGTGACTGGTCCGGGTCGAGGAGCGTCTGGCAGTTCAGTTCGAGGGCGCCGACCTCCGGATGGCTGAAGCGCTTGACGTGGTGGGGCCGGACGCCGACCTCCTGCTTGTCCCACAGAGCGCGGAACTCGTCGCTGCGGGCGAGGAGCAGCTCGGCGTAGTGGGCGGCCCGGGAGCCGGGGCCCCGCAGGGCGGTGACTTCACGCAGCCCGGACGCGAACATCCGGGAGAGGAACGCGTGATCCTCCGGCGCGTAGAGCCCGCGGGTGACGGGGTCGGTGAACCAGCGGTAGCCGATGCTGCGCGCGGGGCCGGCGTAGCGGGTCGTGTCGCCGGTGAGGGCGACGCCGAGCGGGGTCTGGCGCAGCGTCTCCCCCAGCTCGGTGACGACCTCCGCCGGCGTGTCGTCCAGCCGGTCGAGGATGCGCAGCAGGCCGGGGCTGATGTGCTCGCCGACGGCGCCCGTACCCCGGGCCGGCGGAGCGTGGCCACCGAGGCGGAACAGGTGGTCCCGCTCGTCGAGGGAGAGGTGCAGCCCCTGCGCGATCGAGGCGATCATCGACTCGGACGGCTGCGGGCCGCGCTCGCGCTCGAGCCGGGCGTAGTAGTCGGTCGACATGTGGCACAGCTCGGCGACCTCCTCGCGGCGCAACCCGCTGGTCCTGCGCCGCGGTCCGCGTGGGAGGCCGACGTCCTCGGGTTGCAGCAGCTCCCTGCGGCGCCGCAGGAACGCCGCGAGCCCGGCCCGGTCGATCTCCATGCGCCCTCTCCCTCTCGTACCGGTCTCTTTCTAGCGTGCGCGTCCGCGCTTATCCACGGTCCGCCGATCCCCCTCTCGCGCTTGTCCACGGTCCGCCGGCCCCGTTTCCGACGCCGCTACGCGACCGCGCGCATCGGTGGATCGGGAGTCCCTGGATGGGTCCGGCCGCCGGGGTGACGGTGGAGGCAACGACATCGTGGGGAGCAGACATGCCACGCAAGGACATCGACATCACCGTTCCCGACCTGACCGGGAGGCGCGCCGTCGTCACCGGAGCGAGCGACGGGATCGGACTCGGCATCGCGACGCGTCTGGCCGCCGCCGGCGCGCAGGTCGTCATGCCGGTCCGCAATCCGCGCAAGGGCGAACGGGCGGCCGCCGGAATCCGGGAGCGGGTCCCCGGCGCGGACGTGTCCCTGCGCGCCCTCGACCTCTCCTCGCTCGCGTCCGTCGCGGAGCTGGGCAGGACGCTGCTGGACGAGGGCCGTCCCATCCACGTCCTCGTCAACAACGCCGGCGTCATGACCCCGCCCGACCGGCGGACGACGGCCGACGGCTTCGAGCTGCAGTTCGGCACCAACCACCTGGGGCACTTCGCCCTGGTCAACCATCTCCTCCCCCTGCTACGGGCCGGGCGGGCCCGTGTGACGTCCCAGATCAGCGTCGCGGCGAACCGCAACGCCATCAACTGGGACGACCTGAACTGGGAGCGTTCCTACGACGGCATGCGCGCCTACAGCCAGTCGAAGATCGCCTTCGGTCTCTTCGGCCTCGAACTCCACCGGCGCAGCGAAGCGGCGGGCTGGGGCATCACCAGCAACCTCTCCCACCCGGGAGTCGCACCGACGAGCCTGCTCGCCGCCCGCCCCGAGGTCGGCCGCGCCCGGGACACGCTGGGCGTACGCCTGATCCGCGCCCTGTCCGCCCGCGGCGTCGTCGTCGGAACGGTGCACACGGCGCAGTTGCCCGCCCTGCACGCCGCCACGGCCCCCGAACCCGGGGCCACGGGCGGCGGCTTCTACGGACCGAGCGGGCCCGGACACCTGGGCGGCCCGCCGGCGGAGCAGAAGCTGTACGGCCGCCTGCGCGGTACGGAGGACGCGCGGCGCGTCTGGCAGATCTCCGAGGAACTCGTGGGCGCCCACGCCTGGCGGTAGGAGGGGTTCACCCGCCGGGGCGTATGCGCGGAAAAGCGGGGCGCGCGCACCGTTATGGCGCGAATACGCACCGGAAGAGCGCCGGACGGCGGGCCGACGTGGGGTGAATTACCAGCGGACAGGAATCCGGCACGATTCACTCCGCCATTCCTGGCCGAAAGTATTCACGCACCAAGAATATGCGCATGACAAATAATGCAATGTGCAATAAAACGACTACCGGCTGGGCGTCTCCGTCTGGTTCCGCAGCCTGTTCACCCTGGCACCCGATGTCCCGGCGATGGCCGAGGCGCCCCTCGTCCACCGCCTGCACGCCCTCCTCGCGATGGCCCTCTTCGCCCTCTGGCCCTTCACCCGCCTGGTCCACGCCTTCACGGCTCCGTTGGGATACCTGGTACGGCCATACGTCGTGTACCGCCACCGGGGGCGCGGACGGGCCGGGACGGACGGCCAGGGCGGCGGATCCGCACCTGCCGCGGCGGTGGGGCCACGGCCGGGGCGCTGAGACGTGTCCGGGGTGGCGTGGCGGGGTCCTCGTGGCGCCGCTCGGGGAGGCTCCGAATAACCGTTGGCAGACGACTGCCGGCCACTGCTACATTCCCGGAGACCGTGCGAGAGAGCGAGGAGGTGGTACCCGTGAACACAGTATCGACATGGGTGCTCCCCTCCGGGGTCACGGTCGGGCGATAGGCAGGTCGTCCGGGAGCGCCGTCCCAGTGCACTCCCGAAAGGCACGACCATGCATGTCACTTCCGAGCAACGCCTCGACGACGGCGTCCTCGAACGCGCATTCACCCTCGGTGAGATCCCCGGCTTCCTGTGGACGCCCGAAACCGCGTCCGCTTCCGCACCGGTGCCGCTGATCCTGCTGGGCCACCCCACGCTCGGGCTGCGCAGGATGTACCCCCGGCTGGTGGCCCGAGCCCGGCACTCCGCGGCGGAAGGCTTCGCCACGGCCACCATCGAGCTCCCCGGAAGCGGCGACCGGCCCGGTTGGCCCGCCCTCGACCAGGCCCGCACCGACCTGCGCCGGGCCATGCAGGCCGGCCTGCCGGTCCCCGACGAGACGGTCGACGCCCTCATCCTCCCGCTGGTCGACAAGGCGGTCCCGGAATGGCAGGCCGCGCTGGACGTCTTCCTGTCGCTCCCCGAGATCGACGGTCCGGTCGGGTACTCGGGCGGAGTGATCTCCATCGGTGTCCGGCTGGCGGTGGTCGAGCCGCGCATCAGGGCCGCCGGCCTGTTCGCGGGGAGTCTCGTGCCTCGCGTCATGTTCGAGGAGGCCCGGCAGGTCACCATTCCGCTGCACGTCCTGCTGCAGTGGGACGACGAGGGCAACGACCGGCAGGCGTCCCTGGACCTGTTTGACGCCTTCGGTTCCAAGGAGAAGTCCCTGCACGCCAACATGGGCGGGCACACCGGCGTCCCGCAGCACGCGGGGGACTCCGCGGCCCAGTTCTTCACACGGCACCTGAAGTAGCGTCACCGCTCAGGGCCCCTGCCGAACTCTCGGCAGGGGCCCTGTCCCGCGGTTCACCCGCCTCGCGTCGTGGCGTTCGCTCCGGCTCGCCGTCGGGAACCTGTTCTCGGTCGGAATCGTTTCGCTGTCTGCACGCCTAGACGAGGAGTCATCGCTTGTCCGCCAGATCGACGGGCCCGTCGGGGCCCGGTCCCCGGCCATCGCGCCCGGTACTTCCCGAGCACGGCAAGCGGTGGAGTGGTGTCCGGTGAGTGCCGTGGAAGCCTGGCTGGGCGTGCTGGCGGTGTTCGCGCTGACCGCGGGCACCGGTTACTTCGTCGCCCAGGAGTTCGCGTACGTCTCCGCCGACCGGCTCGCCCTGGCCCGTGAGGCCGATGCCGGGGACCGGAAGGCCGCCCGTGCCCTGACGGTGCTGGAGCGGTTGTCGTTCATGCTGTCGGGCGCTCAGCTCGGCATCACCGTCACGGGTCTGGTCGTCGGTTTCCTCGCCGAGCCGTCCGTCTCGGCGCTGCTCCGGCCGGTCCTGTCCGGGCTCGGCATCCCCGACGGCGCGGTCACCGGCATCTCCGTCGTGCTCGCCTTCGTCCTGGCCACGGTCGTGCAGATGGTGCTCGGCGAGCTGGCCCCGAAGAACCTCGCCATCGCCGTCCCGGAACGGCTGGCGAAGTCGCTGGCCGGATCCACGCTGGCCTATCTGAAGGTCGTCGGCCCGGTGGTACGGATCTTCGACGGCGCAGCGAACAGGCTGCTGCGCAGGATCGGTATCGAGCCGGTCGAGGAACTGCACCACGGCGCCACCCTGGAGGAACTGGGCCACCTGATCGGCGAGTCCCACGAGCAGGGACAGCTGCCGCGCGGCACCGCAGAGCTGATCGACCACGCCCTGGAGTTCTCCGAGCGGACGCTGCACGAGGTGATGGTGCCGCGCGTCGACGCGGTCTTCGTCCGCGAGGACGCCACCGCGGCCGAGGCCGTCGGCCTCATCGCCCGGCACGGCCACTCCAACTACCCCGTGCTCGGAGACCACCCCGACGACGTCCCGGGGGTACTGGGCGTGCGGGAACTGATGGGGCTGCCCGCCGGCCGGCTCACCTCCACCACGGCCGGCGCGCTGGCCCGGAGGCCACTGCTGCTGCCGGCCACCCTGCCGCTGCCGGACGCCGTGCAACGCATGCGCGAGCTGGACGACGAGTTCGCCGTCGTCCTCGACGAGCACGGCGGTGTGGCCGGGGTCGTCACCTACGAAGACGTCGCCGAGGAACTCGTGGGCGACATCGCCGACGAGTCCGACACCGTCACCGAGGTGGCGGTCGCGCACGGCGACGGCTGGCTGGTGGACGCCGGGCGGCGCCTGGACGAGGTCGCCGCCGTCACCGGTATCGAACTGCCCGAGGACGAGGACTACGACACGGTGGCCGGCCTGATCGTCGACCGGCTCGGCCGTTTCCCGGCCATCGGCGACCACCTGACGGTCACGCTGCCCGACGGCGGCGACGTGGCGATCGACGTACGCACCCTCGACCGGCACGTACCGGAGCGGATCCGGATCGAGCGGACGACCGAGAAGGCGCAGGAGCAGGCATGAGTTTCCCCATCGCGCTCTTCGTCACCGTCCTGCTGCTCATCGGCAGCGGGTTCTTCGTGGCGGCCGAGTTCGCACTGGTCGCCGCCAAACGGCACCGCGTGGAGAAGGCCGTGGCCGACGGACAGCGCGGCGCCAAGGCGGCACTGGCCGGCATGCGGGAGCTCTCGCTGATGCTGGCCGGCGCCCAGCTCGGCATCACCGTGTGCACTCTGGGCCTCGGTTCGGTGTCCAAGCCCGCGATCTCCCACGAACTGGACCCGCTGCTGAACAAGCTGGGCCTACCCACCGCACTCAGCTACGGCGTGGCCTTCGCCGTGGCGATGATCGTGGTCGTGTTCCTGCACATGGTGCTCGGCGAGATGGCCCCCAAGTCCTGGGCCATCGCGCACCCCGAGCGCTCCGCGATGCTCCTCTCCCCGCCCTTCCGGGCCGTCGTCAAGGCGGTACGTCCGCTCATCCGGATCCTCGACCGGATCAGCAACGCCCTGGTCCGGCTGTGCCGGGTCACCCCGCGCGGCGAACTGGCCTCCGTCCACAACCGCGAACAGCTCACGCACCTCGTGGCGGAGTCCGAACGCCTCGGCCTGATCAGCGAGACCGATTCCGACCTGCTGGCCCGCTCACTGACCGAACCGGAGACCCCGGTACGCGACCTGCGGGTCCCGGCCGCCGACATCACCGCCGTCGACGCGGACGCCGACACGGAACAGATCCTCGCCCTGGCCGCCGCCACCGACCGCACCCGACTGCTGGTACGCGCGGACGCGGACGTGCTCGGCTCGCTGCATACGCGCGACGTCCTGGTCGCACGCGCCCAGGGACGCCCCACCACCGCCCGCGCCCTGGCACGCCCCGTGCCCGAACTGGCCGAGGACGCCACGGTGGCCGACGCGATCGAGCTGCTGCGGCGACGCCGGTCCACCCTGGCGGTGGTCCGCGACGCCACCGGCGCTCTCTCCGGCGTGGTGAGCCTGGACGACCTGCTGGCCCGCTACCTACAGCCCCAGAAGGCGTAGCCCTCACCTGCCGCCCAGTGCCCGGAACGGCCACGGGCAGCCTGGCACGGGGGCACGGCGATGCGACTCACCCGGCGTTCTCCGAGCCGATGCGGGCGAACGGCGAAGGCCCAGCGAATCGTGCGACCCCTTCTTCGATCTGCTCCTCGCTCAGGGGGGAATCCGGGGAAGCGGGAGAGCCGCCGCAGCGGTATCGCACGGATCATCTGGCCGCTGTGCGGGTCGAAGAGGATCGCGCCGAAGCCCTGGTCCCCGACCGCCTCGCGGAGCCACGGCCCGGCGTCGCGGTGGGACAGCCAATCCTCGGCCGGGGAGTCGGACCGGAGCGGGAGGGCGATGTCGTCGCCGCTGAGTGCGACGGCGGTCTCCAGGCGGATGTCGCGGGACGAGGCGCCGACGCGCAGGCCGAACGTGCCCCCCTCGACGACCCACCGGTCCAGTGTCTCGCTCCAGAAGGCGAAGGCCCGACGGCCGAGGGCGAAGGTGACCAGGGAGCTCTCACCGGGCTCCAGGGCGACCCGCGCGAACGCGCGCAGTTCCTGGGCGGGCCGGCTCACGGTCGATTCGGGGTCCGTGACATAGAGCTGGACGGTCTCGGTGCCCGGCCGGTCACCGGTGTTGGTGACGGTCACCGTGACCTCCACCTCCGGCTCGGCGCCGTCGGACCGGACCACGGCGTCGACGTCGTCGTAGGAGAACGTCGTGTAGGACAGCCCGTGGCCGAACGGATAGGCGACGGGCATCCGGCGCGTGTCGTACCAGCGGTAGCCGATGAGGAGGCCCTCGCCGTAGTGGACGCGGCCGAAGTCGCCGAGGAGGACGAGGGCGAGGCCATGGTCGTCATCTTCGCAGAGGGGTGAGGCGGGCCGCCTTCGCCCCGGCGTCCGCGACCGGTGGGACCGGCCGGTGCGGTTCAGCGGGTCCGGTAGCGCGCGTAGACCAGTCCGCTGTCGAAGGCACGCTCCTCGACCATGTCCAGATCGAGGCGTACGCCGTCGGGGAAGAAGCGCTTGCCGCCGCCGACCACGCTGGTGGTGACGAACAGGTGGTACTCGTCCACCAGACCGGCCGCGATCGCCTGGGCCGCGAGGGTGGGGCCGTCGACGGTGAGGTCGGCCTCGGCCTCGGCCTTGAGCCGGCGCACCGCCTCCGGGTCGAAGGTCCGCTCGATCCTGGTCTTCGCGCTCGACACCGACTCGAGCGTCGTGGAGTACACGACCTTCTCGGCGGCCTGCCAGTCGCGGGCGTACTGCAGGATGTGCGGCGGCTGGTCGGGTTCGGTGTGCGCGGTCTCCCAATAGACCATCGTCTCGTACATCCGCCGGCCGTAGAGGTAGGTGCCGACGGGGCGGAAGAGGTCGTTGATGAAGGTGTGCACCTCCGGGTCCTCGGCCCCGGTGCCGAGGTCGCCCTCGGCCGCCTCGGCGTAGCCGTCGAGCGAGGTGACCATCGAGTAGATGAGCTTTGCCATGCCTCTCCTTCGCTACGGGCGCGCCAGTCTGTCAGCGGTCCTGCGAACCATGACCCCGACAGAGCCGGGAACCCACCGATCGGCCGAGTCGCAGTGACCCGAGACGAGCCCCGGGAGCCGGGGCGCCGGTCCTGTTCCTCCGTCGGTTCGTGCCGGGTGATGCTCGCCGAGCCCTGCGAGCCCGCGAACGAGGAACGGTTCACCGCCACCGCGGCCATCTCGGAGTACGTCCGCTCCACCGTCCCCGAGGTGGCCGCGGAGGCCGTGTCGACCACGGTGCAGGCCATGGTCCACGGCCTCTCGTTGCTGCTCCTCGCTCCCGGCGGCCGTGCACGCGCTGTTCGCCGCCTCACCGGTCCGCGAGGTGCCTGCTACTCGACGCGGTCGAGGAAGCCGAGCACTCGACGGGCGACCTGCTCCGCGGCTGGTTCGTCGTAGGACGGCAGGCTGTTGTCGGTGAACAGGTGCCTGTCGCCCGGGTACAGGAACAGCTCGCCGTCCGTCGCCGTCCCCACGAGCGCGCGGGCGGCGTCCACGTCGCCCTCCCCGGCGAAGTAGGGATCCGCGTCCATGCCGTGGACCTGGACCGGGACGTCCCGGGGCCAGGTGCCGCCGAACTCGGCGATCGGCACGCACGACTCGAGCAGCAGCGCGCCCTTCGCGCCGGGGCGGGTCTGGGCCAGCTTCTGCGCCGGCAGGACGCCGAGTGAGAAGCCGACATGGACAAGCTCCGGCGGCAGCTGCTCCGCGGCGGCGATTCCGCGCGCGGTGATCGTGCCGAAGCCGGTGCTCCCGGCGTAGGCGATGCCCTCCTCGAGGGTGTCGAACACCCGCCCCTCGTACAGGTCCGGGGCGTGGACGGTGTGTCCGGCCCGTCGCAACCGCTCGGCGAACTCGCGGACGCCGGCGGTCAGTCCGTGTCCGTGATGGAAGACCAGCACCTCGGCCATGTCGCTCCCCTCGTACCGCGGAGCCCGGGTGGCGCCGCGGCACGAGTATGGCCGGGAGCACTGACACCCGGTCCGGCTCAGCGTTCGCCCACTCCGGCCGAGGGCTGGGCCGGCCGCCGGCCGGGTGTGCGGGCCGGGTGTCGGGTGCGGCGCCGGCCGGTATCAGGCGGCCTGCGGTGAGAGGGCCGGGAGCGGGGTCAGGGAGGCGTACTCCAGCGGCGCCGACGGATCGATGGACACCTCCAGCGGCGCGGGCTCGGCACCGGCGCGGACGAGGAGGTCACCGACGGCGGCGATCATGGCGCCGTTGTCCGTGCACAGCGTCATGGGCGGCACTCGCAGCTCGATCCCGGCCGCGGCGCAGCGTTCCTCGGCCAGGCCCCGGACCCGGGAGTTCGCGGCCACACCGCCGACCACGATCAGTGTCCGCACGTCGTGTGCGCGGCAGGCGGCGAGCGCCTTGCGGGTCAGCACGTCCGCGACGGCCTCCTGCAGGGCGGCGGCACCGTCGGCCACCGGCACCTCCTCGCCGCGCAGCCGCTGCCTCTCGACCCATCGGGCCGCGGCCGTCTTGAGTCCCGAGAAGGAGAAGGCGTACGGATCGTCGCCGGGGCGCGTGAGGGGGCGGGGGAAGTCGACGGCGCGGGGGTCGCCCTCCCGTGCCGCGCGGTCGATCGCGGGTCCGCCCGGATAGGGCAGGCCGAGGATGCGGGCGACCTTGTCGAAGCACTCCCCCGCCGCGTCGTCGAGGGTGTCCCCGAGGTGCAGGATCGGCTCACGCACCAGGTCCCGTACGAGGAGCAGCGAGGTGTGTCCGCCGGAGACGATCAGCACGACGCACGGCGTGGGCAGCGGCCCGTGCTCCAGCGTGTCCGCGGCGACGTGTCCGGCGAGGTGATGCACCCCGTACAGCGGCACGCCCGCCCCGTAGGCGAGCGACTTGGCTCCCGCGAGGCCGACCTGGAGGGCGCCGGAGAGGCCGGGGCCGGTCGTGACGGCGACGGCGTCGATCCGGCCGAGTCCCAGCCCCGCCCGTTCGAGGGCCTCACGCACGACCGGGGTGAACGCCTCGAGATGCGCCCGGGCGGCGATCTCGGGCACGACCCCGCCGAATCGGGCGTGCTCGTCCATGCTCGACGCCACGACGTGGGCGAGCAGCCTTCCGTCCTGGACGATCCCGGCTCCGGTCTCGTCGCACGAGGACTCGATCCCGAGTACCACTGGTCCGCCCATCGGGTCATCTCCTTCTGCGCTGGAACTGCATCTGCAATATATGTGCAATAGGCGCCTGGAAACGTCCGGCCCGTCCGAGGGCGACGGCGAGCGCGTGCGGGTGAGCGCTTCCTGACCGCGGAGGCATGCGGGCAGGGGATTCCGCGCGCAGAATGAAGCCCGTTGCCGGCCGTGCGGCCGTCAGCGGGAGGAGAAGCGTGGGCGAGATCCCGTCGAAGCACATCGCCTCCGGGATGCGGGAGGCGGCGCATGCGCTGCTGGCCGCCCTGGAGCCGGAGCAGGTGCGTGAACTGCGCTCAGGGCCGGACCGGCTGGACGCGCCGGAGCTGCGCGAGTGGACCTACCTGCCGGGCCCGCGCCCCGGACTCTCCACCGAGGGTCTCGACGCCCGGCAGCGTGAGGCGGTCGACGCGCTGCTGGCCACGGCGCACAGCGCGCCGGGAGCGGAGCTGGCGCGCGGGGCTATCGAGGTGGAACGGCATCGCCGCGCCCAGCAGGGGTCCGTGGGCGCGGACCGCTACTGGGTACGGCTGCTCGGCGACCCGGACGGCGACGAACCGTGGGGCTGGCGGATGAACGGCCACCACCTCGCGGTGCACGTCCTGGTCACGGCGGTCGGGATCCGGGTGACGCCGCACTTCGTCGGCTCGGAACCGGCCCGCGTCGGCAGCGGCCCCCAGGCCGGCCGCCGGCTCCTGGGCCCGGAGGAGGACCTGGCCAGGGAGCTGATCACGGATCTGGACGGCGGTGCGCGGGCCGAGGCGCTCTTCGCCGCCGTGCCGCCGGACGACATCCTGACCCGGGACGATCCCTTCGCCGATCCGACCGTCCTGCCGGACGGCCTGGCCCACGACCGCATGACGCCCGGTCAGCAGCGCCTCCTGGAGTCCCTGGTGCGCCGCTATCTCGACCGCGCGCCCGCTGCGTACGCGCGGGAGTGCTGGTCGGACGCGGTGACCCGCGGACTGGGTTCGGTCTCCTTCGCCTGGGCCGGCGGCCTCGTCCCCGGCGACCGGCACTACTACTGCGTCCGCGCCCCGGACTTCCTCATCGAGTACGACAACACCCAGGACGACGGAAACCACGCCCACTCGGTCTGGCGCCACGTCCGCCACGACTGGGGAACGGACCTGCTCCGGAGGCACTACACGGAGCAGCACGCATAAAGCGGCGCCTCAGCGTTCAGTTCCCGGATCCGGCGATGGCGGTGACGCGGATCTCCACACGCATGGCGGCGAGGCCGAGGACCGTGACGCCGGTCTCGGTCCAGATCGGCGCGCGGCCGCCGAGGCGACGGCGGAACTGCTCGGCCATGACCCTGTTGTGGTCCTCGCCGATGACGTCGTCGCCCGGTGCGACCTTGTGGTACGAGTTGACGTGGATGACGTCCTTCCACGTCGCGCCCACCGTGGCGAGGGTGCGCTCCACGTTGTCGAAGGCCTGGACGATCTCGTCCTCCAGCGAGTCGGGGACGACCAGATCGTCGTCCACCCCCGCCTGGCCGGAGATCTCCACCCGGTCGCCGACGCGGACGGCTCCGCTGTAGCCGAGGGCCTCGTGGAGCTTCTCACCGAAGCCCGGAGTGACGCCGAAAGTGACGGTGCTCATGGTGGTCCCTCTTCCTGTCCGCAGGGCCGCGTTTCCCGTTGTATGACTTCACGCGTAAAGTGAGACTAGCAAGCGATGACTTCAAGCGCAAAGTGATGACGGGAGGTCCCGTGAGCGGCACCGGAGAACACGAGGACGATCAGGAGCTGCGATGGCTCGACGAGCAGGAGAAGGCGGCGTGGACGGGGCTGATCTCCCTCGTCCTGCTGCTGCCCGGCAAGCTGGAGTCACCGCTGCGGCAGGAGCACGGCCTCACCCTGTTCGAGTACCTCGTGCTCAGCCACCTCTCCGAGGCTCCGCAGCGCAAGCTGCGCATGGGAGAACTCGCCTTCCTCGCCAGCGGGTCGCTCTCCCGCCTGTCCAACGTCGTCAAACGCTGTGAACAGCGGGGCTGGATCGTACGGACCCCCGACCCGGCGGACGGCCGCTACACGCTCGCCGAACTGACCGCCACCGGCTTCGACACCGTGGACCGGGCGGCCCCCGCCCACCTGCGCTCCGTACGCCGCACCGTCCTCGACTCGCTCAACACCACGGACCAGAAGGCCCTCGCGCGCATCGCGCAGAAGCTCCGCATCGTCCCCGACGACTTCGGCTGACGGGCGGAGCCGGTCACATCAGCGACACGGCGCGGGCGACGAAGAAGGCGGCGAAGATCACCGCACCGATGAGGATGATCCACGTCCAGATCCGGGGGTGCTCCCAGATGCCGCCGTCGGGGCGCTCCTCGTGGGCCTCCGCCGTGGAGCCTTCGACGGGAGGGGTCTCCTGAGGGGGTACGAGCGGTTCGGTCATGGTTCCAGGTTCCTGCAGACACCCGGGGTACGCATCCGCTGCCCGCACACCCCCGCGGACGCGGAGCACGAAGGTCCCGGCGGTGACACGACTGTCACTGCCGGGACCGGGCACCGCCGGGGTGATCACCGTCGCGTGGATCAGACTCCCGTGGGGTCCTTCTCGTACGTCCGCTGTGGCGGTGGCGCAGGCTCGTGGCCGCCCTCGCTGAGGCCGAAGCGGTCGTGCGCCTTGCGCAGGGACGGTGGCGCGTACCAGGCCGCGCGGCCGAGCACGCGCATCGCGGCGGGCACGAGGACGCCGCGGACGGCGACGGCGTCGATGAGGATGGCCAGTCCGCTGCCCAGACCGAACATCTGCATGTAGCTGATGCCGGCCGTCCCGAAGGCGAAGAAGCTCACCGCCAGCAGACAGGCCGCGGCGCTGACGATGCGTCCCGTGTGCCCGAGCCCGTTGACCACCGCGGTCTCGTTGTCCGCGCCCGCGTCGTGCAGCTCCTTGATCCGGCTGGTGACGAACACCTCGTAGTCCATCGAGAGGCCGAAGGCGATGCAGAACATCAGCAGCGTCATCGAGACCTCCATCGGCTGCGGCGTGAAACCGAACAGGTCGGAGAGGTGGCCGTCCTGGAACATCCACGTCATGACGCCGAGGGCCGCTCCCAGGCTGACGATGTTGAGCACCAGCGCCCGCAGCGGCTGCACCACGCTGCCGGTGAACAGGAACAGCAGGAGGAAGGTGGTGAGGGCGATCAGGCCGCCGGCCGGCGGAATCAGGCTGGTGATGGAGTCCTTGGAGTCGACCAGTGCGGCGTCCCTGCCGCCCGCCAAGGGGTCCGTCCCCTCGGGCGCTTCGACCGCTCGCACGTCCTTGACCAGGCCCTGGGCCGCCTCCGACATCGGTGTCAGGTCGCTCACCACGTTGATCCGCTGCGCCTCGGGGCGGCCGAGCGCGGTGTTGCGCGGACCGGGCGCGGTGGCACGGCCGTCGGTGTAGGTCCCGGTGGACGCCTCGACGCGGACCACGCCGTCGAGCTCCGAGAGCTTGCCCGCGTACGCGTCCAGCGGTGCCCTGCCGACCGCCTCGTCCATGACCACGTGGATGGCCGCCGCGTCGCTGCCGTTGAAGTTCTTCTCCAGTGCGGCCGAGACCTGGCGGCTCCTGGCGTCCTCGGGCAGGGAGCGCTCGTCGGCGATGCCGATGGTGATGCCCAGCAGCGGGCTCGCCGCCAGCAGCAGCACTGCGAGGACCGGCATCGCGGTGAGGGCGGGACGCCGCATGGCCGTACGGGCCAGCCGGCCCCAGAAGGGGAGCCTGGAGTCCTGCCGCTTCGCGTTCCCCGCCCAGGGCAGCCGCCCCTTGTCCACCCGATGCCCCAGGACCTTGAGCAGGGCCGGCATCACGAGCAGGGTGCTGATGGCGGCGATGGCGACGACACCGACCCCTGCGTACCCGAACGAGCGCAGGAAGTACTGGGGGAACACGAGCAGCGCGGCGAGCGCGACCGCCACCGTGGCGGCGGAGAAGGCGACCGTACGGCCCGCGGTGTGCACGGTGTGCCGGACGGCGTCGTCCACGCTCGCGCCCTTCGCGAGCCGTTCGCGGAACCGGCTGACCATCAGCAGCGCGTAGTCGATGCCGAGGCCGAGTCCCAGGGCGGTGGTCAGGTTGGTGGCGGTGATGGAGATGCTGGTGGCGCTGCCGAGGACGAAGAGTTCCGCGAAGGTACCCACGATCGCGATGAGTCCGATGACCAGCGGCAGCAGGGCCGAGACCACACTGCCGAAGACGAAGAGGAGCAGCAGGAGGGTCAGGGGCACCGCGATCGCCTCGGCGAGTACGAGGTCCTTGGAGGAGTAGGTCCCCATGTCGTCGCCCACGGCAGCGGTGCCGCCGGCCTCGACGGTGAGCCCGGCGCCCTTCGCACCGGTGTACTCGTCGATGATCTCCTTGGCGTTCTCCCGCTCCTCGCTGTCACCGCCCTTCACATGGGCGAGCACCATCGCCTGACTGCCGTCCTTGGAGCGGAGGTCCGGGTTGCCCGTGTCCCAGTACGAGATGACGTTCGCGACCGTGTCCTCCTCCTTCAGACCGGCCGCCAGTTTCGCGCCCTGCTGCTTGACGGCCGCCGCGTCGACGCCACCCTCGGGGGCCCGGACCAGCAGGACCAGGTTGGACTCCCCGCCGAACTTGTCGCTGATGACCGCCTCGGCCCTGCTGGACTGGGACGACGGGTCGTCAAATCCACCGGGCAGGAGCTTGCCGAACGCGCCGGCGCCCAGAACTCCCATGAGGACCACGGCCACGGCGGTGATGACGAGGACCAGCCGGGACCGGCGGATCGCCAATTCGGCTATGCGTTCGAACACGCACTTTCTCCTTGCATTCTGACGGCGTGAACCCCGGGCCCGCGCGGGTGGTGGGGGTGTGGCCCTGAAGGTAGCCAGGCAGCAAGGGGCTTTGGCAGTGCGAGATTTACTTGACACTGTCAGGTGTTTCTCACACCTTGGATACGGGCGTGCAGACGCATGCGGTACCGGCCGTCGTCGTGCACGGCGGCACTGCGTCGGGTTCCGCGTGTTGCTGTAGTGCGCGGTCAGGCGTCGCGCGCTGACGCACCGCGGTGGGCGAACCGCCGGGGTGTCTGTCAGCCCCGGCCGAGGACGCAGAACTCGTTGCCTTCAGGGTCGGTCAGGACGACCCAGGAGACGTCGCCCTGCCCCACGTCGGCCCGGGTCGCGCCAAGGTCTTCGAGTCGGGCGACCTGCTTCGCCTGGTCCTCGACGGGGTCGGACATCACGTCGAGGTGGACGCGGCTTCCTACGACGTCGTCGTCAGGTGCGCGGCGGAACTCCAGGTACGGCCCGACACCCCTGACGGAGCGCAGCAGGGCGCGGTCGTCGGTCAGCTCGTGGACGGTCCAGTCGATCGCCTCGCCCCAGAACCGGACCATCGCCCGTGGATCGGCGCAGTCGACGACCACGGCGGCTATCGGCCCTGTGTCCCGGTACAGCTCTTGGGGCTCCAGGACGCTGAACTTGTTGCCTTCCGGATCGGCCATCAACGTCCACGGTGCGTCGTCGTGGCCCGCATCCGCGTGCGTCGCCCCGAGTTCCTTCGCGCGTGCGATCAACTCCGTCCGGTGGGTGTCGGAGGTCGTGGCGAGCGCGAGGTGGACGCGGTACCGCACGCTCTCCGGGTCCGGGACGCGGACGAGATCGACGCAGACGGCGGACGGGTCCGGCCAGTCGAAGCCCACCGGTTCCAGGTTGGTGACCCCGGGCCCTTCACTGGAGACACTCCAGCCGAGGACCTCCGCCCAGAAGCGACCAAGTGCCGAGTCGTCCCGTGCCTTGAAGTTCACCTGAACAAGCTGCAGCGTCATACCGCACACCCTAGGTGGTCCGTGATCGCCCTGGACGGTGTCCAGCACGCCGCTGCGATCCCCGACCGCCTCTCACACCGTCCGTTCGGGGATCGCCGGGAGGATCTTCTCGGCGATGCCGAGGAGGGCCCTGTCGTCCGGGAGGGCTCCGGTCCTGCTCCACACGGTGATGTCGAAGTAGCCTCCCCGGTCCTGCGCGTCGAAGGCCACGGACAGCGTTCTGGCCAACGGGCCCTGCTCGACCGGTCCGCCGGATCCGCCGCTCCCGAGATCGATCTCGATCTTCATGGTGTGATCCGAGGCGAGGACCGCGGGCCGGCCGAGGACCACGAGCGTCCTGACATCCGTCTCCGCCCCGTACTTCATCAGGTTCACGTACTGGGCGATCGACAGCTCGTTGTACGTGGCCGAGACGTTCACGGTGTAGGTGTCGAACTGGACCTCGGCCTCCGGCTGGGCGACCTTCCCGTCGGTCAGGGGCGCGGTGTTGCTCGTGCCGGACGCCACGGTGGCGGCCTCGGCGGGGGTTCCCAGGAGCTGGGCCAGGTCGGGCATGTTGAGCGCCTTGCAGAGCTCGTCGCCGGTCACCGCCTCGGGGTTCTTCGCGTAGGCGCCCGGCAGTTCCTCGCCCTCCCCGCTCGGACACGAGGCGGGCTGCGGCGTGCCGTCGTTCTCGGAGGGCTGCAGACGCGGGCCCAGCCACACCGCGGCCCCGAGCGCCGCGAACACGGCCACGGCCGCGACGGCCTGGGCCCACGCGTTGGGTTCCTTCTCCCGCGCGGACGGAGTGGGACGCTGCGCCGCTGGAGCGTGAGTCTGCGTCTGCGCCGGCACCTGGACAGGGGCGGCGGTCGCCGTGCCGTCCGCCGAGGCCTCCGGGCCGCGGTCCCGGCGGGCGCGCAGGGCGCCGACCACCGTGTGGACGCGCACCGCGGTGAACACCAGGAACACCACACCGATCCCGGCCGGCACCCATGTGTCGTCGCGGAGGGCGAGATACACGAGGCGTACACCGAAAACGGCCCCGACCACGATGAACAGCGGCTCGCGGACCCAGAAGGGCAGGAGCCGGAGGAGGAAACCGAGCATCCGGCCATCTCACCAGGACAAGATCGCGTCGGCTGTGGTGGAAGCCACAGTTCCGGCTCGGACCGTCCAGTCGCGTCGAGGAGGCCGGGCGGGCGCGAAGGGCGACTCCCCCGCGAGCCCGGGGCGGGGGAATCGGAAAGCCGTCGGGTGACGGGTCGGCGGCGGCGCACGTGGCACCGATCCGCGGACGACGCGGCCCCGTTGACGCCGCACATCGCCGTGGGCGACCATCCCCGCCGGAGGGGAATGCGCGTCACCCACCCCGCCACCACCGTCCACCCGGGTGAGTCGGCACTCACCGGCCATCCCGCCGAGTCCCGGCGAGCATGGGAGTGCCAGTGGGTGCGTGAGCGGCTTATGTCACACACGCGGAGAGAACAAGGTCACAACCGCTCCCTCTGCTGCTCGTCTGCCCGCCTGACCTAACATCCGAGCATGACGCTCCTGCCTGACGACGGACTCGACCTCGCAGCCGAGTTCCCGCACCCGACACACGAGCAGTGGCAGCACCTGGTGGCGGGCGTGCTGCGCAAGTCGGGCAGGGAGGTGCCGGACGACGAGGCGGAGGACGCCCTGTCCACCGCGCTCGAGGACGGCCTGCGGGTACGGCCCCTGTACACCGCGCGCGACGCCGCCCCCGACCCCGGTCTGCCGGGCCTCGCGCCCTTCGTGCGCGGCGGCCGCGCCCAGGCCGCCCGCATCGGCGGCTGGGACGTGCGCCAGCGGCACACCGTGGCCGAGGGAGCGTCGGTCATGACCGACCTCGAGAACGGTGTCACCTCCCTGTGGCTGGTCGTCGGCGAGTCCGCCGGCATCCCGGTCACCGCGCTCGACGGCGCCCTCGACGGCGTCTACCTCGACCTGGCTCCCGTCGTCCTGGAGGCGGGCGACGCCTTCGAGCCGGCCGCGCGTGCCCTGTTGCGCCTGCACGAGGAGCGGGGCGTCCCGGCGGACACCGTGCGGGGCAACCTCGGCGGCGATCCGCTGGGCCACGAGGCCCGTACCGGCAGGTCGTACGAGACCGCGCCCGTGACCGAGCTGGCCCGGCTGTGCGCCGAGCGCCACCCCGGAATGCGGGCCCTGACCGTGGACGCGCTGCCCTACCACGAGGCCGGTGGCTCGGCCGCGCAGGAGCTGGGCTGCTCCCTGGCGACAGGCCTGGCCTATCTGCGCGAACTGACGGCGGCCGGACTGGACATGGCCCAGTCCCTCGCCCAGCTGGAGTTCCGGTACGCCGCGACCGCCGACCAGTTCCTGACCATCGCCAAGCTGCGTGCCGCACGCCGGCTGTGGGCGCGCGTGGCCGAGGTCTGCGGCGCGCCGCGCGAGGGCGCGCAACTGCAGCACGCGGTGACGTCGCCGGTGATGATGACACGCCGCGACCCGTGGGTGAACATGCTGCGCACCACGGTCGCCGCCCTGGCCGCCGGGACGGGCGGCGCCGACGCCGTGACCGTGCTCCCCTTCGACCACGCGCTCGGTCTGCCGGACGCGTTCGCGCGGCGTATCGCCCGCAACACCTCCACCATCCTGATCGAGGAGTCGCACCTGACCCGGGTGATCGACCCGGCGGGCGGTTCCTGGTACGTGGAACGGCTGACCGACGAACTGGCCCACGCCGCCTGGACGTTCTTCCAGGACATCGAGCGGGCGGGCGGGCAGGCGGCCGCCCTGCGCTCCGGGACGGTCGGCGAACGGCTGGCGGACACCTGGGCCGTGCGCAGCGCGAAGCTGGCGAAGCGGCGGGAACCGGTCACCGGGGTCAGCGAGTTCCCGCACCTGGCCGAGAAACCCGTCGTGCGCGAGCCCGCGCCCGAACCTCCGTCCGGGGGCCTGCCCCGGGTGCGGCGGGACGAGGCGTTCGAGGCGCTGCGCGCCCGCTCCGATGCCCACCTGGCCGCGACCGGCGCCCGGCCCCGTGTCCACCTGACCGCGCTCGGCCCGGCCGCCGCCCACACCGCCCGGCTCACCTTCGCCGCCAACCTCTTCCAGGCCGGCGGCATCGAAACCGTCACCGAGGGGGACTTCGGTGAGAGCGGGGCGCGGGAGGTGTGCCTGTGCTCCAGCGACACGCTGTACGGGGAGCAGGCCGAGTCCACCGCCGCCGCGTTGCGCGAGGCGGGCGCCGAGCACGTGTTCCTCGCGGGCCGTCCGGGCCCGTACCCGGGCGTGGACACCTACGTCTTCGCGGGCTGCGACGCCGTCGCCGTGCTGTCCGCCACCCTCGACCGCATGGGAGTGTCCTGATGTCCATCCCCGATTTCTCCGCGATCGGGCTGGGGGCTCCGACCGCCGACGCCGACGCCTTCGACGAGTGGCGTGCGGCCGTGAAGAAGGCCGCGGACGGTGACGACCTCCGCTGGGAGACGCCGGAGCAGATCACGGTCAAGCCGCTGTACACCGGGCAGGACCTGGAGGGTCTGGACTTCCTGGACACCTTCCCGGGCGTCGCCCCGTACCTGCGCGGCCCGTATCCGACGATGTACGTCAACCAGCCGTGGACGATCCGTCAGTACGCGGGTTTCTCCACGGCCGAGGAGTCCAACGCGTTCTACCGCCGCAACCTGGCGGCAGGGCAGAAGGGCCTGTCGGTCGCCTTCGACCTGCCCACCCACCGCGGCTACGACAGCGACCACCCGCGGGTGACCGGCGACGTCGGCATGGCGGGCGTGGCCATCGACTCGATCTACGACATGCGGCAGCTGTTCGACGGCATCCCGCTGGACCGCATGACGGTGTCGATGACGATGAACGGCGCCGTGCTGCCGGTGCTCGCGCTGTACATCGTAGCGGCGGAGGAACAGGGCGTGCCGCCCGAGAAGCTGGCCGGGACCATCCAGAACGACATCCTCAAGGAGTTCATGGTCCGCAACACCTACATCTACCCGCCGAAGCCGTCGATGCGGATCATCTCCGACATCTTCGCGTACACGTCCCAGCGGATGCCCCGCTACAACTCGATCTCCATCTCCGGCTACCACATCCAGGAGGCGGGTGCGACGGCCGACCTGGAGCTGGCGTACACGCTCGCGGACGGGGTGGAGTACATCCGGGCCGGGCGTGAAGCGGGCCTGGACGTCGACGCCTTCGCGCCCCGGCTGTCGTTCTTCTGGGCGATCGGCATGAACTTCTTCATGGAGATCGCCAAGTTGCGGGCGGCCCGGCTGCTCTGGGCCAAGCTGGTGAAGCAGTTCGACCCGCAGAACGCCAAGTCGCTGTCCCTGCGTACGCATTCGCAGACCTCCGGCTGGTCGCTGACCGCCCAGGACGTGTTCAACAACGTGACCCGCACCTGCGTGGAGGCGATGGCCGCCACCCAGGGCCACACCCAGTCGCTGCACACCAACGCCCTCGACGAGGCGCTCGCGCTGCCCACCGACTTCTCCGCGCGCATCGCCCGCAACACCCAGCTGCTGCTCCAGCAGGAGTCCGGCACGACCCGCGTGATCGACCCGTGGGGCGGCAGCGCCTACGTGGAGAAGCTGACGTACGACCTCGCGCGCCGCGCCTGGCAGCACATCCAGGAGGTCGAGCGGGCGGGCGGCATGGCGCAGGCCATCGACGCGGGCATTCCCAAGCTGCGGGTCGAGGAGGCCGCCGCCCGCACCCAGGCGCGGATCGACTCCGGGCGGCAGCCGGTGATCGGCGTGAACAAGTACCGGGTGGACTCGGACGAGCAGATCGAGGTGCTCAAGGTCGACAACTCCTCGGTGCGCGAGCGGCAGATCGCCAAGCTGCGGCGGCTGCGCGAGGAGCGGGACGAGACCGCGTGCCGGGACGCGCTGGACGCGCTCACGCGGGCCGCCGGCGCCGAGGGCAACCTGCTGGAGCTGGCGGTGCGCGCGGCTCGTGCGAAGGCGACCGTGGGGGAGATCAGCGACGCCCTGGAGAAGGTGTACGGGCGGCACGCGGGTCAGATCCGTACGATCTCCGGTGTGTACCGCAACGAGACGGGCGAGTCGCCGGCCGTGGAACGCACCCGGGCGGTGGTGGACGCCTTCGCCGACGCCGAGGGCCGCCGGCCGCGCATCCTGGTCGCCAAGATGGGCCAGGACGGCCACGACCGCGGACAGAAGGTCATCGCCACCGCCTTCGCCGACCTCGGCTTCGACGTGGACGTCGGCCCGCTGTTCCAGACCCCGGCCGAGGTGGCCCGCCAGGCCGTCGAGGCGGACGTGCACATCGTCGGGGTGTCGTCCCTGGCCGCCGGGCACCTCACCCTCGTCCCGGCGCTGCGCGAGGCGCTCGCCGAGGAGGGCCGCGAGGACATCATGGTCGTCGTCGGCGGGGTGATCCCGCCGCAGGACGTGCCGACCCTGCTGGAGATGGGCGCGGCGGCCGTGTTCCCGCCCGGCACGGTGATCCCGGACGCGGCCCGTGACCTGGTGGGACGGCTGGCGGCCGGTCTCGGACACGGCGAGCTGTGAGCCGGTGACGTGATGGCCCTCGAACTCGACGCCTACGTCAAGGGCGTCCTGGACGGCAAGCGCGCGGTCGTCGCCCGCGCGATCACCCTCGTCGAGTCCACCCGTCCCCAGCACCGTACGCTCGCCCAGCAGTTGCTGACGAAATTGCTGCCGCACAGCGGCACGGCCCGGCGGATCGGGATCAGCGGCGTGCCGGGCGTCGGCAAGTCGACGTTCATCGACGCCTTCGGCACGATGCTGACCGGGCTCGGCCACCGGGTCGCCGTCCTCGCCGTCGACCCGTCGTCGAGCCGGACCGGTGGATCGATCCTCGGCGACAAGACCCGGATGGAGCGCCTGGCCGTCGACCCGGCGGCGTTCGTCCGCCCCTCCCCCACCGCGGGGACGCTCGGCGGGGTCGCGAAGGCGACCCGCGAGTCGATCGTGGTCATGGAGGCCGCCGGCTACGACGTGGTGCTGGTGGAGACGGTCGGCGTGGGCCAGTCCGAGACGGCCGTCGCCGACATGGTCGACTCCTTCCTGCTGCTCACCCTGGCCCGCACCGGCGACCAGTTGCAGGGCATCAAGAAGGGCGTGCTGGAACTCGCGGACGTGATCGCCGTCAACAAGGCGGACGGCCCGCACGAACGCGACGCCCGCACGGCGGCACGTGAACTGGCGGGCGCCCTGCGGCTGATGCACGGCAAGGACGCCTTCTGGACGCCGCCGGTGCTCAGTTGCAGCGCACGCGAGTCGACCGCGCTCGACACCGTCTGGGAGCGCCTGGAGCAGCACCGCACCCTGCTGGACTCCACCGGCCGCCTCGCCGCCAAGCGCCGCACCCAGCAGGTCGACTGGGTCTGGAGCATGGTCCGCGACGAACTGCTGGGCCGCCTGCACGCCGACCCGGCCGTCCGGTCGCTGGCTCCGGGGCTCGAACAGCAGGTGCGGGAGGGCGGATTGACCGCGACCCTGGCGGCGGAACGCATCCTGGACGCGTTCACCAACGACACAGCCGTCCCTGCACCACCCGCCTCCTCTCAGTGACCGTCCCGGCCGTCGGCGGCTCCCGCCGTCGCCGGGCCATTGTTGACCTACTGGCGAAGCAGCGGTCTGGACGCCCAAGCGCCTGGTTGCGGTGACGTCCAATGCGGGTCAGAGCCACCGGCCTCACCGCCGGGCGGCACGCAGTCCGTCCAGGAGCAGCCGCCTGCCGAACTCGAAGCGCGCCGTGAAGTCCGTGCCGGTGAGCACCGGCAGGGTGGCAGCGAGGTGCGGATACGTCTCTGTCACCACCGCCTCGCGCCGGGCGCCCGCCTCTGAGTCGCCCCGCAGGAGAGCACCATCCGGGGGAACCCGAAGATCACGAACCTTGCGCGAGGCGGCCCGCAGCCGAGTCCTCTCGTGGCCCTCCTGCCCGAGTGCCGATGCGGCCCCCGGTACCCAGAGCCAGACGAGAGGTCGACCTACCTGGGTCACGTGCACGGAACCCGGGCGGCGCTCGACCACATGCTCGCGCGGGACCACGGTGCCATCGGGTGCAGGTCGGTTCCGCACTCGCGTACCGCGGAATCCCCCCTCTAAAACGCCTACCGTGGCGCCAAGCACGCCATCCAGGGCTTCACCGAGTCGGTGCGCTGCGAGCTACAGCACGACAAGTCCTCCGTCCGCGTGACGATGGTCCAGATGCCCGCCGTCAACACCCCTCAGTTCTCCTGGCTGCGCAGCCACCTGC
The DNA here is from genome assembly GCF_003947455.1 of Streptomyces sp. WAC 04229. Lineage (GTDB taxonomy): Bacteria > Actinomycetota > Actinomycetes > Streptomycetales > Streptomycetaceae > Streptomyces. The sequence goes on along the minus strand of NZ_QHJH01000011.1, from coordinate 5,120 downwards.
CCCGGCACGCCCGACCGGTGCCCCCGCTCTATCAGCCGGAGGTCGCGGCCCGCGCCGTGCTGCGGGCCGCCGACCATCCGCGGCGTCGCGAGTACTGGGTGGGTGCGTCCACCGTGCTGACCCTGCTCGCCACAGGCCGGAGGCGCGCGGGATCCTCTCTCGTCCGCAGGGCTGCTACGACGGCAGGGCTCGCGCCGGACAGCCGGACCGCGGCTGCGAATGCGTCGGCTACCAGGCCCACGACGCCGTTCGGGGTCACTGTCCGTCGAGGCGGGGCAGGACGTCGCTGCGGTAGAAGTCGAAGAAGCCCTGCTGGTCGGGCCCGATCTGACCGACGTACACCTCGTCGAATCCCGCGTCGACGTACGCCGCCACGGCGCGGACGTGCTCGTCCACGTCGTCGCCGCAGACCATGCCCTCGGCGACGGCCTCCTCGGTCACGAGCGTCGACGCCTGCTCGAAGTGGGCCGGGTCGGGCAGCACCTGCCCGAGTTCACCCGGCAGGAACTGGGTCGGCCACAGCCGGTGGGCCGTCTTCACCGCCTGCCCCCGGTCGGTACCCCAGCACACCTTCATGCCGCCCAGTACGGGCTTCTGGCCGCCACCCGCGCGTCGGAACTGCCCCACGAGGTCCGCGTCCGGCGACATCGTGACGAACCCGTCCCCGATCCGGCCCGCCACCGCCGCGGCCTTGGGGCCGAACCCGGAGACGTAGATGGGAACGGGCTCATCGGGCACCGTGTACAGGCGGGCGTTCTCCACCGTGTAGTGCTTGCCGCGGTGGGTGACCTCCTCACCGCTCTGCAGACTCCGGATGACCTGCACCGCCTCTTCCAGCATTTCGAGACGTACATCGACAGCGGGCCAGTCGTCACCGAGGATGTGCTCGTTGAGCGCCTCTCCGCTGCCCACGCCGAAGCGGAAGCGGTTGCCGGTGAGTACACCGGAGGTGGCGACCGCCTGGGCGTTGACGGCCGGGTGCATGCGGATGGTGGGACAGGTCACGAATGTCGTCACCGGCAGCGACGTCACCTGGGCCAGCGCACCGATCATCGACCAGACGAAGGGGCTCTGCCCCTGCTCACCCGTCCAGGGGTGGTAGTGGTCGGAGATGGCCAGACGGGTGAACCCCGCCTGTTCCGCGGCGCGTGCCTGCTCCAGCAGCTCGGCGGGTGTGAATTCCTCGCTCGCCAGGAAGTATCCGAAACTCGTCATGACCTGCTCCTCGCTGCATCATCGCGCGCCGAGGGCCCGCACATGCGCGCTCCTCACACGGCCTCACACGGCCTCACACCGCTCCCGGCCTGGTGCCGACGGCCCGTGTACCCAGCGGCCGCCGTCCAACTCACCGGGTGCTCGCCGGACAAGCACCGTGTCAACGTTCGCGCTGATCTTTCTGTGACAGATCCTGCGGTCGGCCGTATCTGCCAGACCGGTATTCCCTGGCCTCTGCAGACGTAGCCTCCCGTGACCTTCGCGGTCGCAAGGTCGATACTGCCCCTGCAGGACCCGTGTCGATCTGCAGTCGACTCGCCACCTCACAAACTGATCTCTGCCACTCTGGCCGGCAAAAAGGTCAAACACCCAACTGCTGACTTACGTAGGAGGTACCCGTGAAGATGCTCATCAACGTCCCCGAGACCGTGGTCGCGGACGCGTTGCGCGGTATGGCGGCCGCCCATCCGGAGCTGGCCGTGGATGTCGAGAACCGGGTGATCGTGCGGCGGGACGCGCCCGTGGCGGGGCAGGTGGCGTTGGTGTCGGGGGGAGGGTCCGGGCACGAGCCGCTGCACGGCGGGTTCGTGGGGCCCGGGATGCTCGCGGCCGCCTGTCCGGGTGAGGTGTTCACCTCGCCGGTACCGGACCAGATGGTGCGGGCCGCGGCGGCCGTGGACAGCGGGGCCGGGGTGTTGTTCGTGGTCAAGAACTACACCGGTGACGTGCTCAACTTCGACATGGCCGCCGAGCTGGCCGAGGACGAGGGCATCCAGGTCGCGAAGGTGCTGGTCAATGACGACGTCGCGGTGACGGACAGCCTCTACACGGCCGGGCGGCGCGGCACGGGCGCGACGCTGTTCGTGGAGAAGATCGCCGGGGCCGCCGCGCAGGAGGGACGGCCGCTGGAGCAGGTGGAATCGCTCGCCCGGCGGGTCAACGACAGCTCCCGCAGCTTCGGCTTCGCGCTCAGCGCCGTCACCACGCCCGCCAAGGGCACCCCGACCTTCGACCTCCCGGCGGGTGAACTGGAACTGGGCATCGGTATCCACGGGGAGCCCGGCCGTGAGCGCCGTCCCATGATGACCTCGGGCGAGATCGCCGAGGCCGCCGTGGACGCGGTCCTCACCGACCTCGCGCCGCGCAACCCGGTCCTCGTGCTGGTCAACGGCATGGGCGCGACGCCGCTCCTCGAGCTGTACGGCTTCAATGCCGAGGTGCAGCGCATCCTCCGGGGGCGCGGAGTCGCCGTCGCCCGTACGCTCGTCGGCAACTACGTCACCTCCCTCGACATGGCGGGCGCCTCCGTCACCCTGTGCGAGATCGACGAGGAGCTGCTCGCACTGTGGGACGCGCCGGTGAGCACCCCCGGACTGAGGTGGGGCATGTGACGGTGGACGGGGAAGGGATCGCAACGTACCTACCAGGCAAGGAGACACTGTGCTCGACGCCGACTTCTTCCGCCGCTGGATGACGGTCACCACCGCGTCCGTCGACCGCGAGGCGGAACGGCTCACCGCCCTCGACTCGCCCATCGGCGACGCCGACCACGGCAGCAACCTCCAGCGGGGGTTCAGGGACGTGGCGGCCGCGTTGGAGAAGGAGGCGCCGGACACCCCCGGCGCGGTCCTGATCCTCGCCGGGCGCCGGCTCATCTCCACCGTCGGCGGTGCCTCGGGACCGCTGTACGGGACGCTGCTGCGCCGTACCGGCAAGTCACTCGGGGACGCGCCCGAGGTCAGCCGGGAGCAGTTGGCGGAGGCTTTCCGGACGGGTGTGGACGCCGTCATGACGCTCGGAGGTGCCGCGCCGGGCGACAAGACGATGATCGACGCCCTGGTGCCGGCCGTGGACGCCCTCGGTGACTCGTTCGCCGCGGCGCGCACGGCGGCCGAGGAGGGGGCCGAGGCGACCACGCCGTTGCAGGCCCGCAAGGGCAGGGCGAGCTACCTCGGCGAGCGCAGCATCGGGCACCAGGATCCCGGCGCCACCTCGGCGGCACTGCTCGTCGCGGCGCTGCAGGAGGCGGCCGGTGAGTGACGAGAAGCTGGTCGGGATCGTGCTGGTGTCGCACAGCGCCGCGGTCGCCGCGTCCGTGGCGGAACTGGCGAAGGCGCTGTCGGGCGGCGGCGCGGCCGTCCCCGTCGCCCCGGCGGGCGGCACCGCGTCCGGCGAGTTCGGCACCAGTTCCGAGCTGGTGTCGGCGGCCGCCGCGTCCGTGGACCGGGGTGCGGGCGTCGCCGTCCTCACCGACCTCGGCAGCGCGGTACTCACCGTCAAGGCGCTGCTCGCCGAAGGCGACGAACTCCCGGCCCACACCCGTCTGGTGGACGCGCCGTTCGTCGAGGGCGCGGTGGCCGCCGTGGTGACGGCCTCGACGGGCGCCGACCTCGCGGCCGTGGAGGCGGCCGCCGGCGAGGCGTACTCCTACCGGAAGGCCTAGGCCCCGCGCCGGGGCGGTCGGGTGAGCCCGGCCGCCGTGGCGCGCGGCGCGGGGGCGCCGTACCTCGGCCGTCCCGGTCTCAGTCGTCGCCCATGAACTCCCGTACCAGCCGCTCTCCCTCCTTCTCCGCGGCCTCCTGGTCCTCGATGGGCTCGACCTGGCTGCCCTTGAAGACGATGTACGTCACGTCGGACGCCGCGCCGCCGCCGTGCGGGTCGGCCGGGACGCCGAGCGCCTTCGCGGCGGCGTAGGACGCCTCGCCGATGAGGTCGCGCGGGCCGATGTCGCCGACGACCGCGTACCGCACCCGGTCCCCGTGGACGAGGGCGGCGAGCGATCCGCCGCGCACGTCGTCCTCGCGGTGGTCCCAGATGTCGCTCGGCTCGGGCACGACGACGTAGGGCAGGCGTTCGGCGTCCAGCGGGCGGCCGTCCGACCGGGTGAACGCGGTGGCGGGGCTGAAGTGCGGGTCGCTGCTGCTGTTGCACCGGTCGCCGGGCACTCCGTCGCAGTCGACGTCCAGGTCTGCCTTCCAGTACACGGCGTCGCGCTTGCCGCAGACCGGGATGTCCGCCGGCGTCCCGGAGTCCTTGCGGTAGCGCCCGCGCGAGACGGGGGTGCAGTCGCGTACCTCGGCCAGCAGGTCGGCGGCGCGGACCGGCGCCTCCCGCTCGTCCCCCTTCGGGCGGGCAGCCGCCCCCGGGACCGGTCCGATCCGGACTCCGGACCGGTTCGCGCGCCCCGGGACGTCCTGGGACCGGCCGTCGGCCACGTGGCGCGCCGGGAGGTCGGCGCGGAACGGGTGCGGAGCGTCGGGGAACGTCGCGGGAGCGATCAGGGCGGCACTGGCCGCGACCAGCGTCAGCGACTGGACACGCACGATGTGGCCTCTCCTGGGGGACATGGGCGGGCACTCGGTCCCATCTGTCCCCGATTCGGCCGTGCGGCCACCTTTCACAGGGCCAGACGGAGCATGCCTTCGCCCTCCGCGCCCGCCTCGGGGGTGCGACCGGGGCCGGGCGGGCCGGGACCCACTAGGGCTCCCGGCGCGCCCGGCCACCCGCGCCGGCACGGCATCTGCGACGACAGCGGTCCGTGCCTCCGGCCCGAACCCGCCTCAGGTCCCCCGGAGTTCGACCCTCAGGTGACTCAGCATACGTAACGCGGCGACGACCCTCTTGATGTGATCGCGTCACGGGCGTCATATTGGTCCGGACCATTGCCGTCGCATCGAATCGGACCGACGCCCCACCGGAGGCTGAGCCGTGCGAGACGTACCCGTTCCCGCTGTCCCCGCGCCCACCACCGCCCCCCCCGGGGGGGGTTCCTCGCCGCCAACGAGTCCTTCCTCGCCCGGCAGCCGGTCCTCGACCCGGCCGACCGCCGGTACTCCGCACGGACCCCGGACGGGAAGGGCCCGAACGCCCACGCCGTGCGGCTCATCGTCCCCGACTCCCTCGCC
>NZ_QHJH01000119.1 GCF_003947455.1 Streptomyces sp. WAC 04229 | reverse complement strand
CGAGGGAGCCGAGGGGCCGGGGAAGTCGTGGGCCCCGAGGGAATCGGGAAGCGGGGGCACGCACATGCCCCCACCCCTCAACCCTCCAGCAGAACCTTGAGCGTCGACTCCAGATGATGGTCGATGGCCGCCCACGCGGCCTGCGCGTCACCGGCCTCCAAGGCGTCCAGGATCGCCTCGTGTTCCCCGAGCACCGCTTCCTGGCGCCCCTGCCGGCTGAAGAGGGCGGCGACCCCCGCACGGACCTGGCGGCTGCGCAGGCCCTCGTAATGCCGGTCGAGGAGGGTGTTGCCGACGGCGGACACCAGGGCCGCGTGGAAGCAGTGGTCCACGGCGATGAACTCCCGGGCCTGGTCGGCGCCGGTGAGCCCGCGCTGCCGTTCCAGCAGGGACCGCAGCTCCGCCACCGGCGCTCCCCCGCCCGAGACCAGCTCCTGGGCGGCGTACCGCTCGACGATGCCCCGCAGCTCCATGAGCTCGCGGATCTCCCGTCCCGTCAGGGGGGACACGCGGGCACCCCGCTTGGGCACCAGCTCGACCAGGTCCTCGGCCGCGAGCTGCAACAGGGCTTCCCGGATCGGCGTGCGGGAGACGCCGATCCGGTCCGCGAGCTCCTGCTCGGAAAGGAAGGCGCCCTGCATCCCGGGATCCGTCAGCACCGTGTCCTTGAGATACGCGTACGCCTTCTCCCGACCGGACTTCACGGCAGCCCCCAGCTCTCGCATACACCTTGTATACGACTGGACGCTACCATGCGGCCCCCCTGGCGGGGCCCGCGGTGCAGTCCGGACCCCTCGGGAGATGCGGGCCCGCGCGGGTGAGAGGAGGGTGGGAGGAAGGGGTGGCCGCCCGGCCGAGCCGGGGCGCGCCTGACACCGCTGACCGCACTCGAGGCCATACATGGAAACCGAAACGCAAGCCACTCTCGTCGCGGCCCTCGCGACCGGATACGCCCTGGGCCGCACCAAGAAGGGCAAACTCGCCATCGGCGTCGCATCCGCACTCGCCGGCCAGGGGCTGCGGAGTCCCAGAGCGTTGATGACTCGGGCGCTGAGCAAGGCGTCCGAGAACCCGCAGACCGCGCGGTTGCTGGATCAGGTCCGCGGCGAGCTGATGGACTCCGCCCGCATCGCGCTGTCCGCGACCGCCGACCGCCGCCTGGGCGCGCTGGCCACCTCGTTGCAGGAGCGCACCGAGGCCCTCCTGGGCCAACCCGAGGGCGAGGACGAGGAGGAGGAATCGCAGGAGGGCCGGGAGGACCAGGAGGTCGAGCAGGAGGCCGCGGAGGCGGCGCCGCCCCGTCGGAGCCGGGCGAGGAAGAGCCCCGCGAAGAAGTCCGCGACCAGGACCGCTCCCGCGAAGAAGGCTCCCGCGAAAAAGGCTCCCGCGAAGAATGCGTCCGCCGGGAAGAAGAAGGCCGCCGCCGGCAAGACATCCGGCCGCGGCAGCCGTAGGAGGTAGGCCATGGCCAAGACGGAGTCGAAGTCCACTCCAGCCGGCACCTCCGGCATGGACCAGCTCAAGGAGCAGCTGTCCGCGTTCGCCTCGGCGAAGGGCCAGCAGATGGCGGACAAGGCCGGGGAGAAGATCAGCGGCCTCGCGCAGGGCCTCGGGGACGTCGGAGACGGCAACAGCACCTTGCTCGACGTCGGCAAACGCGTACTCGGCGAAGGGGAGTCACCGGTCAAGGCGTTCCTCGGCGAGAAGGCGGGAGACGTGAAGGACAAGGTGGTCGACACCGTGAAGGGCGTCTTCGGCGGCGGCAAGGCGGGGAGCGTCAAGGTCACGAACATCATCGAGGTGATCGACGTCGGCAAGCCGGTGCGCACCGTGTACGACCGCTGGACGCAGCTCGAGGAGTTCAGCTCCTTCACCAAGGGTGTCCAGAGCGTCTCGCAGTCGGACGAGGTCGAGAGCGACTGGAAGGCCAAGATCGCCTTCTCCAACCGCAGTTGGAAGGCCACCGTCCAGGAACAGGTTCCCGACGAGCGCATCGTCTGGAACTCCGAAGGGGGCAAGGGCACCACCCGCGGTGCCGTCAGCTTCCACGAACTGACTCCGGACCTCACGCGCGTCGTCGCCGTGGTCGAGTACTACCCGTCCGGCTTCTTCGAGAAGACCGGCAACATCTGGCGCGCCCAAGGGCGTCGTCTGCGCCTCGACCTCAAGCACTTCATGCGGTACGCCACGCTCTCCGACGACGAGGAACTGGAGGGCTGGCGCGGTGAGATCCGCGACGGCGAAGTGGTCCGCTCGCACGAGGAAGGCCTTGAGGACGACGGGGACGAGGGGGACGACGGGGACGACGGGGACGACGATGCCCAGTACGACGCGGACGAGGACGTGGAAGGAGAGGAGTACGAGGACGAGGACGAGGACGGGACCGAGGACGAGGACGGGGAAGAGTACGAGGACGAGGACGAAGAGGGCCGATAGGCCGGACCGGGTTGGCATGGGCGGCCGTGAACCCGCAAGCTCCCGGAAGTTGTGTCGTCGTCACGATCACGCGCATCATTGGCGGGACGTAAGGGGCCGGGCCCGGCCCCCCTCGGGGGACCGGGCCCGGTCGCGCCTTGCCGTGCCCGCCTGTCAGGCGCCGGTGCTCTTGTTGCGGCGGCGGGTGATGATCACCGCGCCGGCGCCGAGGACGAGTGCCGCGCCGCCCGCCAGGGCGATCTTCGGCAGGGCGTCGTTCGAGCCGGTCTGGGCCAGGGAGCCGGTGGTGGTGCTGGACGTGTTCACCGGCGTGGTGGAGGTGCCGCCCTGTCCGGTGGGGCTGTTGGGGGCCGGCGTGTCCTTCGGGTCCTCGGGCTTGCCCGGGTCGCCGCCCTTGTCGCCGCCCTTGGGCAGGATCTGGAAGCCGTAGTCGTCCAGATCCGGGTAACCACCGCAGGAGCCGTCGTCGTTGAGGTAGTCGGCGGTGACGTAGACCGAGCCCTGCCCGGCGAGGACGTCCGCGTCGACCTTCAGCCGCAGCTTGACGTCGACCGAGGCGTCGGCCTTGAGGGAGCCGATGGAGGTGCCGCCCAGCAGGTCGGCCTCGCGCCACTGCGGGTTGGCGGCGGTGGACCACTCGAGGTCGAGGTAGGAGTCCAGCTCCTTGTAGCCCTTGGTGTCGAACCCGTGGGCGGACGCGAACGGGTACACCTCGTCCAGCGTGCTGCCGGTGCCGTTGGTGACGCGGAGGGTGAAGGTCTCCGTGGTGCCGCCGACGACCTTGTCCGGCAGCCCGCTGACGACCGCGGTGAGATCGGGCGCGGCGACGCACTCGCCGGCCGGCTCCTCGCCCTCCTCGGCCTCGGCGTCGGAGAGCGCCTTCTTCGCGTCCTTCAGCTTCTTCTTGGCTTCCTTCAGCGCCTTCTGGAGGAGGCCGATCTTGCGGGCCTGGTCGACGCGCTCGTCGTCGTGGGCGGTCTGCGCCTCGGTGTGCGCGGTGTCGGCGGCGGTCTTGGCCTCGGCGGCCTCCGTGGCGGCGGTCTCGGCCTCGTCCAGCGCCGTCTGCGCCGCCGCCTTGTCCTCGTCGGTGGTGGCGGCGTCCAGCTCGGCCTGGGCGTCCACCACGGCCTGGTCGGCCTCGGTCTTGGCCTTGGCGGCGGCCTCGGCGGCCTTCTCGGCCTCGATGAGCGCGGCCTTGGTCGGGTAGGTCTCCTCCTCCAAGCCCTCCTCGAAGAACTTGACGGCGTCGTTCACCGCGATGACGGCGGCGTCGTACTCCTTCTGCGCGCGTTCGACGGCCTGCTTCAGCTCTTCGATCGTCGGCTGCGCCTTCTGCGTCCGCGCGGCAGGCTTCTCGTCGGCGAAGGCGGGCGCCGACGACAGGAGGACGACCGGGGCGGTCACGGCGGCGGCGACGGCGGTCGCGAGAACACGGCGAATCTTCACATGGACCCCTGGTCGGGTGGCGAAAGGAAGCGAGGTGCGCCGCACTCACGGAATCTTCACGCGACGCGACGCTCCGGCGATGGTATGGCCTGCATGATCGAGGCCACAGGGGGTTTCCCGCACCCATGCCGGAAAAGCATCCCCGACGTATGAACAAACGGTACTTACGGGCACAGTTGCCTTCGTAGGCCGCACTTTCTGTGTGACCCATGTCATCACCGGGCCCGCCAATCCGCTTCAGGTGCGGGCGAGTCGAGTTGTCCGGGAACTTCTCCGGGATTGTCCGTGATCCGTAACGGACGGATCCCGCGCCCGACTTTCGTCGTCATGCCGGGTGGACCCGGGTCACCGGGGTTCGCCGGGGAACTGCGGGAAGGCGGGGCGGGCATGGCGCGGCACAGTGGTGGGCGGGGCTGGTACGGCAAGGTGCTCGGGGCCGCCCTCGGGGTGACGATGCTCGCCGTCGGCGCCTCGGTGTGGACCGCGCAGGCCGACGCCGTGGGCGGTTCGGCGCCGAAGGCGTCCGCGTCGCCCGCGCCGGGCGGTGCGGTGAAGCCGGTCGACGCGGCCATCGCGCACGCCTCGGACGCGGGGGCGCGCGGCGTGAACGTCACCATCGACGACGGGCCCGACCCCGCGTGGACGCCTCAAGTGCTCGATCTGCTGGAGGAGTACGGGGTGAAGGCCACGTTCTGCGTCACGGGGACGCAGGCACAGGCCCACCCGGACCTCGTGAAGAAGATCGTCGCGGCCGGGCACCGGCTCTGCGACCACTCGGTGTCGCACGACACCGCCATGGACCGGAAGTCCGAGGCGTACCAGTCGAAGGAGATCCTCGACGCCGAGCGGATGATCATCGAGGCGTCGGGCGGCGTGCGGCCGATGTACTACCGGGCTCCCGGCGGGGCCTTCACCCCCTACAGCCGCAAGCTCGCCGCCTCCCACGGGATGCGCCCGCTGGGCTGGAACGTGGACACCAAGGACTTCGAGCGGCCGGGCACGGACGCCATCGTCGAGACCGTCCAGCGGGAGCTGGCCAACGGCCCGACGCTCCTCTTCCACGACGCGGGCGGCGACCGTTCGCAGACCGTCGAGGCCCTGCGCCGCGTGCTTCCCTGGCTGGCGGAGCAGGGGTACGCGTTCGGGTTCCCCGTGCGTTGATCCCGGTCGGCCCGCCCGAGCGGGCCTCAGAGGGCCGCGGCCGGCGTGGCCCGGCGCCCCCGCAGGTCCCCCGCGAAGAGGAGGGCCAGGCCGAGCAGGGCCCAGCAGGCCAGTACCAGGGCAGGGGCCCCGGCGGACGTGCCGTCGAAGAAGGCGTTGGCACGCAGCAGGCTGCCGGCGGCTCCCGGTGGGAGGAGCTGGCCGAAGGCGGCCCAGCCGTCGGGGAGCCAGTGGGGGCCGCTGGCCAGGCCGGAGAGCGGGTTGCCGAGCAGCATGACCACCGCGGCGCCGAGGCCGAAGCCGGGCAGCCCGAAGAGCGATTCCAGGCCGAGCAGGGTCATGACCAGGGCGGCCATGCCCAGGGACATGCCGAGGGCGGTGATCAGGTAGTCGCCGTCGAGCGAGCCCGTTCCGTACTGGAGGAACGCGGTGACGGCGAAGCCCGCGACGAGGGCGAAGACCGCGCCGCCGACCGCGCGCAGCCGCAGTCCGGAGTGGCCGGGGAAGAGACGCGAGAGGAGCACGGCGGGGAACATGCCGCCGAAGATCATGGGCAGGGTGGCCGCGGCGAAGCCCGCGCCCCTGGGATCGTCCTCGGGGAACGGCTTGAGGTCGGTGACGGTGACGTCCGCCTGCTGCTTGCCCGCGAGCGCCGTCGCCGTGCCGGTCAGTGTCGCGGCCCCCTGCGGGCCGCCCGCCGAGGCCGTGTAGGCGGTGACCCGGCCGGGGGCCAGGACTATGCCGCCCATGACGTCGCGGTTCTCGATCGCCGACTTGAGGCCGGCCTCGGTCTCGTACGCGGTGACGTCCCACGCGTCGCCCTTCAGGGACTCGCTCACCGCTGTCGTGGCCTTCTCCGGGCCGGTGACGCCGACGGGCAGGTTGTGCGGGCCGCTGTTGATCGAGGGGAGGGCGAACGCGCACAGCATCACGACGACCACGGCGGCCAGTCCCACCACGATGGCGGCGAGCTTGCGACCCCGACCGGCGGTCGGGCCGCTGCTCGGACCGGTGGTAGGACCGGTGGTAGGACCGGTGGTGCCGGCTTGCTGAGTCATGGGCGGGATCCTCGTCAGAAGGGACTACTGAGTCGACCGAGATTAATTCCTCGACTGTTGAAACAACGATACATGTTAGGTTGATTGCTATGTCAAACATCGAGTTCACCGCCTCCGACCCCGTGCGCGAGGAACTCGTACAGGCCGCACTCCGCGCCGCCCGGGCGCGTGATGTGGCGGTCGGTGATGTCTCGATGCAGGCCATCGCCCAGGAGGCGGGCATCTCGCGCAGCACCCTGCTGCGCCGGCTGGGCGGCAACCGGCACGCCCTGGACGAGGCGGTCCGCGCCGCCGGTGTCGACCCCGGCGGGCAGCGGCCGGTGCGGGAGCGGGCCCTGGAGGCCGGCGCCGCCCTCATCGGCGAGCGGGGGCTGTCCGCGCTCTCCTTCGAACGCGTCGCCGCGCAGGCCCAGTGCTCGGTGCACAGCCTGTACGCCGCGTTCGGCGGCCGGGACGAGATGCTGCTGGCCGTCTTCGAGCGCTACAGCCCGATCCTCGACGTCGAGGCCGTGCTGGCGGCCCCGTCCGCGGATCTGCGCAGCACCGTGCGGACCGTGTACTCCCTCATGGCCGCCGCGCTGAGCCGTGAGCCGCGGCTCCTGCCCGCCGTCTACGCCGAAGTGCTGGCCCGGCCGCACGACGACTCCGTACGGCCGATCACCGAGCAGTTCATCCCGCGGATGTTCGCCAGTGTCGGCCGGTGGCTCACCGTCGAGATCGAGGCGGGGCGCATCCGTGACCTGCCGCTGCTGCTGCTCATACAGCAGATGACCAGCCCGCTCATGATCCACTTCCTGATGCGGCCGACCACGGACCGGCTGCCCCACTACTCCGTCCCGCCCGTCGAGGACGTCTGCGAGACGTTCGCCGACGCGTTCCTGCGCGCCGTCACACCGCCGCGGGACGAACCTCCGCGCGCGTGACGGCACGGCGCCGGGCCGGTACGCCGAGGGTCGGGTTGGCGACGCCCCAGGCGGCGGCCTTGCAGACCAGCTCCTTGTAGAGGGCGGCGAAGCGTCCGGTCAGGGCGGCCCGTACGGCGCGGTCGTCGGCGGTGACGTACTGGATCAGGCCCTCCCGGCGGCCCAGCGAGATGCACTGGTTGAAGTAGCGCAGCGGTGCGTTCGGGAGCTTGCCGCCGGTCAGGCGGGCCGCGATGGAGTCGGCGGCCTGCCAGGCGGTGGGGGCGCCCGAGGCGCACGACATCCGCAGCGGCTTGTCGCCGGGGCCCGCCGCCATGGCCGCGTCGCCGATGGCGTACACGTCCGGGTGGGAGACCGAGCGCATGGTCCCGTCGACCACGATCCGGCCCGTGTCGGTCACGTTCAGGGTGGTGGCCCGCGCGATGGGGTGGACGGCGAAGCCCGCGGTCCACAGGGTGACCGCGGCCGGGATGGCGGCGCCGTCGGCGGTGGTGACGTGGTCCGCCGCGACCTCGGTGACCGCGGCGTTCTCGTACGCCGTGATGCCGAGGGTGCCGAAGACCTTGCGCAGGTGGCGGCGGCCCTTGGGCGAGAGCCAGTCACCGAGCCCGCCGCGCGCCGCGAGGGACACGTGGAGGTCCGGGCGGGCTTCGGCGATCTCGGTGGCGGCCTCCAGGCCGGTCAGGCCGCCGCCGACCACGACCACGGACTCTCCGGCGTCCAGCCCGGCCAGCCGCTCGCGCAGCCGGAGCGCTCCCGGGCGGCCGGCGATCTCGTGGGCGTGCTCGACGGTGCCGGGCACGCCCTGGTGGTTCCAGGCGCTGCCGAGGGCGTAGACCAGGGTGTCGTACTCCAACTCCCGGTCCTCGCCCGGGTGGCCCGGGTCGGTGACGGCGACGGTCTTGCGGTCCGCGTCCACGCCGGTGACCCTGGCGAGCCGCACTTCGACACCGGTGTCCGCGAACATCTCGCCGAGCGACCGGGGCCTGAGCTCCTGGCCGACGGCGAGCTGGTGCATCCGGACCCGTTCGACGAAGTCGGGCTCGGCGTTGACGAGGGTGATGGCGACATCCTCGCGGCGCAGTCGCTTCGCGAGGCGCCCGGCGGCGATGGCACCGGTGTATCCGGCGCCCAGGACGACGATGCGGTGCTGCATTTCCCTGCTCCTGTCTCCGGTGGCCGAAGCCTCCGGTGTACGACGGTCTCCGGGGTCCGGAGCCCGTCGGCGGGTTCGCCCCTTGAACCGGGCGGCCCGCCGTTTCCTGACAGGAGCAGGGTGTGATGCGCGTCACATGCGCAGGGGTGGTGGTCAGAAGGCGTTGAACAGGGGTTCTCCGTGGTCGGTGGAGGCCCAGTGCCGGGTGGCGCGTTCGAGCTTGTCGGGGTTGACCTGGTTGCGGAACCCGGCGATGCCCTCGGGGGTGACCTCCAGGCACATGACGCCGATGACCCGGCCGTCCACGACCGCCACCACGGCGGGGTCGCCGTTCGCGGTGTCGGCGTAGATCCCGACGGTGCCGCCGGCCAGGGCCCGCTTGGCCTTGCCGGGCTTGAACAGGCCCCGCATGAACGTCGCCACCGCGCGGGCGCCCTCGAACGCCTTGGCCCGGGCCGGGACCTTCCCGCCGCCGTCGCCGATCGACACGGCGTCCTGGGTGAGCAGCCGGACGAGCGGTTCGGTACGGCCGCTGGTGGCCGCGGCGAGGAACTCCTCGACGACCCGCCGGGCGGCGGCCTCGTCGATCTCGGTACGGGCCTTGCCCTCGGCGACGTGCTTCTTGGCGCGGTGGAGGATCTGCTGGCTGGCGGCCTCGGTGAGGTCGAGGATCCCGGCGATCTCCCGGTGCGGGTAGCCGAACGCCTCGCGCAGGACGTACACCGCGCGCTCGCCCGGGGACAGCCGTTCCAGCAGGGCGAGTACGGCGAAGGAGACCGACTCGCGCTGTTCGGCCGTGTCGGCCGGGCCGAGCATCGGGTCCCCGGCGAGCAGCGGCTCGGGCAGCCACTGGCCGACGTAGGTCTCCCGCCGGGCGCGGGCCGAGGTGAGCTGGTTGAGGCAGAGGTTGGTGAGCACCTTGGTCAGCCAGGCCTCCGGAACCTCGACACGGCCGACGTCGGCGGCCTGCCAGCGCAGGTACGTCTCCTGCACGGCGTCCTCGGCCTCGCTCGCGGAGCCGAGGAGGCGGTAGGCGATGGCTTCCAGGCGGGGCCTGGACGCCTCGAACCGTTCCACGTCGTTCATGGTCAGGGCCATGGGCCGGATCCTAGCGGCAGCGTCGGCCGCTCTCCGTGGCGGACGTGTCGGCCGGTGGCCGGGCCCTCCCTTCAGGGCACGGCCACCGGGTGGGTTCAGCAGGTGATCTTCAGATCGGCCCAGTCGGCGTGGTCGGAGTCGCTGCCGTCGCCGCCGTCGGTCACGATCAGCGTGACCGTCTCGGCACCGCGCACGTCGGCGGTGATCTCCTGGGCGTCCTGGGCCTGGGTGAGGACTCCGGTGGCCGCCTTCCGCTCGTCGTCGGCGCGGATCTCGAAGGCGACGGTGCCGCGTTCGCCCATCTCGTCGTCGGCCCCGACCAGGGCGGTGACTCGTTCGCAGCGGCCCGCCGCGTAGTACTCGACGCGGCTGTGGGCGTGCACGCCGAGGCCCTTGGCCCAGGTCCGGCCGCCGATGGTGAGCGCGTTGCCGTCTCCGGCCGCTTTCTCACCGTTGCTCCGGTCCTTCTCGACCGGCCCCCAGCCGTTGACCGTGGCCAGCGGCGGGAGGTCACTGAGATACGTGGTCCCGTCCTGCGGAGCGACGGCGACCCTCACCCGGACCGGCGAAACGGCGCGGACCTGCCGCCCGGCCGGCGTGCGGTACTCCGTGGCGAGCGTCAGGTCGTAGGCACCGGGGCCGGTACCCGCCGGGACCGACGCCCGCCACGTCGTCCGCAGCGCGGCGCCGCCCTGCAGCAGCCGGGTGGCCGGGCGCGACTCGGCCTCGACCCGCCATCCCTCGGGACCGGTGACCCGGGTGGACACCGAGCGCACCGGAAGGCGTCCGAGATTCTCGGTGACCGAGGTGAACCGCACTCCGTCGCCCGCTTCGGCGAACGCTCTGCCGTCGACGCCCGAGTCCACCGCCGGCGGCAGTCCGGCCCACGCGCGGTCGGGGCCGACCCGCACCAGCACGGTGCCGTGCGCGGGAACGGTCGCGGAAATCCCGCCGGCCGTGTGGGTGTCCTGGTGCTTCCACAGGTCCCGTACCCGGTACCCGGCCGCGTGCGGCAGACCGGTGTCCCGTGCCGTGGTGGAGACGCGCTGCGGGTGGTCGCTCTCGTTGAAGAGGGCCACCGCCCTGCTGCCGTCGGCCAGTTCCCTGGCCACGACCCAGCGGCCGTCCTCGGAGCTGATCACCCGGCCCTGCTTGCCCAGCTCGTCCTGGTCGACGGCGATGACCTCCTCGTTGGAGAGGATGTCGAAGGCCGACTGGGGAGCCGAGCGCAGGTCGGCGCCGATGAGCAGGGGCGCGGCCATGACCGACCACATCGAGAAGTGCGTGCGGTACTCCGTGTCGGTCATCCCGCCGTTGCCGACCTCCAGCATGTCCGGGTCGTTCCAGCCGCCCGGACCCGCGTACTCGTCCAGCGGCAGGTTCTTCTTCATGATGGACAGCATCGAGGCCCAGTTGTCCTTGATGTCTCCGGTCGTCCGCCAGGTCTGTCCGATGCCCCTGGCCCACTCCCAGGGTTTGTTCTCACCCCACTCGCAGATGCTGTAGAGGATCGGGCGCCCCGTGGCCTTCAGGGCGTCGCGCATCGTCGTGTAGCGCTTCTTCGCGTCGATGCCCTGGTTGTTGCAGTTGTCGTACTTGAGGTAGTCGACACCCCAGTCGGCGAACTGCCGGGCGTCGCTGTACTCGTGGCCCAGTGCGCCGGGGAAGCCGATGTCGCTGCAGGTCTTGGTGCCGGCGCTGGTGTAGATGCCGAACTTCAGGCCCTTCGAGTGGACGTAGTCGGCGACGGCCTTGATGCCGTTGGGGAACCGCGCCGGGTCCGGCACGAGCTTGCCGTCGGCGCTCCGTTCGGGCAGGGCCCAGCAGTCGTCGAGGTTGATGTACTCGTATCCGACGTCCTTGAGCCCCTTCTCCACGAAGAGGTCGGCCATGCCCTTGACCATCTCCTCGTCGAACTCCGCCCGGCAGTGGGTGGCGTTCCAGTTGTTGAACCCCATCGGGGGCGTCGGCGCGAGGTGATCGTCGTCGTCGGCCGACGACGTGGCCGTGGAGCGGACCGTCGTCGTCGTGTCCGCCGCGAGTGCCGGTGGGGCGAGTGCCGTGGCGCACAGCAGCCCCGCGCCGAGCGTTGCGAGAGCAGTGCGCACGGGCGAGCCGACGAACCGGGCTCCGCGCCCGGGGGAATGAGGCATCAGCGGTATCTCCCTCGTCATGCGTCTGGGACCGTTCCCTTGGTGCAACTGCTGGGCGACGAGGGTAGGGAGCGTCCGACTTTGTTGGAAGGGGTTCGACTCTGAGTGGCTGGTTCGGGGCGGCAGGCCGCACGGAGCGGCGACGCTACCGCTGGCAGCGCGGACACCACACCGTGCCGCGGCCGCCCACGCGGGAGCGGCGCAGGTGGGTGCCGCAGCGGGGGCAGGTGGGGTCCGGCGTGTCGCGGTGGCCGGTGAGCCAGGAGGCACGTGGTGGGACGCGGCCCGCGGGGACGGCTGAGCGCAGGGTGCGCCGCATCTGCGTGTGGAGGCGGCGGCGGTCGGACTCGGTGAGGTCGCCCGCCGAACGGGTGGGGTGCAGGTGGGCGCGCCACAGGATCTCGTCGGCGAGCAGGTTGCCGAGGCCGGCGACGACGGACTGGTCGGTCAGCGCCGTCTTGACGCTGCCGCGCCGTGCGCCGAGCGCGGCATCGAAGTGCTCCCGGTCGACCGTCAGCGCGTCCGGGCCCTGGTGGTCCAGGAGCCGGGCGACGTCGGACTCGTCGTGGGCCAGCCACAGGCCCCGGAGTTTGCGCTGGTCGCGGTAGCGGAGCTGGCGGTCGCGGGACACCGTGAAAAGGACCCGGTCGTGCGGGTGGACGGGATCGTCGGGGCGGCGGCAGAGCAGCAGGCCCGTCATGCCGAAGTGCAGCAGCACGGTGGGGCCGCCGGTGCGGGCGAGCAGCCACTTGCCGTGCCGTTCCGCCCGCGTGAAGCGCCGGCCCTCCAGCGCCTCGCGCAGCCCCCGGGCGCTCACTCCGTGCAGGACCCCGGTGTCGCGCACCTCGACGCGCTGGACGGTCCGGCCCGTCGCGCAGGACGCGAGGACCCCGCGGAATCCCTCGACGTCGGGCAGCTCCGGCACGCGGGCCTCCTCCCGGAACGCGGGCCGCCTAGAGCGGCCCCGGTCCCATGGTGCGCGCGCCGCGGGCTCCGCGCAGCACGCCGCCGCGGGTCGCCTATCTTGGCGCCCATGCAGGCATACACGATCGGCCAGGCGGCCCGGCTGCTCGGCGTCAGTCCGGACACCGCGCGGCGGTGGGCGGACGCGGGGCGGGTGACGACCCACCGCGACGAGGGCGGCAAGCGGCTCATCGACGGCAAGGACCTCGCCGCCTTCTCCGTGGAGCTGGCCCAGAGCGGCAGCGGCGAGGAGGACGCGTCCTGCACCTCGGTCCGCAACGCCTTCCCCGGCATCGTCACCGCGATCAAACTCGGTGACGTGGCGGCACAGGTCGAGATCCAGGCCGGCCCGCACCGGCTGGTGTCGCTGCTGACCCGGGAGGCCGTGGAGGAACTGGGCCTGGAGGTCGGGATGGAGGCCACCGCCCGGGTGAAGTCGACGAACGTGCACATCGACCGGGGCTGAGCGGCGCCGTGAGCGCTCAGCGCCCGGTGACCGTCCCGGGGTGCCCCCCGTCCACCCGGATCGCGTCGATGCCGCTGATGTGACGGCACCCGGCCGGGCCTCCCGTACAAACGCACATGCCATGCCAGCGATGTTTTGCGCCTGCTCATGCGAAGGGACAGGAGACTTCCGGGTGGCATCTGCGGCACTATCATCGGCGTAAGCGCAGCCGGCCCAGCAGGCTCAGCACCCGAGGGAGTGGACCCGTGATGACCCGTTCCGCGCGCCGGACCCGTCGCACCGTGCAGGTGGTGGGGGCGACCGCCGCCGCGCTGCTGGCGCTGAGTGCCTGCTCCTCCGACTCCGACTCCGGCTCGGGCTCGGGCTCGGGTGAGAAGTCCGGCGGTGCGGACAAGCTCTCCGGGACGGTCAACGTCTTCGCCGCGGCCTCGCTCACCGAGAGCTTCAGCCGGCTGGGCGAGGAGTTCGAGAAGCAGCACCCCGGCACCAAGGTCGTCTTCAACTTCGGTGGCAGCGACTCGCTCGCCGCGGGCATCACCAGCGGCGCCCCCGCCGACGTGTTCGCCTCCGCCAGCCCCAAGACCATGAAGGTCGTCACGGACGCCGACGCCGCCTCCGGGACGCCGGCCACCTTCGTCCGCAACCGGCTGGAGATCGCCACCCTGCCGGGCAACCCCGACGAGATCGCCTCCCTGAAGGACCTGACCGGGTCCGGCCCGAAGGTCGTCCTGTGCGACAAGTCGGTGCCGTGCGGGGCCGCCGCCCAGAAGGCGCTGGACGCGAGCGGGCTGAAGCTGACGCCCGTCTCCTACGAGGAGGACGTGAAGTCGGCGCTGAACAAGGTCGTGCTCAAGGAGGCCGACGCCGCCCTGGTCTACAAGACCGATGTGCAGGCCGCCGGTGACAAGGTGGAGGGCGTGGAGTTCCCCGAAGCGGCCGACGCCGTCAACGACTATCCGATCACCCTCCTCAAGGACGCGCCCAACGCCGAGGTGGGCCAGGCGTTCATCGAGCTGGTGCGGTCCGCCGAGGGCCGGAAGGTGCTGACCGAGGCCGGGTTCACCGCACCGTGACCGCACCGCCCAGGAGTGCGCGGGTGAAGGGCGGGGCTCCCCTGCCCCTGCTCGTGCCCGCGCTGATCGGCCTCGCCTTCCTGGTGCTGCCGCTGATCGCCCTGCTGATCCGCGCCCCCTGGGCGAGCATGCCGGAGCTGCTGACCAGTACCGAGGTGTGGCAGGCGCTGCGGCTGTCGCTGATCTGCGCCACGGCGGCGACCGTGGTGAGCATGGTGATCGGCGTGCCGCTGGCCTGGCTCCTCGCACGGGTCGAGTTCCCCGGGCGCGGTCTCGTACGGGCCCTGGTGACGCTGCCGCTGGTGCTGCCGCCGGTCGTGGGCGGCGTAGCGCTGCTGACGGCGCTGGGCCGCAACGGGGTCGTGGGGCAGTGGCTGGACTCCTGGTTCGGGATCACCCTGCCGTTCACCACCACCGGCGTCATCCTCGCCGAGGCGTTCGTGGCGATGCCCTTCCTCGTCATCAGCGTCGAGGGCACCCTGCGCGCCGCCGACCCGCGCTACGAGGAGGCGGCCACCACCCTGGGCGCCTCCCGCTTCACCGCCTTCCGCCGGGTCACCCTGCCGCTGATCGCGCCCGGCATCGCCGCGGGCGCGGTGCTGGCCTGGGCCCGGGCACTCGGCGAGTTCGGGGCGACGATCACCTTCGCCGGGAACTTCCCGGGCCGCACCCAGACCATGCCGCTGGCCGTCTACCTCGCCCTGCAGAGCGATCCGGAGGCGGCCATCGCCCTCAGCCTGGTGCTGCTGGCCGTGTCCATCGCCGTACTCGCCGGACTGCGCGACCGCTGGATGACCGCCTCATGACCGGGACCGAGCAGCCGACCGCGCCCCTCGCCGACGGGCTGGACGCGCGGCTCGTCGTCGACCGCGGGGGCTTCCGTCTCGACGTGACGCTCACGGCCGCACCCGGCGACGTGGTCGCCCTGCTCGGGCCCAACGGCGCGGGCAAGACCACCGCCCTGCGCGCGCTGGCCGGCCTCGTCCCGCTGTCCGACGGCCACCTCCGCCTCGACGGCGACGAGTTGGACCGTACGCCGCCGGAGTCCCGGCCCGTCGGCGTGGTCTTCCAGGACTACCTGCTCTTTCCCCACCTCACCGCGCTGGACAACGTGGCCTTCGGACCGCGCTGCCACGGCGCCGGCAAGGCCGAGGCACGGGCGCAGGCCGCGGTCTGGCTCGAGCGCATGGGCCTGGCCGGGCACGAGGGCGCCAAGCCGCGCCGGCTCTCCGGCGGCCAGGCCCAGCGGGTCGCGCTCGCCCGCGCCCTGGCCACCCACCCCCGGCTGCTGCTCCTGGACGAGCCGCTCGCCGCCCTCGACGCCCGCACGCGCCTCGACGTCCGCGCCCAGCTCCGGCGTCACCTGGCCGACTTCGAGGCGGTGGCCGTGCTCGTCACCCACGACCCGCTGGACGCCATGGTCCTCGCCGACCACCTCGTCGTCGTGGAGGACGGCCGGGTCGTCCAGGAGGGCACCCCCTCGCACATCGCCCGCCACCCGCGCACCGACTACATCGCCCACCTGGTCGGCCTCAACCTCTACCGGGGGCGCGCCGAAGGGCACGCGGTACGGCTGGACGACGGGACGGCGATCACCACCAACGAGCGGCTGACCGGGCCGGTGTTCGTGGCGTTCCCGCCCGGCGCGGTCACCCTGCACCGGGACCGCCCCACCGGCTCCAGCGCCCGCAACCTGTGGCGCTGCGAGGTCGCCGGACTGGAGACCCACGGCGACCAGATCCGCGCCGACCTCACCGGCGAACTCCCCCTCGCCGCCGACCTGACCACGGTCGCCGCGGCCGAACTCGACCTGCACCCCGGCGCCGCCGTCTGGGCCACGGTCAAGGCCGCCCAGACCCACGCCTACCGCGACTGACCGACCGCCGGTCAGGCAGCCTCCAGCCGGGGCTCCGGCTGTGTGGCCGGCGCCGCCGCGCCCGTCGGCTGCCATCCCCTCGTGGTCCGCACGTAGCCGTGGATCACCGACGCCATCGCGAGCAGGAGGAGGGGACCGAAGATCAGCGGGTGGCGGGCCATGTCCAGGGACAGACAGCGGGTCGACGCGAGGATCGCGGCGAAGACGAGCGCGCCGTGGGCGACCAGTTGGATTCCCGCCCGGTCCCAGCCGCGGTCGAATGCGCGCAGGCCCGCCTCGACCGTGACGGCGAAGACCACACCGGCGACGAGGTCGATGCCGTAGTGATAGCCGAACCCCAGCGTCGCGCAGAGCGTGGCGACGAGCCAGAACGTTCCTGCAAAGCGCAGAATCCTCGGTCCCCTGCGCGAGTGCAGGAAGATCACGGTGGCCCACGCCGTGTGCAGGCTGGGCATGCAGTTGCGCGGGGTGATCCCGTCGTACGTGAACGCGGCGGGCGCGCTGATCGGCGGCGGCGTGTCCGGCCACAGGGTGGCGACGGCCCACTGCTCGCCGCCGGTGCCGAAGGCCCCGGTGCCGTAGGTGAAGATCGGTCCGACCACGGGGAAGATCATGTAGATGCCCGGCCCGAGCAGGCCGATCACCAGGAAGGTGCGCACCAGGTGATGGCGCGGGAAGCGGCGCTCGGCGGCGACATGGCGCAGTTGGTAGAGCGCCACGACCACCGCGGCCACCGCGAGCTGGACGTAGACCCAGTCGAGGACGTGCTCGCCGACCGGGCCCGCGGCCCTGACCGCCCGGCCCACCAGCCACGAGGGGCTGCCCAGCGCGTGATCGGCTACCGCAACGTACGGGTCCAGCACCTTCGGGTGGGTCTTCGCGGTGATCAGCAGCCAGGTGTCACCGGTCTTGCGGCCGGCCACCAGCAGCAGACCGAGCCCGACACCCTTCAGCAGCAGGACCCTCTCCCGGCCGGTGCGGCGCGTGACCGCGAGGACGCCGCAGCCCAGGACCACCCACAGCGCGCCGTTGCCGAAGGAGTGGCTCCCGGACACCGTGGCGCCCGCCGCCCAGCGCACCAGCGCGAAGACGAGGTCGACACCGACCGCGCAGGCGGCCGCCACGAGACGCTGACGCCACGTCAGGACCACCATCGTCAGCGCCAGGCCGGCGTAGAGCAGCGGTCCCGAGACGGGGGCGAACACCACCTCCTTCGCCTGGTTGGTGATCGGCCCCGGGAGGCCGTAGCGGCGTGCGGTGATCTCCAGCGCGACGAGGAACGCGAGAGCCGCCACACCCGCCACGGCCCAGAGTCTTGCGCGCGGCTGACGCCAACGTATTCGCGAAGGTATCCGTGATGGCATGTATCTCAATCTTTATTCTGTTTGCGTCTTTTTACTGATTTGCGCAGATAACGACCTTTCAGCGACGGGAGGGTTACCAACCCGTCAGCACAAGAAGACGAATGTATTACTGCGCGGGTTGCCAGGCGAAGCCGTCGGGGTCCTCGAACGGCGCGGTCTCCGCGCCGATGACGAGGCGGTGGGATCCGCTGCCGTCGGCGTCGACGCCCGCGACCTTGGCCAGGCCGCGCCGCTTGTAGAGGGAGAGCTTGACCGTGCCCGGTTCGGTGGCGAACTCGACGTACTTGCTCCCGAAGCTCTTGCCGACGGCGAGCCCGCGCTCGACGTAGAACTGCTTGGTGGCCTTCACGTCCTCGACGCCGAGCAGGAGCACGATCTCGTCGAACTCGCGCGTGACCGGACCGGTGTCCTTCTTCTTCGAGGTGGCGAGCTGCCAGATCGTGCCGTCCGGCGCCCGGACGACTCCGCCGTAGCCCCACAGGGACTTCGCCGCGGGCTTGACGACGGTGGCGCCGGCGTCCACGGCGGCGGCGAGGAGCGCGTCGACGTTGCCCGGCTGGGAGACCACGAGGGACAGGGTGAAGCCGCGGAAGCCGGTCGTCGGGGACTCGGAGGCGCCGACGCGGACCTGCTTCGGGTCCAGTCCGAAGGCGTCGGAGTAGAAGCGGCCGGCGGCCTCGGTGTCGGCCACTTCCAGGGTGATGGAGTCGATGGAGTTCATGTCCACGACGGTATGGGCGGCGGGGTCGGCGATGCTTCTCGAAAACTGACCGTGCCGGCGCGTGTCCCGGCGGCGTCCGGGCGCGGCCCGGGCCCGGGCCGCGCCCGGACGCCGCCGGGATCACAAGTGCGACGGGATTATCACGAGCGTCCACACGGTCACGGCGTGCTACTGTCGATGGAAGTTGCAGTTGTGGTTGCCTGAAGGTTTTTCCGACGGGGTGATCATCACGGCGACCGGCGCTCACACAGGGTGAACGCCGAGCACCGTACCGAAGGAGAAACAAATGGCATCCGGCACCGTGAAGTGGTTCAACTCGGAAAAGGGCTTCGGCTTCATCGAGCAGGACGGCGGCGGCCCCGACGTCTTCGCCCACTACTCGAACATCAACGCGCAGGGCTTCCGTGAGCTGCTCGAGGGCCAGAAGGTGACCTTCGACATCGCGCAGGGCCAGAAGGGCCCGACCGCCGAGAACATCCAGATCGGCTGAGGCTCACGAAGCGCTCACACACCTCGTAGTAGGGGCCCGCACCTTGGGGTGCGGGCCCCCGCTCGCGTTTCTTTCTTTTTCTTCTCGTTTTCTTCTCCATTCTCCGGTCCCGCGCCCCGATGCGCCGACAGTGACCGGACCCGGCTCGTTCTTGCGATTCCCCGCGCCGTACCACCGCTGCGGGACTCCCTTGATACGTGCCGTATCGAGGAAGGTTCCGTATGGACCGCGCACGCACACGCACCAATGACCGCAGCCGCTCCGGCGGCGGCCCCCGCCGCTCCTCCCGGACGGGCGGCCGCTCCCAGAACCCCGGCCGCCGTCCGGCCGCCGCTCCCCAGGGCGAGTTCGCGCCCCCGAAGACGATCACTCCGGCGCTGCCCGCCGTCGACGCGTTCACCGAGCTCGACCTGCCGGAGCGCATGCTGGCCGCGCTGAGCGGCGAGGGCGTGAGCGTGCCGTTCCCGATCCAGGCGGCGACCCTGCCGAACTCGCTGGCCGGGCGCGACGTACTCGGCCGGGGCCGCACCGGCTCGGGCAAGACCCTCGCCTTCGGCCTCGCCCTGCTGGCCCGCACGGCCGGCCTTCGCGCCGAGCCGCGCAGGCCGCGCGCCCTGGTCCTCGTCCCCACCCGTGAGCTGGCCCAGCAGGTCACCGACGCGCTCGCCCCGTACGCCCGCGCCGTGGGCCTGCGGTCGGCCACCGTGGTCGGCGGCATGTCGATCGGCCGCCAGGCCAGTGCGCTGCGGGGCGGCGCCGAGGTCGTCGTGGCGACGCCGGGACGGCTCAAGGACCTGATCGACCGGGGCGACTGCCACCTCGGCGACGTCGGCATCACCGTGCTCGACGAGGCCGACCAGATGACCGACATGGGCTTCATGCCGCAGGTCACCGCCCTCCTCGACCAGGTGCGGCCGGACGGGCAGCGGATGCTGTTCTCCGCCACCCTGGACCGCAACGTCGACCGGCTGGTCCGCCGCTACCTGTCGGACCCGGTGGTCCACTCCGTCGACCCGTCGGCCGGCGCCGTCACCACGATGGAGCACCACGTGCTGCACGTGCACGAGGCGGACAAGCAGGCCACGACCGTCGAGATCGCGGCGCGCGACGGCCGCGTCATCATGTTCCTGGACACCAAGCACCGGGTGGACCGGCTGGTCAAGCACCTGCTGAAGAGCGGCGTGCGGGCGGCCGGACTGCACGGCGGCAAGTCCCAGCCGCAGCGCACCCGCACCCTCGCCCAGTTCAAGGACGGGCAGGTGACGGCGCTGGTGGCGACCAACGTGGCGGCCCGCGGCATCCACGTCGACAACCTCGACCTGGTCGTCAACGTGGACCCGCCCGGCGACCACAAGGACTACCTGCACCGCGGCGGCCGTACGGCCCGCGCCGGCGAGTCGGGCAGCGTCGTCACCCTGGTCACCCCCGACCAGCGGCGCGAGATGACGCGGCTGATGGCCTCGGCCGGCATCACTCCGCAGGTCACCCCGGTCCGCTCGGGCGAGGCGGAGCTCTCCCGCATCACCGGTGCGCAGGCTCCCTCCGGCGTCCCCGTCGTCATCACCGCACCGGTCGTGGAGCGCCCGCGGCGCGCCGCGTCCGGCGGCGGCTCCTCGTCCCGCGGCCGGCGCGGCCGCTCCGGCCAGTCCCGCTCCGGCCAGGCGGCCTCGGTCCCGCAGACCCGCACCGGTCAGGGCCGCGGCGGTCAGAACCGCTCCACGGGCGAAGCCCCGCGGCGCAGGCCGCGGCGCCAGTCCGCCGGTGGTTCGGCGGCCTAGACGAACCGCAAGCCCATCCGCTCCGTCCCCCCTTGTTGGAGGCATCATGCGCTGTGTCATCGCCCGGTACCCGTTCGACCTCACCAAGCAAGGGGTGCTGGACTCGATGAAGGGCGTCACGCCCCAGCCCGTCACGGGTGAGTCCGTGACCATCGGCCGCCGCCGCTATCCGGTCAAGCAGGTGGGCGTGGTCGTCACCCGGCAGGACAGCCGCGATTTCTCGGCGGCCGAGGTCACCCGGGCCATGACGCGCCTCGGCTTCACCTGCCACCCGGCTCCCGGCGCCGAGCCCGCCCCGGCGCCCGCCGCCACGCCGGTCCAGACCGCGTCGGCGATGCTCGGCGGACCGGCCCAGCCGCAGGAGTGAGGACGGGCCTGCTCCGTCAGGACAGTCCCGTGGCCCGGCCCGCGCCGTCCCAGCGCACCTCGCTCACGCGCCGGACGGCGTCCCGGTCGAGCGGGCCGAAGACGTGCGGGAAGAGGGTGCCCTCGGCGACCCCGGGCGGCGGTGCGGGCGCCGCCGCCTCCCACACGCACCTCGCGGTGAGCCGGTCCTCGTCGAGGAGCACCGCGAGCAGTGGACGGGGCGCGGCGCGGTAGTAGGCGTTGACGACGGCGAGCGTGGTCGCCTCGTCGGGCGAGCAGTGCACGAACCCGTCCTCGGCGAGGGAGGCGGGGGCGTAGGCCCGGCCGGGTTCGGCGTTCCACTCGGCGAGCGGTACCACGTGGTAGATCATCGTTCCGTTTCCACAGCCGGGCCGCCGGGCTCCGAGGGCGTGGGCACGGTGTCCGGGGCGGACGGCGGCGCGGACGCCGACGGTGAGGAGGCCGACGGGGTCGGCGCGGTCCCCGTGGATGCGTCGGGGACCGGACTCGGCATCTGCGAGGCGTCGCGGGGCGGGGCCGGGGTCCATGTGGCGCGCCCCCAGCGCCATCAGGTACCCGGCGAGCAGGCCGGTGATCCGGCCCGCGTTGAGGATCATGCCGGTCTGGTCCGAGATGGCGGGCGTGTTGCGCCACCACAGCCACAACACGCCCGCCGCGCCCGCCCA
>NZ_QHJH01000118.1 GCF_003947455.1 Streptomyces sp. WAC 04229 | reverse complement strand
GTACAGCGAGAGGTGAACAGAGTGGGTCGTCGGCAGCGTCAGATGGGTAGAAGGGACAGCCGTGGGGTCGGGGGTGTCGCCGGGGTTTCGGGTCACGTCGGGCATGCCTCAGCTCTCCTTCGGCCGGCGCTTGCCGAGCGACCACGTGTGCGGGGCGCGGGACGCGGGGACGGGTTCGCCGGTGTTCGTGGCAGTGCGGGAACGGGTGGCCTCGTGCCGGCCCGGGCGGACCAGCTCCTCGAACAGCGCGCGGGCCGCGACCATGGACTCGCGCAGCTCCTCCGTGTCCGCGCCGCTCTCCTGCGCGCCGTCCGCACGCGTGTGCGTCACCCGGTGCACGCGCCGGTAGCCGTCGACCTGGTGGGCGTGGTGCACGGACAGCGCCGCGAGCTGCTCCTCGTACTGGTCGCCGCCCGGGAAGCCCCGGACCCCGGCCAGTTCCGCGAGCAGCCGGTCGGCCTCGCCGACCGCCTCGCGCGGGGAGTCGACGAAGCGCTCCTGGGCGGCGGTCCAGCGCGCCTCGAAGCGCTCGCGCTCGGCGGACTCCAGCGGCCGCGTGTGCAACGACCCGTGCCGCTCGACCCGTTCGCCCAGTTCACGCTCGGCGGCCTTGGTGTCGCCGTCGTGCCGGGCAACCGCCCGGTCGTACTCCGGCCCGAAGCGGCGCTTCAGGCTTCCGCCGTGCCGGGGACCCCGTGCTCGCTGCGCAACGACGGCCGCGACGACGAGCACGGCCGCCACGATCACGATCAAAGCGATGATCACGCCTGTGGACATGAGTGCCTTCCGAGTTTCGGCCCTACCGGCTCCGAACTGGCCGGTTCGCCGTTCGTGTTGCCCCGGACCGCGCGCTCAAACGGCCGTCCGGGCGGGCCGCCCGTACACCGCTGGGAGCCGGTGGGGAAATACGCTTGCCCGGCGCGCCGGCCCTCTCCCGACAATGTGCGCATGACCTGGACCATCTCCCCGGAACCGTACGACTCCCCCGTCGCCGCCGCCCTCTGGCGTGCGTACTACACGGAGGTCAGCGACCGCTGGTACCTGCTGCACGAGGGGCGGCGCACCGACGCCGACGAGCTGGAACGCGAGATCGCGGCGGAGTCCGGCGCCGAACTCGTCCCGCCCCGGGGGATTCTGCTGGTCGCGCGGTACGGCGGTGAACCGGCCGGCACCGCGGGCGTACGGCTGCTGGAAGCCACCACGGCCGAACTGACCCGGGTCTTCGTGTACGAGGGGACGCGGGGCCGGGGCGGTGCGGCGCTGCTCGTGCGGGCCGCCGAGGACGCGGCACGGGCGCTCGGGGCGGCCCGGATGATCCTCGACACGCGCACCGACCTCGTCGAGGCCCGCACCCTCTATGCGCGCCTCGGCTACATGGAGACCGAGGCCCACAACGAGAGCCCGTACGCCCAGCACTGGTTCGCGAAAGGGCTCCGGGCTGCGGCCTGAGCGGCCTGTTCCTCCCTGAGGAAGCCGACATTCCGGGGGCTCGTGCGCGGAAGTGTGGAGAATATCTGCATAATCTCTGGAGTTCGCGAGGGGAGTCGCGAGGGGAGGGACGGACGCGTGGAACAGGAGCGGCCCACGGGGGCTGCGCTCCCAGGAACTTCACGCCCCGGGGTCGGGGCCACGGGGGCTGCGCTCCCAGGAACTTCACGTCCCGGGGGCGGGGGCGCGGGAGCTGCGGTCCCGGGGCCTTCGACTCCAGGGACTCCGGCCACAGGGGCTTCGACTCCGGGGACCGCACCCACGGGGGCCGCGGCTCCAGGGGCGACCCCTGCGGAGGGCAGGACCTCGGAGGGCTCGCCGGCGCAGGGCACGCCCTCGGGGGGCTCGTCGGTGCAGGGCACGCCCTCGGGGGGCGCGTCAACGAGACCTTCGGCTCCGGGGAGCGGACCCTCGGCGGCCTCGGCAGCGGCGGGCTCACCCTCGGAGGCCACCGCGCCCGAGGCCACCGCGCCGGGGGCCCCGCCCACCGGGGACGCGGCTGCGCACGGCACGGAGCCGGACGCCACCATGACGCTGCGCGCCGTCGGCGCCGGGCCGCCCGGCGCCGCCGCCGAGGCGACCTCCGTGCTGCCCACCCCGCTGGCGCCCTCGGCCGCCCCGCCCCGCGCACACGACCTGCGCCTGTTCGAGACCGCGGCCACCGCGCCCGTACCGTCCGGCGCGGGGCCCTCGGCCGGCTCCGGCGGGCGCCGGTCGGGCAGGCGGCGCAAGGGCACGCTGCTGAGCGCCGCCGGAGCGGTCGTGGTCGTGGTGGGCGCCGCCGGGTACGCGAGCGGGCTGTTCTCCTACGAGGCACCGTCACGGGACGGAGCGCTGCCGGACGAGGTCCGGGTCGGCGTGCCGGACCCGTCGCCCAGTGAGGGCACCCCGACCACGGGAACGAGCGCCGCCCCCGCCCCGCGGGCCGGCTCCGCGGCGCCGTCCCCGTCGGCCTCCGCGTCCGCCTCCGCGAGCCCGTCGGCCCCGCCGTCCCCGTCGGCGTCGAGCGCGTCGCCGTCCCCGTCCCGGTCGGCCGAACCGACACCGAGCGCGACGTCCACGGCGACCGAGAAGGCCCCGCAGGAGTCCCAGGACGACGACCGCGACCACTACGGCGGCCCGGGACTGCGGCGCGGCGACCGGGGCGCGGAGGTCGTGGAACTCCAGCAGCGGCTGGCCCAGTTGTACCTGTACACCGGCGACGTCGACGGCAGCTACGACCACCGCGTCGAGGACTCGGTCCGCACGTACCAGTGGGCCCGCGGTATCCGCTCCGAGGACCTCGGCGTCTACGGACCGGACACCCGGCGCCGCCTCGAGTCGGAGACGCGCGAGCCCTGACGCCCCGGCCGGGAGGTCAGCCGATGTGCAGCCGCAGGCCGCCGTCGGCGACGGCCTCCACCCGTACCGCCGTCAGGTCCTCCACGACCACGTCCGGACCGTGGAAGCCGGCCCGCGGGCCCACGCCCACGACCCGCATCCCGGCGGCCCGGGCGGCCGCGATGCCGGCGCCGGAGTCCTCGAAGGCGACGCAGTCCGCGGGGGCGACGCCCAGTTCGGCGGCGCCCTTGAGGAAGCCCTCGGGGTCGGGCTTGCTGGCGCCGACCGACTCGGCGGTGACCCGGACGTCCGGCTGCGCGAGCCCGGCGGCGGCCATCCGCGCGGTGGACAGCGCCACGTCGGCGGAGGTCACCAGGGCGTGCGGGAGGCCGCGCAGCGAGGCGAGGAAGTCCGGCGCGCCGGGGATCGCGACGACGCCCACGGTGTCGGCGGTCTCCTCGGCGAGCATGCGCGCGTTGTCGGCGTAGTTCTGCTCCATGGGCCGGTCCGGCAGCAGCAGCGCCATCGAGGCGTAGCCCTGCCGACCGTGGACGACCTTCATGACCTCGTCGCCGTCCAGCCCGTTGCGGTCGGCCCAGCGCCGCCAGACGCGCTCGACGGCGGCGTCCGAGTTGACGAGGGTGCCGTCCATGTCGAGCAGCAGGGCGCGGGCGGGCAGAACGGTGGTGGCGGTGGCCGTCATCGGCAGTCTCCAGGGTGCGGGGAGGAAACAAGGCGGCCCCGCCCGCCGGTCAGGGAGAACGGGCGGGAGCCACTTTGTTCATCCACGGTACAAAACAGACGGGGGATCGCGCCACCGGGCCGCCGAAACGGCCCGAACGTTCACGCGGTGTCCCGCGCGCACGCCCCCCTGGGCGGACCGGACTCCGGGCTCAGCCGACGATCGCCTCCCACAGGCTCCACACCCCGAGCCCGAGCATGAGCAGCGCCGCGACCTTCGTGATCAGCCGCAGCGGAACCCGCTTCATCAGGGCCTTTCCGCCGACGATGCCGAGCCCGGCCACCGCCCACAGGGCCAGCACCGCGCCGAGGCCGACGGAGAGCGGGTCGTCGTAGCGGGCCGCCAGGTTGGCGGTCATGATCTGCGTGAGGTCGCCGAACTCGGCGACCAGGATGAGCATGAAGCCCGCCCCGGAGACCTTCCAGAAGGACTGGTCCTCCGGCTTGCGGATCTCCTCGTCCTCCTCGTCCTTCTTCATCAGCAGCACGGCGGCGCCGCCCAGGAACAGCACACCGGTCAGCGCGTGCACGAGCTGCTGCGGCAGCAGGGTCAGCACACTGCCGGCCGCGACCGCGAGCACGACGTGCAGCGCGAAGGCGGCGGCCACGCCCGCGAAGACGTAGGAGGCGCGGTAGCGGGTGCCGAGGACGAGCCCGGCGAGCGCGGTCTTGTCAGGCAGTTCGGCGAGGAAGACGACGCCGAAGACGAGCGCCGTCACGGTCAGGCTGATCAAGATTCCTCAATCGGTCGGGGCCACCCCGCCGAGAGTGCTGATTCCCGCGGACTTCATCATGTCCGCCTCGCGCGACACCTCGGCACGGCAGCACACTGGTCCGCCCCCGCCGTACGGCACGGGCGTGCACTGCTTGCCGAAGGTCTCGCTGGCCGGCCTCGCGAACGAGGCCTGCCTCCGGGCGCCGGCTCAGACGAGCTGAGCAGTATGTCGACGGTCCGGCGAAGAGCTACTCCCCTTCTGCGCCGTCCATAGTACGCGAGCCCCGGCGCGGCTCCGAGGGCCGAAAGTCCCGTCGCACTTATAGACGTGCCATGCACACGTCACTAACTTCTAACCGACCGCACATCTGTGCGCCATGCGGCGTCGCGAGCATTCCCCTGCCCGCGTCCCAACACCCCCACACCCCAAGGGAGTTCGCATGCCGAAGTTCTACGCGCGTCGACGGCTCGGTTTCCTCGCCGCGTTCACCGGCCTCATAGCCTCGGCCGGGCTGCTCAACGGCCCGGCCGCCTCCGCCGCCCTCCCCACCCCGGTCAGCGCCGCCACCGCCCGCTCCTACCTCGCCTCCCTCACCGTGGCCACCGAGAACCGCACGGGCTACGACCGCGACCTCTTCCCGCACTGGATCACCCAGTCCGGCGCCTGCAACACCCGCGAGACCGTCCTCAAGCGCGACGGCTCGGGCGTCGTCACCGACTCCTCCTGCGCCGCCACCAGCGGCAGCTGGCACTCCCCCTACGACGGCGCCACCTGGTCCGCCTCCGGCGACGTCGACATCGACCACCTGGTCCCCCTCGCCGAGGCCTGGGACTCCGGCGCCGGCTCCTGGAGCACCTCGCGGCGCCAGTCCTTCGCCAACGACCTGACCCGCCCCCAGCTCCTCGCGGTCACCGACAACGTCAACCAGGCCAAGGGCGACCAGGACCCGGCCACCTGGATGCCCTCGCGCACCGCCTACCACTGCACCTACGTCCGCGCCTGGGTCCAGGTGAAGTACTACTACGGCCTCTCGGTCGACTCCGCCGAGAAGTCGGCTCTGCAGAGCCGGCTCGCGAACTGCTGACGCACCGTCCACCGACTCTTCGGCGCGGACCCTCCCCACCGGCCTCCGTCGTTCCGTACCGTACGGGGCGACGGAGAGGGGATCACCATGGCCGGTCTGCGCCTGGGGCCACTGCTGAGGTACACCGACGGCTCGTGCGCGACCGTCTGGGTCGAGACGAACCGGCCCTGCACCGCCGAGGTGCGCTGCGCCGACGGCGCCCGCGGCACCACCCGCACCTTCCAGGTCGCGGGGCACCACTACGCCCTCGTCGCGGTGAGCGGCCTGACGCCCGGTACGTCGACGGAGTACGAGGTGCTCCTCGACGGCACCCGCGCGTGGCCGCCGCCGGACTCGCCGTTCCCGCCGTCCGTGATCAGCACGCCCACCGAGGAGGACGGCCTGCGCGTCGCCTTCGGCTCCTGCCGCTGGGCCGCGCCGCCCGCCGGCGGGAAGGACCCGGTGGGCCCGGACGCGCTGGACACCCTCTCCGCCCGCATCGCGGCCGCACCCAGGGGCGAGCGGCCCGACGTACTGCTCCTGCTCGGTGACCAGGTGTACGCCGACGAGGTCTCCGACGCCACGCGGCAGTGGATCTCCGGCCGCCGCGACCTGAACGAGGCCCCGGGCGAGCAGGTCGCCGACTACGAGGAGTACACCCACCTCTACTACGAGTCCTGGCGCGACCCCGAGGTGCGCTGGCTGCTCTCCACCGTCCCCAGCTGCATGATCTTCGACGACCACGACGTCATCGACGACTGGAACACCTCGGCCGCCTGGCTCGCCGACATGCGGGCCACCGACTGGTGGCGCGAGCGCCTGACGAGCGGGCTGATGTCCTACTGGGTGTACCAGCAGCTGGGCAACCTCTCCCCCGACGAGCTGGCCGCCGACCCCCTCTACGCGGCCGTCCGCGAGACCCCCGACGGCACCGACGCCCTGCGCGACTTCGCCGCCCGCGCCGACGCCGAGCCGACGTCCGTCCGCTGGAGCTACCGGCGCGACTTCGGCCGCACCCGGCTGGTCATGGTCGACTCCCGCGCGGGCCGCGTCCTGGAGGAGGACCGCCGCGCGATGCTCGACCCGGGCGAGGCGGCCTGGCTGCGCGAACAGGTCCTGGATCGGCGCGACTCCTACGACCATCTGCTGATCGGCACCTCCCTGCCCTGGCTGCTGCCCCACCTGGTGCACGACGTGGAGGCCTGGAACGCCGCGATGTGCGGCGGCGAACGGGGCGCCCGCTGGGCACGGCGCGGCGAGCGGATCCGGCGCGGGGCCGACCTGGAGCACTGGTCCGCCTTCCCGTCGTCCTTCGACGCCCTCGCCGACCTGATCGCCGAGGCCGGTACGGGGCCGGGGGCGCCCGCGACGATCAGCGTCCTCTCGGGCGACGTGCACCACGCCTACGTGGCCGAACCCTCCTGGGCGGACCGCGCGCCCGACGCCCGGGTGGCCCAGCTGACCTGCTCCCCCGTCCACAACTCCGTGCCGCCGTCGATCCGCCTCGGCTTCCGCTTCGGCTGGAGCGCCCTGGCCCGTGCCCTCGGGCGGCGCATCGCCCGGCACGGACGGTGTGCGCCGGCCGCGGTCAGCTGGCGCAAGACCGGCGGGCCCTGGTTCGGCAACCAGCTCATGACGCTGACCCTGCGGGGGCGTTCCGCACGGCTGCGGCTGGAGCAGGCCCGCACGGACCGGGGCGGCGGCATCACCCTGCGGACGGCCATGGAGCGGGATCTGGCCTGAGCGGCACGGTCGGCATTTACGCGCGGGGCCCGCCGGGTATGAAATGAGTCACGTCGGCGGGCCTCGGCCCGAGCGTGGGAGCGCTCCCACCTGCGGAGGCGGACGGGGTGTCGGCGTGATCCCACGTCAACCTGTGGCCAAATGTTGAACTTGCAAGCACTAGTTAGGCCGACCTAACGTGGGCAGCCCACTCGGTTCCGTCCCCCACCGGTCCCTCCGGGCCGGCTCGACCGAAGGAGCACCCCCCACATGTCCGGACGCCTCGACAGCGCCCAGCCCTACGCCCTCGGCCTGTTCCGCATGGTCGTCGGCCTCCTCTTCGCCTGCCACGGAGCCGCCTCGCTCTTCGGCGTCCTCGGCGGCGCGGGAGGCACCGGCGGCACGATCGACTCGGGCACCTGGCCCGGCTGGTACGCGGCCGTGATCCAACTGGTCGGCGGCGGCCTCGTCCTGCTCGGCCTCGGCACCCGCGCCGCCGCGATCGTGTCCTCGGGCTCCATGGCCTACGCGTACTTCAAGGTGCACCAGCCGGGCGCCCTGTGGCCGATGGAGAACGGCGGCGAGGCCGCCGCCATGTTCTGCTGGGCCTTCCTCCTGCTCGCCTTCACCGGCTCCGGCGCGTTGGGTCTTGACCGGCTCTTCGCGCGGCGCGGTGCGGGGCGCGCGGAGACCGCCCCGGAGCGGCAGACGCCGGTCGCGGCCTGACCCGGCTCCCCGGCGGCCCGCCGCGGCCCGGAGGGCGTGAACGTCCCCTCCGAGGTGAACGTCCGGTGCCGAACACACGAGCCCCCTGTGAACCCTCTGTCACACCCCCGGCGTACGCTGTATGGCTGTGATGGGCCGCTCCGAAGCCCCGCGTCTCGCGGCACGGTCCGGTCCACGGGGGAGTAACGGGGAGTTGTGGTGGTCGAGAGTCTGGGAAGTATCGGGTCGCTGGTCAGCAGCCCATGGATCTACGCGCTGGTGGCCGTCTCGGTGCTCCTCGACATCTTCCTCCCCGTGCTGCCGAGCGGCGTCCTGGTGATCACGGCGGCGACGGCGGCGGCCGCGGGTTCCGGCGCGGCGGCTGCCGGGCGGGGACCGGAGGACGTTCCCGACATCCTCGTCCTGACCCTGTGCGCGGCGACCGCCTCCGTCCTCGGTGACCTGGCGGTCTACCGCCTCGCCTGGCGCGGGGGGCCCCGCCTGAACCGCGCCATCGCCCGTTCCCGTCGGCTGACCACGGCGCAGGAACGTCTCGGCGGCGCCCTCGCCCGAGGTGGCGGCGCCCTGGTGGTCCTGGCCCGGTTCGCCCCGGCGGGCCGCTCGGTCGTCTCGCTCGTCGCCGGCACCGCACACCGCCGGATCCGCGAGTTCCTCCCCTGGTCCGCCCTCGCCGGGCTGGCCTGGGCCGCCTACAGCGTCGCGCTCGGCTACTTCGGCGGCCAGTGGCTCGGCACGACCTGGCTGGCGGCGGCGGTGTCCGTGGTGGCGCTGTTCGGCGCGGGGGCGGGAGCGGCATACCTGATGCGGCGCCAGCCTCGGGCTTCGGAGGCGTCGTAGGGGGTGCCGCGGGCGAGGTGCCGTCGGTGGTGGTGCCGTGGGCGGGGTGCCGGTTGGCGGTGATGCCGCAGGCGGCGTGCCGGTCGGCGGCGGTGCCGCACGCGGATGCCGTTCGGCGGTGATGCCGCCGGCGGGATGCCCTCAGCCGGGTTCCCTCGGGTGGGGGCCGCAGGCCGGGTGCCGTCGGACGGCCCCCTCAGGTGGGGGCTGCAGGCCGAGTACGCGCCCCGCGCGTGCCGCACGACGCGCCGAAGCCTTCGCGTCCCGGGGACGCCGCGAGCCGCACGGCGCCGTACTCGTACCTCAGAAGCCCCTGCACCACGACCGTCGTGTCGCGGAGACGTCGCCCGTACCGATGGCTTCCTCAGCGGACGCGTCGACTCCGTACCGATGGCTTCCCGACGGACGCGTCGCCGCCCGTACTGACGGCTTCCTCGGCGGACGCGTACGCCGAGCCGCCCGCGTGGCAGCGGGCGGGCGCCCCGGCGGTGTCCGGCGTGTCAGGAAGCGCGTCGGGCGCCGGAGGCGCCCCGTACCTCCAGGCCGGCCAGCAGGTCGGCCGTGGCTCGGGTGACGGCCTCCACCGCCTGGTCGAAGACCTCCTGGTTGTGCGCGGCCGGTGCGCGGAAACCGGACACCTTGCGCACGTACTGGAGGGCCGCGG
Source organism: Streptomyces sp. WAC 04229 (assembly GCF_003947455.1). Classification (GTDB taxonomy): domain Bacteria; phylum Actinomycetota; class Actinomycetes; order Streptomycetales; family Streptomycetaceae; genus Streptomyces. The sequence continues at coordinate 12,153 of NZ_QHJH01000118.1, read as the reverse complement.
CCCTCATCTCGTCCTCCGTGGCCTCCTCGGGCATCGCGGGCGGACGAAGGGTCTTGATGCTGCGGCACATGGCCTCAGTCTCCTCTCTCCAGGTCCACCCGCCAGTCGTTCGACCGGATCCAGTGGCCCTTCGGGTACTCGAAGTCGGCCTGCCCGAGCAGGGTGAACCCGGCTCCGCGGCAGACCGCGTTGGAAGCGGCGTGATCGACGCCGGGGAACGCGTGCAGATACCGGAGCGCCCCCTCGGCACGGGCCTCCTCACGGACCGCCCTGGCCGCCCGCACCGCCAGCCCCCGCCCCTGGAACTCCGGCAGCACCGCCCACCCGGTCTCCCAGACCTCCGCGTCCTGCCAGGTCCGCCGCCAGAACCCGATCGAGCCGAAGGTCTCGGTGCCGTCCGCCGACGTCACCCGGTACTTCCGCCCCGTCCGCAGGCCGGTGTACCTCAGGTGCCGGGCCGCGAGCTGCTCCTCGGTCTCCGGGCCGCCGAGGTGCGCGGTCATCTCGGCGCTGTTGGTCCTGCGCAGCAGCCACAGATCCCCCTCCGCCCAGGGCACCAGGCGCAGCCGCCCCGCACACCGTCCGGCCCGCTCGTCCACGCCATCCATGTGTTTCACGGTAGGGCAGGGGTCTGACAGTCGGGCCGGAACCGACGTGTTCCCGGGCCACCCTTTCGCGTGAACCACTGAAGGGAACGCGCGCCTCAAAATCGAACAGGCGTATTATTGAGGCTGTGGCAACGACCTATGATTTCCCCAGTGACCTCCTCGCCGGTCAGGAGGAACTGCATCAGGTCCGGGCCGAGCTGACGGCCCTGTTGAAGAGACTCCCCTGGTCCGTGGAGCCCCTGGACGGATTCAGTGACGACAACGGCTGGCGCAAGGTCGAGCGCCCGGCCTCGCCCGGCTGGTCGGCGGACGAACAGGCCGAGGTCGAGAAGCTCCGGCAGCGCGAGCGCGAGTTGGCCGTCTTCGTCAGCACGCATCGCTACTGGTCGGAGATAACCGGCCCCGACCAGGTGAACGCCCGGTCGGAGCTCAAACGCGCCCACGACACCCCGCTCCCAAAGACCCCGCCCCGGGACGCCTGAGCGACGTCACCCGAACAGGACCCGTGCGGGCGTCCAGCCCTTGCCGAGGAGCCTGTTCATCTCGGTGATCTCGGCCTGCTGTGCCGTGACGATGTCGTCGCGAGGGTCTTGGCGGGGGCGTAGCGGCCCTTGGCCTTCTCGGTCCGGCCATCATCCCGGGCATGCCCGGGATGATGGCCGGACAGGACATGGCGGAGGCACGCGAGAGGCCCCCGGAGAATCTCCGGGGGCCTCATCACCGACGACAGCGGCGCCGGTCCTGGTGGGCGCGGACGGTTTCGAACCGCCGACATCCTGCTTGTAAGGCAGGCGCTCTACCCCTGAGCTACGCACCCAGGACGAGTCGACAGCCTACATGGCCCGGGCCGGGGGTTATCCCCACCCCGGATCCGGTAGTGACCCGGATCCCCCCGCGGGCCCGTGCTCCGTACGGTCGAAGAGCCTCGTCGGCAGGGCCGCATCCACTCCGGAAGGCCCCGGCGCGGCACTTCACCGTCCGTCCCAGGGGGAGACCGTCATGCCCGCCCGTACCGTTCACGCTCGCGCTTTCGCCGCCGCCGGCGCCGTCGTCGTTCTCGTCGCGGGTCTCAGTGCCTGCGCCTCCGCCTCGGACGACAAGGAACCCGAACACCGGTCCTTCGGTCTGCGGGGCAGCACCCTCACCGTCGACTCCGACGACTCCGCCCTGGAGATCGTCGCCTCGGACGACCACGGGTCCGGGAAGGTCGAGGTCACCCGCTGGTTCTCCGGGTCGGTCGCCGTCGGCTCGGAGCCCGAGGTGACCTGGAAGATGGACGGCGACCGGCTGGAACTGCGGGTGCACTGCTCCGGCGTGATCGCCGACTGCGAGGCCAAGCACCGGATCGAGGTGCCGCGAGGCGTCGCCGTCAAGGTCGAGGACGGGGACGGCAGCGTCCGGGCCCGAGGCTTCAGGGACTCCTTGAACATCCGTACCGGCGACGGATCCGTGCACGTCACCGACACCTCGGGACCGCTGGAACTGCGCACCGGCGACGGTTCCGTCCGCGCGGAGGTCTCCTCCCGCCGGGTGAGCGCACGCACCGGGGACGGCTCGGTCCGCCTCGAACTCGGCACCGTCCCGGACCTGGTGGAGGCCCGCAGCGGCGACGGCTCCGTGTCGATCGCTCTGCCCCGGGACACGTACAAGGTGTCGACGCAGTCCGATGACGGCGGGGTCGACGTCTCCGTACCGCGGGACGAGACCAGCACGCACGAGGTGAACGCCCGGACCGAGGACGGCAAAGTCACGGTCCGAACCGCGAACTGACCGGCCCGTGTGTTCGTCCCTATCGGGTGGGAGAATGGACCCGGGCAGGACGGACGACACGGGAGAGGGATGTGACGGCGACACCATCGCAGCCGTACTCGCCGATGGTGGCGCGCGTGTCGTGCCCGCCGCAGCGCTCGCGTCGCCGCCCTCCGAGCGCGGTCCGTGACACGCTCACCCTGATGGGCCTGCCGGTCCTCGCCGTACTCGCGCTGCCCGCCGCGTTCACCGGAGGCGGCACCCGGCGCTGGTTCGGCGGACGGGCCGAGAGCCAGCGGGCGGAGGCCCAAGCCGCGAAGGACGACGCGGCGGCCGCCTTCTACGAGCTGGACAGCGCCCAGCGCGACCTGCGGATCTCGATAGAGACCATCGCGGCCGTCGACTCCTCCCCCGCCGCCCGGCGCGCGGTCACCGACTTCGAGGCGCTCGGCCGGCGCATCGACGAGGTCAGCCATCAGTACATCGGCGCCGTCGACGCCCACGACCTGGACCGGGACGACCTGGATGCCTCGGCCGCCTCCCGCGCCCGCGGCGAACTGACCGCGGCCAAGAACGAGCTGGGCCGGGTCAAGCAGGAACTCGACCGCTTCGCCGACGGCCTCGGTCCCCTGCTCGGCAAGGCCGAGACCCAGCTGGCCCGGCTGGCACCCTCCGTCGAACGCGCCCGGCAGGCCCTGCTCGCCGCCTCCAACGCCCTGGACTCCGCCCGCGGCTCCGGGCTGAAGGCGGACGACCTCGCCACCCGTCTCGCCACCCTCGGCCCGGAGCTGACCCGGCTCAACCAGGGCGCGGGACAGCACGGCGTGCCCCAGACCCTGGAGCGGGCCGAGCGGGTCACCCGCGAGGCCGAGGCGGTCCGCGCCGAGGCGGAGCGGCTGCCCGAGCGCGCCGACGAGATCAGCCACCGGCTGGTCTCCCTGCGTACCCGCGCCCAGGCCCTGACCACCCGTACCGAGCAGGTCGAGCCGGTGCTGAGCGAACTGCGCCGCCGGTTCACCGCCGCCTGCTGGCAGGACCTGCAGCAGGTGCCGGACCAGGCCACCGAGTCGGTCCGGCAGGCCGAGCGGAAGCTCACCGAGGCGCAGACCGCCCGCGACGAACAGCGCTGGCCCGACGCCACCGCCCTGCTCTCGACGGTCCGGGCCCTGCTGAACACGACCGACGAGGCGGTCTCGGCGGCGGGTGACCGGCTGCGGCAGCTCAACGCCGTGCAGAAGGACCCGCAGCAGGAGATCGAGCGCACCCGCTTCGCCATCCGCGACGCACAGCGCCTGGCCATGGCGGGCCGCAACACTCCCGACCCGCGTCACGCGCGCCCCCTGGACGAGGCCGTGGCCCGGCTGGAACGGGCGATCACCACGCTGGAGGGCCGCCACCCCGACTACTGGCACTTCCTTACGGAGACGGAAGCGGTCCGGCAGTCGACGAGCCAGGTGGTCTCCCACATCCGTGAGGAGCGCGGGGCCGGCCACTGACCGCAGGGCGGGACGGCGGCCACTTCGCCGCCGCCGGGTCCGGTCGCGGGCCGGTCCGGCTAACCTGTGCGCATGCCTCGCTACGAGTACCGCTGCCGGAGCTGCGGCGACACCTTCGAACTGAGCCGTCCCATGGCTGAGTCCTCCGCCCCCGCCGCCTGCCCGGCGGGCCACGACGACACGGTGAAGCTGCTGTCGACGGTCGCGGTCGGCGGCTCCGCGGGCTCGTCCGCCCCCGCGCCGTCGTCGGGCGGCGGTGGCGGTGGCGGCTGCTGCGGTGGGGGCTGCTGCGGCTGAGCCCGGAGGGCGGCCGCCCTCAGCTGCCCAGATAGCGCAGCACCGCCAGCACTCTGCGTGAATAGCCCTCACCTCCCGTCAGCTCCAGCTTGTCGAAGATCGCGTTGGTGTGTTTCTCCACGGCGCTCTGCGAGATGTGCAGCCGCCGCGCGATCGCCGCGTTGGTGTGCCCCTGAGCCATCTCGCCCAGCACGTCCCTCTCCCGTCCGGTGAGCCGGGCGAGCAGATCGCTGTGTGTCGTACGGCCGAGGAGCTGGCGGACGACCTCGGGGTCGAAGGCCGCCCGCCGGGCGGCCACCCGCTCCAGTGCGTCCAGGAACTCGTCGATCTGGACCACCCGGTCCTTGAGCAGGTATCCGACTCCTTCCGTCTCTCCGGTCAGCAGTTCCGTCGCATACCGCTTCTCGACGTACTGCGAGAGCACCAGCACTCCGACCTGTGGCCACCGCTCGCGTATCTCCAGGGCCGCGCGCAGGCCCTCGTCGGTGTGCGTGGGCGGCATCCGGACGTCGGCGACGACCACGTCCGGCGGGTCCTCGGCGACGGCCTTCAGCAGCAGCTCCGCATTGCCGACGGCCGCGAGCACCTCGTGCCCCTCCTCCGTCAGCAGCCGCACCAGCCCCTCCCGCAGCAGGGTCGAGTCCTCGGCGAGGATCAGCCGCATGGCAGCTCCGCGGAGACCAGGGTGGGCCCACCCGGCGGGCTCACCACGCTGAGGCTGCCGTCGAGGGCGGCGACGCGGCGGGCGAGCCCGAACAGTCCGCTGCCGGTGGCGTCTGCCCCACCGCAGCCGTCGTCCTGGACGCTCACGTACATCCGTTCCTCCTCCGCTCTGACGGCGACGCTTATCCGGGTCGGCGCCGCGTGCTTGACCGCGTTCGTGACCGCCTCGCAGACGACGAAGTAGGCGACGGTCGCCACCGCCCGCTCGGGTTCGTCGGCGAGGTCGTACTCCACCCCCACCGGCACGGACGCCCGCTCGGCGACCGTCTCCAGCGCCGCCCGCAGCCCCGCCTCGTCCAGGGTCGTCGGATAGATCCGCCAGGCCACCTCGCGCAGCTCGTCCAGGGCGCGGCGGCTCTCGTCGTGGGCCTGGCCCAGCAGCCGGTCACGGCGGCCGGCCTCCTGGCTGCGGCGGGCCCGGCCGAGCAGCATGCCGAGGGCGACGAGACGCTGCTGCACGCCGTCGTGCAGGTCCCGCTCGATGCGGCGCCGCTCGTCGTGCACCGCGTCCACCACGGCGGCGCGGCTGGCCGCCAGCTCCGCGATCCGCCGCTCCAGCTCCTCCTGGTGCCGACGGCCGAGGAAGTGACGTGCGAGCTGCCCCTCCAGGCCGGCCACCCCGAATATTCCCTGCACGGCGAGGAACACGAGGAACAGGCCGCCCAGACTGCCGAGGACGAACGAACCGGGGTTGCGTATGCCGTCCAGCAGGAACCAGCCGTACAACCCGAAGGTGCCGTACCCGAGGCCGATGGCGGCCGTCAGCATCACCACCCCTCCCAGGGCGCCCAACGCCCAGTGGCAGGCCACGTACCGCAGGGCGCGCGCGTCCTCGTACGCGGGGGTGATCCGGAGATCCAGCCACATCCGCAGCCGGGCCCGCTCCAGCTCCGCCAGTATCCGCGCGCCCGCGAGGACCGGGCGCAGGACGGCACGGCGGGCGGCCGGCCAGGCCGCGACGGGCAGGAGGGCCACCCCGGCCAGCAGGGCGAAGAGCAGCTCGACGGCGGCCGTGGCGGTCCCCATGATCAGGCCCACCCCGCACCGCACCACACGTCGCGCCATGACTCGCATGATCGCGAGGCTAGCCGGGCGCGGCAGGGGCGCACACTGCGGAAAACCGCAATTCCCGCCTGCGGTACACCGCAGCCGATCTTGCGGTCTTCCTCAGGGTCTCTTCAGCCGCCATTTTCTAGCGTGGTCGTCATGACAGCCATCGCAGCGCAGCCGGCCGCCGACAGCGGCGCGGCACCGCAGTGGATCAACGACCTCATGGACGCACTCGGCGCACCGGGCGCCGGGCTCGCCATCGCTCTGGAGAACCTCTTTCCTCCACTGCCGAGCGAGGTGATCCTGCCGCTCGCCGGATTCGCGGCGAGCTCCGGCCGGATGAACCTGATAGCCGTCCTGCTGTGGACGACAGCGGGTTCGGTGATCGGCGCGCTCGCCCTGTACGGGATCGGCGCGCTGCTCGGCCGGGATCGCACGGTGGCGATAGCGGGGAAGCTGCCGCTGGTGAAGGTCTCCGACATCGAGAAGACGGAGGCCTGGTTCCTCAAGCACGGGACCAAGGCGGTGTTCTTCGGCCGGATGATCCCGATCTTCCGCAGCCTGATCTCGGTACCGGCGGGCGTCGAGCGGATGCGGCTGCCCGTCTTCCTCGCCCTGACCACGCTGGGCAGCGCGATATGGAACACGGTCTTCGTCCTCGCGGGCTACGCGCTGGGCGACAACTGGTCCAAGGTCTCGGGCATCGCCTCCACGTACTCGAAGGTGATCCTGGCCATCGCCGCCCTGGCGCTGCTGGTCTTCATAGGCATGCGTCTGCTGCGGCCGGGGGCCGGCAACCGCAGGCGTGGCCGCCGCACCGGCACCGAGGACGGTGCCGGTGACACGGACGGCGAAGTCAGCGAGCCGGACTCACCGCGCGCAGGAACTCCCGAAGGATCCGCTCACCGGCCAGGACACCGCGCTCGGGCAAGGCGCTGATCGCCGGAGCCGTCCAGTCGGAGTCCGCCAGCTCGCCGTGGCCGGGGCGCCAGCCGCGGTCGGCGGCGAGCAGCAGGTCGGCGTCGAGCAGCGAGTCCCCGGCGGCGAGGGTGAGTTCGGCGCCGGTGCGGCGGGCGATCTCGTGGACGGCGGCGCTCTTGGTCAGCGGCTTGGGGACGGCGTAGATCTTGCGGCCCTGGAGGGACACGGTCCAGCCGCGGTTCTCGGCCCACACGGCGAGTTCCTTCACCCACTCCTCCGGCAGCAGTTCGCGCTCGACTACGAGATAGGCGAAGAGGTCCTCGGCGACCCGGTGCTTGCGCACCCACAGCGGGTCGGCGGTGTTCATCAGGTGGTCCCGGACCTCGGCCAGCGAGGCGCACTCGTCTGCGAGCCGGGCGGTCACGCGTGCATGCCAGTCGGGGTCCGAGACGCCGTCCACCAGCAGGTGGCCCCCGTTGGCGCAGATCGCGTACTTCGGCACGGGACCGGGGAGGTTGATGCGCTGGTACTGCTTACGGGTGCGGGTGGTGGTCGGCACGAAGACGGCCGTGTCGCCGAGGTCGGTCAGCAGTTGGGCGGCGGTCTCGGTCATGTAGGAGAGGGGTTTGCTCTCGTAGACCTCCACGCACAGCAGCCGGGGTGCCCGCAGGTCGGGCATGGTCAGTCCGAGCGCGGCCGCGGAGTAGATGAGTGTGCGGTCGAGGTCGCTGGCGACGAGGACGGACATCAGAGCGCCACCGCCTTGCCGTCGGCGCCGGTAGCGCCCCGCGTGTACTTGGGGTGGATCAACCCGACGCAGGTGTAGGGCAGGTCGTCGACCTCCTCGACGGGCACGCCCCGCTGCTCGGCCAGCAGGCGTACGTGGTCCAGGTCGGCGCCGGCGCCGGACCGGGCGAGGACCTTCCAGGGCACGCGGCGCAGCATCACGCGGGTGGTCTCGCCGACGCCGGGCTTGACGAGGTTCACGTCGTCGATGCCGTACTCCTCGCTGATCCGCTCGACGGCGGCCCAGCCCTCCCAGGTGGGGGTGCGGTCGGCGGCCAGCAGTTCCTTGGCCTGGGCGTGGACCGCGTCGGTGACGTCCGGATAGTGCGCGGAGACGGCGTCGAGGAAGGCGGGTGACAGGTCGGCGCCGGCGAGTTCGCGGTAGAACTTCGCGCCGTGGAAGTCGTGCGGGCCGACCAGGTCGGCGCGGAGCACGGTGCGGGATATCAGGCCGGAGACGGTGGAGTTGAGACACGCGGAAGGGATGAGGAAGTCGTCGCGCGTGCCGTAGGTGCGTACGCAGGAGCCGGGGTCGGCCAGCACGGCGATCTCCGGGTTGAAGCCGGTGACGCCGTCCGATACCTCGAAGTCGCGCAGGGCGGCGTCGAGTTCGCGGGTGATGGCGCCCTTGCCGGTCCAGCCGTCGACGAAGACGACGTCGGCGGGGTCGTGGTGGGCGGCCAGCCAGCGCAGTGCGTTGGCGTCGATGCCCCGGCCCCGGACGATCGACACGGCGTAGTGAGGGAGGTCGAGACCATGGCGGTACTGCGCCCAGCGGCGCATCAGGATGCCCACGGGGGTGCCCGCACGGGCGAGGGAGACGAGGACGGGGCGGGGCGACCGCTCCGCGAGCACGATCTCGGTGACGGCACCGACGGCGCGCGCCAGTCGGGCGGCGGACGCGTCCAGGGCCGCGTGGAACAGCTCTTGATACTGCTCGCTGGGCTGGTACTCCACGGGCAGCGACTCCGCGTAGTGCGCGCCGCCGCTCTGGATGGCCTCCTCGCGCTCCTCGGTCGGCGCCTCCAGCGTCACGTCCGAGAAGTCCTGGAGCAGCCAGCCGACCTCGTCGGACGCGTACGAGGAGAAGTCGGGGCCGCGCAGGGGCTCGGACAGCATGGAGGGCCTTTCGGGAGCGTGCGGGGCGTGCGGGACGTGCGGGACGTACGACGGGACGACCGCGAGCAGGACGTGCGGGACATGGGCGGCGAGCCGGCCCAGCAGCCCGTCGGGCGCGTGCAGTGCGGGGGTGTCGGCGGCGGAGTCGACGACGGCGACGACGGCGTCGAAGCCGGCGCCGGCGACGTTGTACGCGTAGCGCTCGCCGGGGCCGTCGGCCGGGTCGTCGTGTGCGGGGAAGACCAGGCGGGTGCGTATCGCGTAGCCGGGGTCGTCGACCGCGAGGACGGGAGAGCGGGTGGTGGTGGAGTAGCGCACGTCGGCGTCGGTGGTCCGCTCGAGTGCGTCGGCCAGGCGGAGGGGGGCGTACATGAGTTCCTCGAAGCCGAGGACGAGCACGCGTCTGGCGCCGGCGGGCAGTGCCTCGGCGATCCGGGCCGCCATGCCGGGCAGCGCGTTCTCCAGCCGCTCACGGTGCGCGGCCGTGAACCCGTGCCGGCCGCCGTCGGGCACTCCGTCGGGCCAGTGGAGATCGACGCGGGCGATCCGGCCGACGGCTCCCCCGGCACCGGATCCCGCCCCCGCCCCCGCACCCGCACCCGCACTCCCGGCCTCGTACCGCGCGACCAGTTCCTGCCCCTTCTCCAGAACCCCCGGCGGCAGCCGCACCGTGCCCGAGGCGGCCGTCACCAGGTCCACGCGGGCGCCGATCTCCCGGGCGAAGTCCTCCAGTCGGCCGGCGTCGGCGGGCGAGCGCATGTCGACCAGGGCGACCACGACGTACCGCTTGCGGGGATAGCGCTCGTGCAGGGCGCGGACGGTGTTGAGCACCGTGTTGCCGGTGGAGAACTCGTCGTCGACGAGGACGAGCGGCCCGTCGCCGGCCAGCAGCGCCGGGTCCTCGGGCAGCAGGAGGTGGGAGGTCGCGTGCGAGTGGGATTCCTCGAAGCCGCCCGCGCGGCCGACCCCGGCGACCGGGCGGCGGGTGGAGTGCAGGTAGGGGGCGGCGCCGAGGCCGTCGGCGACGGAGTGGCCGAGTCCGGTGGCGGTCTCCGCGTAGCCGAGGACGACCGCGTGTCCGGCCGTCTCGGCGCCGAGCAGGTCGCGGACGCGGCGGCCGAGGGCGACACCGTGGCCGTGGACGACGGAGGGCGACTGGGGGACGTGTTTGCCGAGCACGTTGGAGACGAGCAGGTGCGCCCGTTTGGGGTTGCGGCGCAGGGCGAGGCCCAGCAGGCCGGTCAGACTGTCGTCACCGGCGAGTTCGACGCCGAGCCGCTCCGCGACCCAGCTGCCGGACCAGACTCCGGCGCGCCCCTCGGCGCGCGCCCTCTCGGTCATGTACTCGTGCCTCCCGTTGTCCATCTCGGCCTGGGCCCTTGCGTCGGTCGTGGATCGTTGCGGTCAGTCGGACAGTCCGGCGGCGAGCAGTTCGACGAAGCCGATGTCCTCGTTCGCCACCCCGAAGACCTCGGCGCGCAGCAGGGTCCGCTCGGCCCAGGCGCGGTGCGGCTTCACCTCGTTCATTTTGTTCGTGTAGGCGGACCTCATCACACCCCCGCCGCAGCGTTCCGGCCGCAGGATGTCCTGGGCGTCGCTGAACTCCTCGTGGCTGACGACGGACAGCGCGTGGACGGGGAGCACGTGCGAGGGGTGGATGCAGGTCTTGCCCAGCAGGCCGTTGGCGCGGTCCAGGGAGATCTCCCGCAGCAGGCCGTCCATCGAGTGCTCGATCAGTTTCTGGCGCAGTCCGGCCGCCTGACCCTCCAGGAAGGGGCTCTGCCGCAGCTGCGGTTTGAACATCCTCTCCGGGACGCGGAAGTACTCCCACACGGGCCCGGTCACGGTGAATCCGGTGCCGTCGGCGCGGGCGAGCATGTTCACCACGTCGGCGATCACGGAGGCGACGATCTGGACGTCGTACGCCGTCATGTCGGGGCCCCGGCGCAGCCCGTAGGAGGAGCAGAAATCGGTCACGCCGAGGCGCAGGGCGAGCACGCGGTCGCGGTACTTGTCTACCGCGCGGAAGATCCCCTCCAGCGTCTGTACCCGGGACTCCCGGTACAGCAGGTCGGGGGATTCCAGGACCGGCATGGCGAAGAGCCTGCGGCCACTGGCGGCCTCCGCAGCGGCGAGTGCCTCCAGGAAGGGCACGCCGCGTTCCTGGGTGAACTTCGGCAGCACGAATCCGGACAGCAGCCGCACGGCGGGGCCGAGGCGGCGCACGAGGTCGGGTACCTGCTCGGGGGTGCGAACCCGGACGAACAGGAGGGGGACGTCGGCGTCGGAACGTTTCGCCAGATCATTGAGGTGACGGACGAGGTTGGCCTCACCGACCGGTACGTCGGCGTCGTCGATCGAGTCCTCCAGGCACAGCACCATCGACACCACACCGCGCGCGCCCTGCTTGAGGATGTCGTCGGCGAGATTCGGCCGGGTGGCGGGGCTGTAGAGCGTGGCACCCAGGGCCGCGGAGAGCAGCCGGGCCGGAGAGTCGGCCGAGAAGACGCAGGGCTCCTGGTGGAACAGACGCTTCCGCACTTCAGGGGCAATCTGTCCGAAATGACGCATTTAAACTCCCCCGTGGTGTCTGGGCAACCTGTGAATCGTCGAAAGGTGGCCGGTAATAGTACGTACGTATCCATGTCGGAGGTTCCCACCGGGCATGAATTCCAGGTAACCCGGCCATGTCATCGATGGCCACCCGGGAAGGCGGACACGAGTCGAGTACCCGCCCCCGCGTTGTCGTGACCAGGACCGAGAGGGCAGGATGACCGCATGACGCACGCGATGCTGAAGGGATCGAACGTCCCGCTGCAAGCCACCACGGTACGCGCCGTGCTGCGCTGGACACCCGGGTCCGGGGCCCCTGACATCGACGCCTCCGCGTTGCTGCTGGGTCCGGACGGCCGCGTGCGTTCCGACGAGGACTTCGTCTTCTACAACCAGCCCCGGCACCCCTCCGGCCAGGTCTGGCGGCTCGGCAAGAAGCGGGTCGCCGAGGGCCTGACCGACACGATCCAGACAGACCTCTCCCGGGTCGAGCCCTCGGTCGGGCGGATCCTGCTGGTGGCGTCCGCGGACGGGGTCGCTTTCGACCGTGTGCGGTCCCTGCGCATCCTGGTGCACGACGCCGCCTCGGCCGACGCGGAACCGCTGGCGTACTTCGACGTGAAGCCGGAGACGGGCCAGGAGACGGCCCTGATCTGCGGCGAGCTGTACCGGCGCGGGGAGGGCTGGAAGTTCCGGGCGCTGGGCGAGGGGTACTCCAACGGGCTCAAGGGCCTGGCGACCGACTTCGGCATCTCGGTGGACGAGTCGGAGGGGGCGGAGGACCCCCTGTCGGCCCCTCGCTCCGAGCCGGCGTTCCCGCCCGCGCAGCCCGGCCCCGCGAAGACCCCCGC
>NZ_QHJH01000117.1 GCF_003947455.1 Streptomyces sp. WAC 04229 | reverse complement strand
TTTTAATGCTCCGCGGTCCGCAGAGTGTACAACAGATTGGTGCGGCGGCAGGGTCAGAGTGGTATAGGAGACAGGGGATGCCTTGAGGGGCTTATGTGCGGCTGATACGGTGCGATGGCTTGACACCCGCCTCACTGCCGGTCATTCGCCCAGGTAGGACGGGTGTGTGCGGGGATGTCCCGGGGCGTCACCGGTCGGGTGGGCGCGGGTGGACTGTCCGAATTTGCAGATGATTCTGCGTACTTGGGTCGTCCTGGCTCGGGTGTGAACGTGGCAGACAATTTCTTGGTCGTACGGGGAGCGGTTGCGTGAAGATCCAGGAGCGTACGGGGGCGGGCGCGGGGCGTTCCGCGGCTCCGGCTCAGCCGTCGGTCGGTGACCGGCTTCCCAGCCCTCCTCGCGAGCGCAAACCGGCGCTCGCCGCGTTGGCGGTGCTGCTGATTCTGGTGGGTGCGCTGGGAGCCACGATGCTCGTGCTGCGGGCCGGGGACCGGGTGGAGGTCGTCAGGGTGACCTCCGACATCCAGGCCGGCGAATCCGTGGGCAGCAACGTCGAGTCCGTGATGGTGGCCGCCGACGACAGCATCAACTACATCCAGTGGACGCAGCTGGAAACGCTCAAGGACCTCAAGGCCAAGTCCACGATCTACAAGGACACGGTCGTGATGGGGCAGATGTTCGCGGAGCAGGAGCAGATTCCCGCGGGCAAGGCCTCCGTCGGTGTCGCCCTGAAGGAGGGGCAGTACCCGGCGGGCATCAAGTCGGGTGACATCGTCGCCGCCTACCGCGTCGGAGCCAACGGCTCCGGCAACGGCTCCGACTCCTCCGGCAACGACGCGTCGTCGTCCGCCTCCGGCGGAGCGATCGTGCCGGACGCCCGTGTGAACGGCGTGTCCGACGACAGCGACTCCACCGTGAGTACCGGAAGCAAGTCCCTCACCCTCCTGGTCGACGAGGCCGACGCCGCAGCCCTCGCCTCGGCCGCCGCCGCCGGCGAGGTCGCCGTCGTGCGCGTCCCCGGCAAGTAGAAGGGGCCCCATCCCATGGCCCTCATCGCACTGGCCGCCGACAAGGGTTCCCCCGGCGTCACCACCGCGGCCGTCGCCCTCGCGGCGGTCTGGCCGCGCCGTGTCCTGCTGGCCGAGACCGACCCGGCCGGCGGTGACCTGGTGTACCGGTCCGCCGCCGCGCACGGCGGTCCGCTGAACCCGAACACCGGCATGCTGTCGATCGCCGCCACCGCGCGCCGCGGCCTCGTGCCCGACCAGCTCTGGGACCACGTACAGCCGCTCAGCGGCGGCCTCGAAGTCCTCGTCGGGCTCGGCATCTCCGAGCAGGCCGCCGGGCTCGCGGGCCTGTGGCCCACCCTCGGCCGGGCCTTCGCCTCCCTCGCCGACTCCCCGAACGCGCCCGCCGACGTCATCGCCGACTGCGGCCGCATCAGCGGGGACAGCCCGGCGACGGAGCTGTTCCAGCACGCCGCGCTCGTCCTCCTCGTCTCCCGTACGGAGCCGGAGGCCATCGCCCGCGTGCGCGACCGCGCCGCCGCCCTGTCCAACAAGCTGCACGGCGGCGCGCGCGGCGCCGCCAACGCCGGTATGCCGCTGATCGGTGTCGTCCTGGTCGCCGACACGAACAACGCCGCCAAGCTGTCCGGGCAGGTCAACGACATGCTCGTGCACGCCCAGACCGGCGCGCGCGTGGTCGGCACGATCGCCGACGACCCGGCGGGAGCGGACCAGTTGGCCGGGCGCAGGCGCGGGCGGCTGGAGAAGTCGCTGCTCATCCGCTCGGCCCGCAAGGTCACGTCGGACCTGTACCAGCAGTTCGGCGCCGCCTGGTCGATGCCCACCACCGGACCCACCGGACCCACCGGACCTACCGGACCTACCGGCCCCGCCGGCACCGGCATGTCCGGCCACGCGGGGGCCGGCCGATGACCGCTGTCGACCACTCGTTGGTCAAGCGGTTCCGGCAGGACGCCGGCGACCGCATCGCCGAGCAGCGCCGCCAGGACCAGGTCGCCGGCGTCACGCCGATGTCCACCGAGGACGAACGGCACTACGCGCGCGCGGTCATAGCCCAGATCCTGGAGGAGTACGCCCGCGCCGAGATCAACGCCGGGCGTACGCCGCTGGACGCGGAGACGGAGGAGGCGTACGCCGCCGCCGTGCACGCCGCGCTGTTCGGCGTCGGGCGGCTCCAGCCGCTCCTCGACGACCCCGAGGTCGAGAACATCGACATCAACGGCTGCGACCACGTCTTCGTCGGCTACTCCGACGGACGCGAGACGCGCGGCGAGCCGGTCGCCGAGACCGACGAGGAACTCATCGAGCTGATCCAGATCCTCGGCGCCTACTCGGGTCTGTCGTCCCGCCCCTTCGACTCCGCCAACCCGCAGCTCGACCTGCGGCTGCCGGACGGTTCGCGACTGTCGGCGGTCATGGACGTCGCCCGGCGCCCCGCGCTCTCCATCCGCCGCGCCCGCATGGGCAAGGTCTTCATCTCCGACCTGGTCGGCAACGGCACCCTCGCGCCCGAGCTGGGCCACTTCCTGGCCTGCGCGGTCCGCGCCCGCAAGAACATCATGATCGCCGGTGCGACCAACGCCGGAAAGACGACGCTGCTGCGCGCCCTCGCCAACGAGATCCCGCCGCACGAGCGGCTGATCACGGTGGAGCGCGCGCTGGAACTCGGCCTCGACACCTTCCCCGACCTGCACCCCAACGTGGTCGCGTTCGAGGAACGGCTGCCCAACTCCGAGGGCCAGGGCACCATCAGCATGGCGGAACTGGTCCGCCGCAGCCTCCGTATGAACCCCTCCCGTGTCATCGTCGGCGAGGTGCTCGGCGACGAGATCGTGACCATGCTGAACGCGATGTCGCAGGGCAACGACGGCTCGCTCTCCACGATCCACGCCAACAGCTCGCACGAGGTCTTCAACCGCATCTCCACGTACGCCCTCCAGGCGTCGGAGCGGCTGCCGATCGAGGCCAGCCAGATGCTGGTGGCCGGCGCGGTGAACTTCGTCGTCTTCATCCAGCGGCGCAACAACTTCCAGAGCGGCGGCCGCCTCCAGCGCGTGGTCACCTCGGTCCGCGAGGTGAACGGCGTCGACGGCCGCGTGCTGTCCAGCGAGGTGTTCGCCGAGGCGCCCGACGGCCAGGTCGTACCGCACGCACCCATAGCCTGCCTGGAGGAACTCATCGCCTACGGCTACCGGCCCAACGGAACGTGGGGGTGACGCGGAGATGCAGATGAACACCCTCGCGGCCCTCGACTCGCTCGGCTCCATGGGCGGCCTGTTCTCCACCACGGTCCTCTACTCGATCGGCTGCGGAGTCGCCGTCGGCGGCGGCCTCGCCCTGTTCCTGGTCGCCGTACGCGGACTGCCCGCCAAGCCCGAGCACGAGAAGCGGCAGGCCAGCGAGCGGGTCAACGAGCTGATCCGCTGGGCGGGCCGGCGCGGCTCGGCCGCCGCCATCGTCGGCCTCGTCGTCCTGCTGCTCACCCGCTGGGCGGTCCTGGGCATCGCGGCCGGCGTCCTCGTCTTCTTCTGGGACCGCCTCTTCGGCGGCGCCGCCGAGGAACGCGCCGCCATGAAGCGGGTGGAGGCGCTCGCCTCCTGGACCGAGTCGCTGCGCGACACCATCGCCGGCGCGGTCGGCCTGGAACAGGCCATCCCCGCCTCGGCCCGCGCCGCCGCGCCCGTACTCCGCCCCCACCTGGACTCCCTGGTCGACCGGCTGCGCTCGCGCACCCCGCTGCCCGACGCGCTCCAGCACCTGGCCGACGAGATCGACGACGCGTCCGCCGACATCATCGTCGCGGCACTGATCCTCAACGCCCGGCTGCGCGGGCCCGGTCTGCGGCAGGTCCTCGGCGCGCTCGCCAAGTCCGCCCGCGAGGAGGTCGACATGCGCCAGCGCGTGATGGCGCAGCGCGCGTCGACCCGCCGCTCGGTGCAGATCGTCGTCGCGGTGTCGGTGCTGTTCGTCCTCGGCCTGTCCGTCTTCAACCGCGACTTCGTCGAGCCGTACGGTTCGCCCGTCGGCCAGCTCGTGCTGGCCTGCGTGTGCGGGCTGTTCGCGCTGGGCTTCTGGTGGCTGCGCAAGCTGTCGACCATCGAGACGCCGGAGCGCTTCCTGGTCCGGGACGGCTCGGATGTGCAGTTCGTACGTCCCCGCACCCCGGGGCAGCAGGGCAACTCCGGTCTGCCGGGCCAGCCGGGTCAGCCCGCGCAGCGACTGCCGCAACCGGCACAGCCGTCGCAGGCGTCTGGGGACGAGGGGGTACGACGATGAACCTGACCATGCCGGTCCTGGTCGGCGCCGTCATCGGCCTGGGCATCTACGCCCTGGTCCGCGCGCTGATGCCGAGCAGACGCAGCCCGATCCAGCAGGTCGCCCGGATCGACGCGATGCGTGCGCGCGGGGCGGCGTACGGGTCGTCGCGGGCGGCGCAGGACACCAGCCGCCTCGGCTCGCTGCGGGCCCAGGTCGGCGCGCGCGTCGCCGAGCTGTACCTCCAGCAGGGCTGGGAGCAGCGCTCCCTGCGCGCGGACCTGGCGGTGCTGGACCGCAGCTGGGAGAAGTTCCTGGCGACGAAGGCGCTGCTGGCGGCGGGCGGTCTGTTCTTCGGCCCGTTCCTGTTCGCGATCGTATGGACGCTGGGCTTCGGCGACAGTCCGGTCATCCCCGTCTGGCTGGCCCTGCTCTGCGCGGTGCTCTTCTTCTTCCTCCCCGACCTGGAGGTACGCAGGGACGCCGCGGAGAAGCGCCGTGACCTGCGGCGCGTGATCGGCGCGTACCTGGACCTGGTTTCCATGAGCCTGGCCGGCGGACGCGGTCTGCCCGAGGCCCTGATGGCGGCGGCGGAGGTGTCGGACGGCTGGGCGACCCACCGCATCCGCAACGCCCTGGCCGACGCGCGCATCACCGGCATCAGCCAGTGGCAGGCTCTGGGCCAGCTCGGCGAGGACCTGGGCGTCGAGGAACTCAAGGACCTCTCCGCCTCGCTCGCCCTGGTGGCGGACGACGGCGCGAAGGTCCGGGAGTCCCTGGCCTCCCGCGCGGAGACCATGCGCCACCGCGAACTGTCCGAGATCGAGGGCAGCGCGGGCGAGAAGTCCCAGTCGATGCTCGTGGCGCAGCTCCTGCTGTGCGCCGGGTTCCTGGTGTTCCTGATCTATCCCGCGGCGATGCGGGTCTTCCAGGTGTGACGCCAGTGAAGCCAGTGACGCCAGCCGCAGGCCACTCCGGGCCGCATCGCTCCCAGAACCGACACGAGAGGACAGACTCACCATGAACGGACGCAACCTCCGCACCGGCACCACCGGCATCGTGCCCGTGGACTTCCTGATCACCTTCCTGCGGGCCCGCGTGGACCGCGCCCGCTCCGGCGAGCTGGACCGCGGGGCGTCCGCCGTCGAGTGGGTCATCATCTCCGCGGTCGTCGTCGCGATCGTCGGCGTGGTGGCCGCCATCATCAACGCCGCGCTCAGCGACGGCGCCAACAAGGTCGGCGACTGCATCAAGGGCGCGGACGCGGGCAAGACCTGCTGACCGGCCGACGTACGGCGCTGACGGGGACGATGTGACGGGACGGACGGGGACGGGGATGCCGGGTGCCGCGCGCGGCGTACGCGGCGTGCTCGGCGGCGCCCTGGGGGGCGTACGCAGACGGGTGCGCCGCAGGGTGGAGACCGCGCGGAACGCCGCGGCCACCCGCGGCGACGACTCCGGCATGACCGCGATCGAGTTCGTGCTGCTCACGCCGGTGCTGTTCTTCATGATCTTCGCGACGGTGCAGTTCGGGCTGTACTTCTTCGCCGACCACGTGGCGCAGGCGGCGGCCCAGGCGGGCGCGCGCAAGGCCCGCGCGACGGCCGACGCCCAGCCCGGCGGCTGGCGCGGCGAGGCCCAGGACGTCGTCGACAGCTACATCCGCCAACTCGGGCCGCAGCTGGTCCTGTCCCCGGACGTGAAGCTGCTCCAGCCGGAACAGGACACGGTGGGCGTGGAGATCACGGCGCGCATCCCGACGGTGTTCCCGGGTCTGGACCTGACGGTGCACGCGCAGTCGATGGGCCCGGTGGAGCGCTTCGTGCAGGAGGGCGAGAACTAGATGAACCTCTCCCGCAACACGCGGAGCCGACGCCGGCCCGGGACGGACGAGGGCCTGTCCACCATCGAGGTGGTCATCCTCGCCCCGGTGATGATCCTCTTCATCCTGGTCCTGGTCGCCTTCGGCCAGTTGGTCGACGGCCGGGGCGCGCTCGACGGCGCGGCGAGGGACGCCGCCCGCGCGGGCTCGATCCAGAAGGACCACGGCACGGCGATCGCGGAGGCGAAGAAGGCGGCCGAGTCCAACCTCACGGACGTCTGCTCCGGCCCCGTCTCGGTCGTCCAGAAGAGCGCCGGCTTCGAACCGGACACCCTCTTCACGGTCGAGGTGAGCTGCGAGGTCCGCGGCCTGGCCTCGATCGGCCTGAACGTCCCGACGACCCTCTCGGCGACCTTCAGCTCCCCGCTGGACCCGTACCGGAGGACCGCGTGAGAACTCCCGTACGGCAGTGGCTCGCCGCCCGGCGCGCCCACCTGGACGACCGCGGCTCGGGCGCCGGCGCGGTCATCATCTTCGCCCTGGTCTTCCTCTCCCTCTCCGCCTTCGTCATCGACGGCGGCATGTCCATCTCGAAGCGGGAACGCGCCGCGGACATCGCCGAACAGGCCGCGCGCTACGCCGCCCAGGACATCGACCGCGAGGCCCTCTACGACGACGTGGGCGGCCCCGCCCCCATCAACTACGAGAACTGCGACGCCCGGGTCAAGGCCTTCGCCACGGAGATGGACATGACCGGCGCGGACATCGCCGCGACCCACTGCGTCACGGCCGACGCGGCCCTGGTCGAGGTCGAGGTCCAGCTCACGTACTCCCCGGTCTTCACCGGCATGTTCTACGGCGGCGACGTGGTCGTGCATGGGCAGGCGGTGGCGGAGAACGAGGTGGGCTGACCCCGTAACCGGGGCGGCGGGCGCTGACGTTGCGCGGAGGAGGAGAGCATGGGTGACCAGGAAGCCGACATCGACCGGATCCGGGAGAGCGCCCGGGCTCTGAGCCGTATCCGGGGAACGTTCGCCGAACGGGCCAATCCGGCGGAGGGGTACGGCGTCGGCGAGATCGGGTCGGAGAAGATCCTCGACGCCTTCGAGGAGTTCGGCAGCAACTGGAAGATCCACCGCAGACAGCTGACGGACGAGCTGGAGAAGCTGCACGGGATCACCCAGGGCGCGGCGGACGCGTACGACAAGATCGACCACGAGCTGGCGGAGGCGCTGCGCCGCGCCGACCGGAAGGCGACGGGCGGCAAGAAGGAGGCGGGCAGGTGACGCGCCCCGCAGCCCACCGCTGGGCGGTGCTCGACGAGGCATCCGACCCGGTACCCGGCGATCCCGAAGAGGTGGCCCGGCTCGGCCGGCAGCTGCGCAAGACCGCCGAGGCCATCGAGAAGGAGGCCCGGGAGATCAAGGAACTGGCCTCCGTCGAGAACTGGAAGGGCAAGGCGGCCACCGAGTTCCGCGGAGCGGCCGAGGGCGCCGGCGACAAGCTCCGCAAGGCGCTCAAGCGGTACGACGAGGCCGCCGACGCACTCGGTACGCGCGTCGTGGACGGGGTGTGCAGCACGGAGTACGCCTCGGAGCTGCACCGGGCGCAGCAGATGGCCGACAAGGCGTTGCACGCCGCCGAGGCCGCCGACGAACACGACCGCGCCGCGCAGCGGTCACTGGACGGGCAGCCCGAGGACACACCCGAGGACGATCCCGACACCAAGAAGTACAAGGAACAGCAGGAGAACGCCTCGTCGGCACTGTCCGCGGCCAAGGAGGCGCTGCGCGCCGCCAAGGAGGTCCGCGACGCCGCCGCGAGCCGGGCGGCGGACGCCATCCACGACGTCATCGAGAACGACGGTCTCAAGGACGGCTGGACGGACAAGTTCAAGAACTGGGTCCACGAGAACGCCGGATGGCTCACCCAGATCTCCAAATGGGCGGGCCGTATCGCGCTGTGGGCGGGCGTGGCGGCGCTCGCCCTGGGCTGGATCCCGGTCATCGGCCAGGCCATCGCCGTCGTCGCCAACGCCGTCGCCCTGCTGGCCGGCGTCGTCGCCCTCGCGACCGACCTCGTACTGGCGCTCGGCGGTGAGGGCAGCTGGAAGTCGGTGATCCTGGACGCCGTCGGCGTCGCCACCTTCGGCCTCGGACGCGCGGCGATGGCGGGAGCCAAGGGCGTCGCGGCCGGCAGCAAGGCGCTCGCGCGGAGCAACCTCTACAAGAACGCCGTGGCCTCCGGAATGAAGACCAACAAGGCATGGAACCTCGCCAACCGGGGCGCGCAGGGCGCCATCCGCGGCAAGGACGCCGCACGGGCGATGGCCGCCATGCCCAAGGGGAAGCTGCCCACCTGGAGCAACCTGAAGGAGGGGTTCAGCCCCGTCTCCCTCTACCGCGATAGCGTCGACGGCGTGAAGTGTATCGGCAACGCGTTCTCCAGGCAGGGCTGGCGCGAGGGTCTCCAGGGCATGGCCGCGCCCCGTTCGGCGGGCACCCTCGATCCCGACCTGGCCAGGGCGGCCGCCGGCCTCGACGGGATCGCGCCCGCGGCGACGCAGATGCCGGCGGTCAGCAGTGCCCTGAACAACTTCTCCGGCCAGACCAATGTGTGGGCCGGTGCCACGGCCACGGGTGTCGCCGCAGGCTCCGAGGGCGCCTACGGCGCTGTCACGTCCCTGTACGAAGGGGCTACGGGATGACGCTGCCCCCCGAGCCCGCGCTCCGCCCGGCCGCCTCACGCGGTCCGGGACTGGAACGCCTCCGGGTGTCCCGGCTCTTCGCCGAGGACGGCGAGCTGGTGCTGCGCACCCGTCGCCGTACCCGCCGCCTTCCGGTGGGTGATGCGGGCATCGCCCGGGCGGTCTTCGTGGACGTTCCCGGTGCGGACATGGAGCGTATGGGGCCCCCGATCCCCGGCTCCTGGGGCGAGCTCCAGCTGCAGGACCGGGATGGTGGTCTGATCGCCCGGCTCGACGTGGAGCAGTGGCTGCCCGAGTCTCCGGTGCTGCCCAAACGATTCGTTCAGGGCGAGCACCTCCTCGGTCGCTCGGGGGCGGCCGCGCTGCTCAAAGCCGCCGGCATTCCCCTGCACGTGGTCCGTGACAGAAACGATCAGCTGGTGGCGTCGGGCGGTGGGGGCGTCTGGCTCGGGCCGGGCGGCGACTTCCCGTTCTGGTACTGGACGGTCCGCGTCGCCGCCGGAGTCACCTGGTTCGCCGCGTTCACGTTCCTCGTCTTCTCCGACACCACCCCGCCGTGCGCCGTACTCCTCCTGGCGTCCGCCGCGTTCGCGGCCCCGTTCGCCCGGATCGCCCTGCGGGCCTGGACGGCGCTGCGCCGCGACCGGCACGCTCCAGTCGTCCGCGAGCGCGTCGCCCCGTCGCCCGCACCGGGGTGCGGTGCGACCGTCAGGTTCCGCCGGGACACGGAACTGCGGGTGCAGGACGCGGACCTCGTCCTGCGGGACCTGGGCGGGCAGGAGTACTGGTTCCCGCTGAAGGGGCCGCACGCCGTGCGGAGCCTGGCCCGGGTGAACGCCCACACCGGCGCTCCGCTCGGGGTGGAGGTGCGGGGCCCGGGGGAACAGGTGCGGGCCGTGCTCCCGTGGGACCTCTGGTTCGCCGGCGAGTCGGGCGCCGAGGGCTGGTCACGGCTGCGCCGCGCCGCCGGGCTGACGGTGTCCGAACGCCGCCTGGGCCCGAAGACGCTCTGGCCGAAGGGGCCTGTCCTGGGCCTGCGGATGCTGCCGGCGTCGGCCGGTGCGGCCCGCCGCGTGTCGCGCTTCCCCGGCACCATCGCCGGAGTGTCGTCGACGGCCGTCATGGCCTTCGCGTCGGTTTTCTCCGTGGTGCAGGGACTGGGCATCTCCGGTGATCACCCCGAGGCGTCGCTGGCCGCGGTGCTCATGGGGGCCGTCGGCTTGGTCCTGCAGGCGACGCCGTACGCCGTTCATCAACTGATCAGCCGTGCCCGGCTCGACAGGCCGCTCCGGTCACTCGGGTCGCAACGGACATCCAGCGAGGTTCCCGGATGACACCCATCGAGAACAATACGGCCCCCGCCGACTACCGTCTGCTGCTGCCCGACGGCTGGTTCCGGATCCTGCTCGACCCCGACGCGCGGAACAGGTCGGTCGACGCGCTGGTGGAGCGCCAGTTCAACGGAATCGACAACGCCCCGCATCTCAAAGAGGAGTTGCGCACGGACCTGCGCCGCCGCGCCGCCAAGGCGTACCGCAGCGGGGGCATCGAGCTCTACCTCAGTCTCCAGGAGGCGGGCCCCTTCACCGTGCCCGCCTCGCTGCTGGTCACTCTGGCGCCGCTGCGCCATGCCGAGCCGCTGCCGCCCGAGGACCTGGCCCGAGCCCTGGCAGCGGAGGCCGAGCCGGGAGAGACCCCGGAGGTGAGCGTCGAGGAAGTGGCCGCCGGAGCCGCCGTACGCGTGCGCAGACGCACGAAGCAGCCCTCGCCGGACAGCGGCGCGAGCGCCGAGCACGCACCCGTCTCCGTCTCCGTGGAATACCACGTGCCCGTGCCCGGCACGGCCGCGTTCCTCCTGCTCACCTTCTCCACGCCCCTGGAACCGATCGCCGACGCCATGGCCGGCCTCTTCGACGCGATCGCGGGCTCGCTGATCTGGACGGAGTGACCGCCGCCGTGACCACTGACGACCTCTCGAACCTGGGCCTTGAGTGCTCGGAGGACTGGGTGCCGTTCCCCGTCGCAGGCACGCTGGACCTGGACTACTGGGCGAAACACCAGGCGGCCGGCCTCGCCGAACGGTACGAGCGCGACGGGGAGAAGGGCAGCACCCGGCTCCTGGCCCGCGACCTGAGGCGTGCCGCGGCGGACAGCCGTACGCGTGAGCCGCTGGGCGCGTTCGGCTGGTACATCAGCGGCCATCACACCGTCGCGGCCGTTCTCGAACTCGACGCGATCCATCCGGACGGCACCTTCCCCGAGGTCACCCTCGGGTTGCTCACGGAGCACATGTCGGCGCGCGACTTCGGCGAGCCGGACGTCCGCGAACTCCGGCTGCCGCTCGGCGACGCGGTGCGCATCCGGCAGAACCTGATCGAGGAGAAGAAGCGCCTCCTCGGCCCGCGCCCCGTGGTCCGTACGCTCTTCTACGGCGTCCGCCCGCCGACGACGGACGCCGCCGTCACTCTGCTCGCCTCCTGGACGGAACCGGTGCTGGACGAACCGCTGGAGGCCGTCGTGGACGCCATCGCCCACACCCTCCACCTGTGAGGCAAGGGACGCCCTACTTGCTGCCGCCCTTCCCGCCCCGCTTGTCCTCCGTCTTCACGGCCTTGTTGACCTGCTTGGTCAGCTCGTCGTCGAGCTTCTTGAACTCGCGGACCACCGCGTCCGACATGTCGCCGAGCGCGTCGAGCTGCTGGGTGATGTCCTCGCGGCCGTCCTCCCAGTTGGACTCGAAGTCGCCGAGGGCGTCGTTGACGCTGCCGTCGCCGATGTCGTCCTTGTACGACTCGAAGAGCTTCTTCGTGTGGTTCAGTCGGGTCTTGAGTGACCGCAACTGGCGCCCGTAGTCCTCCAGCTCGGTCAGCGGGATCGCGAGGTCGCTCTTGGCCATGCGCGAAGTCCTCTCTGCGGTCGGGTCAGACGAACCGGAACGTGCCGGTCACAGCGTCGAAGACGTCGTGGAACGCCTCGGCGAGATCCAGCACCGGGCTGGCTCCGGAGACGAGGACGACCTGGTCGGTGGTTCCCGGCACCGGGATGTACGTCTGCGTCAGCACCATACGAAGGGTACGGCTGTCGCCCTGCGCGACGGGTACGTCCTCCACACCGTAGGTCCGGGCGGCCGGCCCGACATCCGGGATGTCGACGGTCGTCACCTTCCGCCAGGCATCGCCCTCGCGGCGGGGGGTGACGGTGCGCAGGCTTTCTGCGATGGCGCGGGGGTCGGTGGAGAGGGCGGCGCCATGGTCGTTTCTTGCGCCGAGCACGGAGACCGTAAGCGTCGCCGACAGCGGCACACCTTCGAAGTTCTCCGCCATGCAGCCCAAGTAGAGGGCTCCGGATTCACGGGCGTCCTTGGCCATCCTGCGGAGCATTGCGGATACCTCGGACCGGTAGGGGGCCAGTTCGGGGACAGCCCGGATTCTCTCGTTCACCAGGGACCGGATGGATCCCTCGTAGCCGCCGGACAGGATGTCGAACTCCCACCACGACTCGGGGACGGAGACCGATACACCGAATGGAGCATCGGGACGTGTTGCCGTTTCTGAATTTGTCTCGCTCAACTTCTAATCCCCAACCTGGTCCTGACCGAAAGGCTCCTCTCCTCTAATCGGGCAAAGGGATCCCCTCGGCTTTGGCGATTTCGAGTGCCTGCTCGATACTGATCTCGGGTGCAATGAAGCCGAGTGAATTTGCGTGCTCGATAAATTCACTCGGCGGGGCTACTCGATGAAATTTTACATAGTCCGACCAGGCGAGTTGCCAAACCCATGTACCGTCCGTCATCACGCCTACCCGCACGTGCATGTCCGGTGAATCGGAGAAGGGGTCGTGCGTGGTTCCCGGTGAGAATAGTACGGGCTCCGCTTCCTCAAGGAAGCTGGAAAGCTGATCGGTCAACTCTTCGTCGAGTGTGTCGGGCAAAAATTCGGCCTCCACTTGAGGCTCGCCGACTCGGTGAGGTGCGAAGATTCTGGCCATCGTCATGCGCCTCCGTTGGGATGAAATGTCTTGAATGCTCCACGCGAAGTGGGATGTATAGCAGTTCCAGCTTCGTTGAAGGGTGCCACCGCTGTCCTGCCGTGGGGCCACACCCAGAGAAAGTCGTTGGGTGCTTCGACTTTCACGCCCAGAGTATTTGCCAAATTCTGGGCAAATCCATCTGACTTCATTCCAGTCTGACAGGATAGAAGTCTAACAGGCTCGCCATTCCATCCGTGGGCGCGCATCAATGAAGCCACTTCTCGGTGGTTGAAGTTGTGCCAGTTCTCGGACAGGTGGGCGGCGCCGTCCTTCACCTGATAACCCACGGAATTGGGAGATCCGTGAATTCCCACATCAAAGCTTCCATTGCTTTTCACGCGATTCATGCTCTTAAGGAGAGGGTCACCCGGCTTGAACAGCAACATGCCTGGCCGGCCATCCTTGAAGGGCTGTATCTTAAAAGAGAGCGGGTTCTTGCCGCGACCTGCAAGCCCTTTGACGACTGAGACAACATTGGCTGAGCCCGAGCGAATTCCATGGCCGAGCCCTTTGAGGCCGCCGCCGATCCCGCCCATGAATCCGGCGCCGAGAGCCTTCAGGCCCCCCGCTTTCCACAGCTTGCCGAGCTTGGCGAGGCTGGTGAAGCCCTTCGTGGCGGGTATGCAGTCCAGGGCCGCCCATAGGAGATCACCCCAGCCAGCCTCGCCCTTGATGACTTTTCTTATCGTGTCCGCCATCACGACGAGCGCCGCCGCGAAGACCAGCCACCCCAGCGGGCCCCCGACGATCATCACGATGATGCCGACGATCGTCACGACCCACTTGCAGATGGTGACGATCTCGTCCCAGTTGTCGGTGACCCAGTCGCCGATCTCCTCCCACCAGTGCCGGTTGGGGATGCCGGCGTCGGAGGCTTCCTGGAGTTTCGTCACCGTGCGGCGGGCGGCGTCCTCGCGCAGGCCCTTGGCCTGACCGGCGAGCTTCTTGGCCGCGTCCAGCGCGGTCTGGGCGCTCTCGACGTTGCGCTCGGCCGCCGCCTGGCGGGCCTTCGCGTGCTGGGCGTCGCGGGTCGCCCGTCGGACGTCGGCCTCGTCGGGCTTGGGGACGTCCTTGCCGCCGTTCTTGGCGGGGTCGTACGAGTCGGTCTTCTCCGTCGCCCTGTGGACCCAGTCGTCGGCCCCGGTCAGCGCGGTCTGGGCGGTGGTCAGTTCCTCACGTGCCTTGCGACCGTCGCGCAGCGCCTTGTCGGCCTTGTCCTGCGCGTCCTGGAGGTCGGGCCAGAACGTCGTCAGCGCGTCGCCCGCCAGGTTGTACGACTTCTTCAGCTTGCGCAGCTTCTTCGGGGCGTCCCCGAACTCCTCCGCGAACACGGCCGCGGTTTTGCCCGCCCAGGAGAGGATCTCCTCCTCCTTGGCGATGCCCTTGAGATCACGCAGTACGTCGCCCACGTCGTCGGCGAAGTCGTGCAGGGTGCCGGCGAGTTTGCGTATGCGTTGCGGGTCGCCCGGCGTCGGGTCGCTCTCCAGGTCGAGTACGTGCCAGTCCGTGGGCCTGTGCGACACCGTGTTCTCCCCCGTACACGTGCGATGCGGTGCGTTCAGAACGCGCGTATGAACTTAGCGCACGTGTTTGTGGGGGTCAGGTGGCCGGTGTCTTAAGGCTCCGCACGAGTGCGGTGAAGGATGCGAGCGGGACGGTCAGGGTGCCGTGGGCGGGGTTCTTCGAGTCGCGTATCGCCACGTGGCTGCGCAGTGGGGCGACCTCCACGCAGGTGTTGCCGTCGCCGCCCTCGGAGTAGGAGGCCTTCCGCCAGCGTATGGGTCCGGTCATGTGCCGTGCCTCACAGTTCCTTCGACGCCTTGTGGATGAAGTCCCGTGTTCGGGTGGGGGCGAGTGCGCTGGGCCCAGCTTACGAAAGCGGCTTCGGAAGCGCTCCAGTTGGGATTGGGCCTGCAGGAGGGGGTGGACCGCCCACTGCGTCATGGCCGCGCTGACACCCGCGAAGCGGTAGGTGTCGAACGGAACCACGCGTACGGGCATCGGGATCCCCTCGGCCCGCGCGACCTCCAGCGCCTGTTCGACACTGGCCTCCGGGGCCGAGAAACGGAGCGAAACTGCGTGCCGGACGTGGTCCGACCAGGCGAGGGACCAGACCCAGCGGCCGTCGGTCATGATCTCGACGCGCACTCGCATGCCCGCCGATTTGGAGAATGGATCTGGCGGTAGTCCATTCCTGTCACCTCTTCCAGGACGGCGAACAGGGCTTCGTCATCGAGTTGCGGTACGACGTACGCGCGTGACCTGATCGTCTGGAGAAAATCCTCCGGCAGGGCCACGTGGTACGTGGCCACGTAGTGAGGAAGATCGAGGCGCCATACCCAGGTGCCGTCGGTCTTCAGGGATGCACCGCCTGCGATGGGGAATGCGTCAGTGGACAGGATGTCCAGTTCTGCGCCCATCTCGCTGAAGATGTCCGCACCGCTGACCAGGTATTGGACGACAGCTTCTTCATCCGCCTCGCCGGTCGCACGAACCAGGTCATGAATCGAGTGCTCCCTCTCGATTCCCCAACTGGAGGCCTGCTCGCGGAAGAAGCCGACAGTCCTGATCATTGTCTTACTTTGTTCTTCCAGGTCGAGTACGTGCCAGTCAGTGGGTCTGTGCGACACCGTGTTCTCCCCCGTACACGTGCGATGCGGTGCGTTCCGAACGCGCGTATGAACCTGGTGCACGTGCTGTCGGGGGTCAGTTGACGGGCGTCTTGAGGCTCCGCACGAGTGCGGTGAAGGATGCGAGTGGGACGGTCAGGGTGCCGTGGGCGGGGTTCTTCGAGTCGCGTATCGCCACGTGGCTCTGCAGCGGGGCGACCTCCACGCAGGTGTTGCCGTCGCCGCCCCCGGAGAATGACGATTTGAGCCAGCGCGGAGTTTCGGTCGTGGATCGCCTCATAGTTCCTTCGTCAGCCGGTGGATGAAGTCTCGCGACGCCGTGGGGCTCAGTGACGCCTGCTCCACCTTACGGAACAGTGTTCGAAGCTGGTTCAGTTGTGGTTCCGCATCGATGAAGGCAGTGCCGGTGGGGGAGTCGCGGAGTGCGGTATCCAGCTGGGGCACGGGGCCGCAGGCCTGCATCATCGACGCCTCGGCGCCGGCGAAGCCGTCCTGATCGGCTGGGATCACCCGTACGTTCGCGTGACCGTCCTCGATCTGCGCGAGGATCTGACGAAGCTGAGCGAGTGCGACCCGACGGTCGGCCACGCGGACCCTGAGTGCGAATTCGTGAACGATCGTGTCGTACGGAGTCGGCTTGTCGCCCTCGATCACGGAGCGCCGCCGCATCCGGTGCTCCACGCGGGGGAGCAGCTCGCTGTCGGGCAGGCCCGGCATCATGTACGTGTAGACCGCGCGGGCGTAGTCGGGGGTCTGGAGCAGGCCGGGTACGTGCGTGATCACGATCTCGCGCAGCGCCGTCGCATGGTGTTCGACCTCGGCCGTGTCCAGGAATACCGGGGGAAGCACGCCTCGGTACTCCTCCCACCATCCACGGGTGCGGTTGGTCGCCATGGCCTCGAGTGCCTCGATCAGGCCTTCGTCCGTGCAGGCGTAATGGGCCGCGAGCCGACGTACGCGTTTCGCGCTCACTCCGGCCACCCCGGACTCGATCTGGCTCATCTGGACCGAGTCGGCGCCGAGCAACTCGGCGGCCTCTCGGGACTTCATGCCCATTGCCTCGCGGAGTTTGCGCAGTTCGGTGCCCAGTCGCACCCTGCGGGCCGTGAGATGTCTCTTCGGCGGCAACCCGACGCCTCCTGGCTTCAACTGTCCCAGCCGCGTAGCTCGTTCGAGGGGCAGAATACGGCAGCGGCTTGCGTCTTCCTAAAACTAGGAAATACCGTCGGTGACGTCGCGCACGCCGTGTGACGTCGACGAGCGCCGGAAGTGCACCGCTTCGTCCTGCCCTGGCGAGCGGCGATGCCACCGGTCGACGCCCCCTGACTCTGCAGGAGTTCACGCATGCCCGAAACCGACCCCGTCGACCCGGCCACCCCCTGGGAGTACACCCTGTACATCCCCAATGACTTACGCGCCGTCACCGTCTGCCGCCGCACCCTCCGCCTGATCCTCACCATGCACGGCCTCATCCGCCTCGTGGACACCGCCGAACTGCTCGCCACCGAGCTGATCTCCAACGCCGTACGGCACACCGAGGGACCGGCGGCGCTGCGCGTGCGATGGGTGGCCGGCGTGCTGCGGATCGGGGCGTGGGATGCCGATCCGGGACCGCCCGAGCCGCCGGTGGCCTTCGAGGCGCTCGCGGACGCGGAGGAAGGGCGCGGGCTCGCGCTTGTGCGGGCGTGCGCCGACCTGTGGGGGTGGCAGCCGCTGGCCAGGGACGGAAACCGGGGCAAGTACGTGTGGTGTGACCTCGTCGCGGCGTAGCGCGTTGATCGCGTAGTACAGGAAGGAGAGCCGATGGTCAGCTCGTCGCACGAGGCGTTGCACTGGGTCTTCCAGAAGGACCCGGCACTGCTCACGCGGGCGTTCCAGAACGTCCTGCGTGTTCCGTTCCCCGAACCGCGTGACTTCGCGGTGCTGAACACCGACGTCACGGAGATCGAGCCCGTCGAGCGGCGGGTGGACACGCTGATGCGGGTGGAAACGGACGAGGGGGCGTACCTCCTCGTCGTCGAGGCGCAGGGGAAGAAGGACGAGGAGAAGCGGAGCAGTTGGCCGTACTACCTCTCGTACCTGTACGCGAAGTACCGCTGCGAACCCGTCCTCCTCGTGATCACGCAGAGCAGCGCGACCGCTCGCTGGGCGGCGCAGCCCATCCGGCGGGGGCTGCCGGGGTGGGACTCGCTGACGGTGCGGCCGTTGGTGATCGGCCCGGACAACGTGCCGGTGATCGCGAGTGAGCGAGAGGCTGAAAGGGACGTCCCGCTTGCCGTGCTGTCGGCCATGACGCACGGGCGGGGACCACAGGCCGCCGCCATACTGGAACCGTTGGCTTTCGCTCTGCGGACCGTCGACGGCGAGAGCGCGGCGGTGTTCGGACAGCTCATCGAATCGTGCCTGGGCGACCCCCGGGCCAAGGACCTCTGGAGGGACCTGATGTCGGAGATCCGCTACTTCTTCAACAACCCGGTGGCCGAGAAGGTCCGTGAGGAAGGCCGGGTGGAGGGTCGTGAGGAAGGGCGGGCCGAGGACCGTTCCGAGATCACGCTGGAGATTCTGGAGTGGCGGGGCATCCCGGTGACCGGCGCGGTGCGGGAGCGTGTGCTCGCCTGCACGGACCTGAGGCAGCTCAAGGTCTGGTCCCAGCGGGCCGTGCAGGTCACGCGTGCGGAGGATCTGTTCAGCGAAGGGCGGGCCTGATGCCCAGGGAGATCCGCTACTTCTTCGACAACTCCGTGGCTTTGCAAGTGCGTGAGGAAGGCCGGGTGGAGGGGCGGATCGAGGGGCGTGCCTTGATGGTGCTCCGAATTCTCGAATGGCGGGAGATTCCGGTGTGCTTCGCTCTGCGTGAGCGTGTACTCGACTGCTATGACCTCGACCAGCTCGAAGTCTGGGCACGGCGTGCGCTGACGGTGGAGCGGGCCGAGGACATGTTCAGCGGTTGATGGACTGAATCTCCTGGACGTCCATGTCCTGCGTGGTCTCGAAGGTGCCGTCCGGCAGGTCCCCCGTGGCGCCGCCCGTGCCCTCCCAGGAGATGTCCCAGGTGATCGACGCCTTCAGCTGGTACGGCTCGCCGTTCGAGGCGCGGAGGTAGCGGATGCCGCAGGGCGGGGTTTCGTCGGCCTTGCCCTTGGCGTACGGCGTTCCGATGGAGCCGTCGGCGTTGATCTCGCAGTCGCCGGAGGCGGGGAAGGTCTCGGCGTCGTCCGTGCCGGGCTCGAGGTGGAGGGCGACCGGCTTGGCGGTCGTTTCCGCCCACAGGCCCGTGTTGGGCAGTTCGGCGCGGACCTTGACGTCCTTGAAGGTGCCCTTGTCCAGCCAGACCCAAGTCGGCAAATTGACGGTGGACTTGGCGGCCGGCTTCGCCTCGATCTCCGTTGCGGGGACCTCGACCTTGTCGTAGGCGTACTCCGCGAGGGTCCGCGGCGTCGGGGCGTTCGGCACATCGGGGATCTGGCCGGCGTCCTGCCAGAACATCAGCCGGTTGCACAGCGACGTGTCGTCGAGAGCCGACAGGCTTGGGGCCACGCCGCGCCAGAAGTAGCCCTTCTCGCCGAGGTTGTAGTCCTTGTAGCCCTTCGCGGACGACGGGGTGCCGAAGTAGTTGGGCGCGTCCTTGCCGTCCTTGAAGTGGTCGGTCCACAGCTTGGAGCCGTACCAGCCCTGGCGGATGCTGACGTCGCCGCCGCCGTCGTTCTCCGCGAAGTCCTTCAACTGCTCGGGAGTGAACACCGGCTCGTACCAGCACGGCGGGGGCTCCCAGTTGACATCGGTCGCGCTCAGGCTTCCCCGCTTGCCGCCCGTGGGTCCGCTCACCTGCGTGACCTTGATGCTGGTGTGCTGGGCCGAGGCCGTCAGCTCCTTGCCCTCGGCCTCGCCCCTCGTGTCGGAGCCGCCGAAGGCGTTGGCAGGTGCGGTACAGCAGAGTGCCGTGGCCACGGATGAGGCGAGCACGGGTAGCGCCTTGTGTCGAGCCCTCACTGCGCGCACTTCCCCCTCTCCGCGCGGACGGACGAGTTCTGCCATACCCCCTGGCTGCTCTTGCGCAGCGTGACCAGGTAGTAGACCTCGGGGTCCATCCCCGGGGGGTTGCCTTCGACCTTGCCGGTCTTCCGGTGCTTGGTGCGTGCCTCGCTCTCGTCGGTGCAGTAGCCGAGGGACGCCGTGGTGCCGTTTTCGAGCAGGGTCACCTTGGGGTCGAAGACCGGCAGCTTGCCGATGACCGTCACGTTCTTGTCCGTGTACGACTTGATCCACTTCTTGCTCTGCGCACGGCCGGAGTCGGTGTCGTAGAACGAGACGGCTTCACTGTCCGGGTCGTTGGCGATGATCGCCGCGTATCCCGCCCGCAGTTCTTCCTTGGCGTCGTTGAGTACGGCCTGCTCCTGAGCGTCTCCGCTCGTCCAGTCGCCGAAGGTCAACTGGAAGCTACTGGGCAGCTTGACCACCGGGCGGTCCACGCCGGGCGGCGTCGACGAGGATGCCGACGCCGAAGCCGAAGGACTCCCACCCCCCGCCCCCTTAATGTCCTCCGGCGAGGACTCCTCACCCCCGCCGCACGCGGTCAGGAGCAGGGCCGCAGTCGCGGTGAAGGCGGCGGCGGTGGTCATGGTGACGGCTCTGCGGGCCACGGTGTTCCCCCTGGGTAAGGCGTTGCGACAGGGAACGAAGCTATCAGTGGGCCGTGCAGGGGACCTGACCGGTTTCGGGGGTTTGTGTGGGGGATGTGAAGAGGTGTGCGGCGAAAGGGCGCAAAGGGTGCGGAGCGGGCGGAAGTTGTTCCTCCCTCTTCCACAGGGCCTTCGACGCTGTCAGCGGCAGTCCATAAGATCTCTGTAGGCTCAGCACACCCCTCATACCAACGCCCCGGCGGGCCTCGCCGCCCACGACCACGACCCAGGACTCCGCCCATGCCGCGACGCCGCACCTCAAGCTCCTCCAGCAGCTCGACGGCTTCCTCGGCTGCCGCTGCGACGCCGAGGAACCGCACGCCTCAGCCGGTGCGGGTGCGGCGGCGGTCGTTCGGGGACTTCGTCAAGGCGTTCCTCGCCTTCGTCGTGCTGCTCGCGCTCGTCGTCGGGGTGCCGCTCGCGCTGGCCGTGGCGGTCGGCTGGCCGCTGCCCAACGGGGCGCCCGGCCTCGACTGGCTCCAGCGCGAGATCACCGTGCAGACCTTCCTGCACATCCTCACCGTCATCGTCTGGTTCGCCTGGGCCCAGTTCACCGCCTGCGTGCTCGTCGAGGTCAAGGCCGCGCTGTCCGGCGTGGGGGTGCCGGGGCGGGTGCCGGGATCCGGGCCCAGCCAGCTGCTGGCCCGGCAGCTCGTCGCCGCCCTCCTGCTCGTCGGCGCCACCGCGGCGAGCCTCACACCGGGCCTGTCCCAGCTCGGTCAGAGCCTGGAGGGGAACCAGAAGCCGGCGGTCGCCGCCGCCCAGCAGACGCCGGGACTCTTCGCCCAGCAGCAGGAGCAGGCCGCCTCCACCGCGAACGCCCTCGCCGAGCAGGCCGGACAGGCGGGGCAGGACGCGGCCCGTGCCGACGGTGGTGGCTCCGCCGCGCACGGCGACACGAAGTACTACCGGATCCAGCCGCCCGAGGGGCGTCACCACGACTCCCTCTGGGAGGTCGCCGACCGGCACCTCGGCGACGGACGCCGGTACAAGGAGATCTTCGAGCTCAACAAGGACCGCGTGCAGCCCGACGGGTCCAAGCTGTCCGAGGCGTCCCTCATCCGGCCCGGCTGGATCATGGAGATGCCCGGCGACGCCCGCGGCGGCGAGCTGGTCGAGATGCCCGACGAGGCGCCGAACGTCTCCGAGCAGGTGCAGCAGCAAATCAGCGACTACGCACAGACGGGTGGCGACCACGCCCAGGGAGGCGGCGGAGCCCAGGGGGGAGGGGACGCCCACGTCTCCCTTCCCGAGCAGCGGCCCGCGCCCACCCCCGCGACACCCACACCGGC
>NZ_QHJH01000116.1 GCF_003947455.1 Streptomyces sp. WAC 04229 | reverse complement strand
GGGCGGGCTTGGGCTTCGCCGGCTCGACGGCGACGGCCAGCTCCTCCACCTCCTCGGCGATGTCCTCGATGCCGTCGGCGGCCTGGCCGCGCCAGGTGCGCACCGCGTGCTCGCCGCGCTCGGCGACCTTCTCGTAGGTCTCGCGGGCCTTGACGGCGTACTCGGCGGCCACGCCGACCGAGCGCAGCGCGAGGTCCTGGGCGGTCTCGCCGAGCTTCTTGAAGTCGGCGTCGAGGGAGCCGAACAGCTCGTTGGCCTTGGCCTGGAGGGTGCCCTGGGTCTCCTTGACGCGGGCGGTCGCCTTCTCCTGGACGGCCTTCGGGTCGGTGTTGCGCACGGCGTCGATACGCGCCGGCGCCTCGGTGCGCAGCTGCTCCACCAGCACCGGCACCTTCTTGGCCTGCTGGAAGGCCAGGTCGGCGGTGCCCGCGGCGAAGTAGAGCGGGGTGGGGTCGCTGAGGGTCTTGCGCAGGTCGTCGGTGATGGCCATGGTGCTGGTCCTCCGGAATGACGAATTACTGAGGGTTTTGTGGTGCTTTGGCGATCGGCGGGCCCGGTATGACGGAGCCCTCGCCGTCCGCGTCGGTCCCGAACCCGTTCTCCCTGCGGAACGACTCGTAGACCTGGAGCAGGACCTGCTTCTGTCCCTCGTTCAACGAGGGGTCGGCGAGGATGACCGCGCGCGTCTCCACGTCGTCCCGGTCCCGCTCGGCGTCGAGGATCCCCGCGCGGACGTACAGCGTCTCGGCGGAGATGCGCAGCGCCTTGGCGACCTGCTGGAGCACCTCCGCGCTCGGCTTGCGCAGCCCGCGCTCGATCTGGCTCAGGTACGGGTTGGACACGCCCGCGGCATCGGCGAGCTGCCGCAACGACAGCTGCGCGTTGCGCCGCTGCTCGCGCAGGTACTCACCGAGATTGCCGACGTTGAGCGAGGCCATGCCTCCACCATGCCCGACCGTGCTAACTATTGCAAGCAAGCTGCTTGCAATAGTGCGCCATTCGGCCCACCCACCCACTTTTTTGTGCGTACTTGGCAGCGGCGCCCACCGCGCCGAAGCTGATGAGGCGGGTGGACGTCAGGAGGTCGCGCGGGCGGCGGAGTCCGGCCCTGCCTGCCTGGCCATGCGCCGGTGGCCCCAGTCGGAGAGAGGAGAGAGAGCCTCGGCGAGATCACGGCCGAACGCGGTGAGGGAGTACTCGGTCTTCAGCGGAAGCACGTCGTACACCCGCCGGTCCACGAGCCCGTCCGCCTCCATTTCGCGCAGCGCCTGGGTCAGCACCTTCTCGCTGAGGCCCGGCACCAGCCTCCGCAGTTCGGCCGGGCGGCGCGGGCCGGACTCCAGCAGCCACAGCAACGTGGTCTTCCACCTGCCCTCGATCACGGCGATCGCGGCGGCCACTCCGCAGACGTTCGCGTCCTGACGCCGGTGCGCCATGCCGTACCCCTTCCGTCGGCCTTCGGCCGTCAACCGCCGCCGCGGCACGTGCGGCACGACCCTCACTCGCCCCAATTTCTCATTACATTACGGGAGTTCATCCAATGACCACGCACACCGACCAGCCTGCCGCCGTCACCGTTCTCGGGCTCGGCCCCATGGGCCGGGCGCTGGCCGGCGCGTTCCTGGACGCCGGGCTGCGCACCACCGTCTGGAACCGCACCCCGGGCCGGGACGGCGACCTCGCCGCCCGCGGCGCGGCCGTGGCGGCGTCGGCCGAGGAGGCGGTCGCCGCCTCGACGCTGACCGTCGTCTGCGTGGTGAACTACGACGCCTCGGACGCCGTACTGCGTCAGGAGCCCGTCGCCGCCGCGCTCAAGGGCCGCACGGTGGTGAACCTGAGCGCCGACACCCCCGAGCGGGCCCGGGACACGGCCGAATGGGCCGGGCGGCACGGCGTCCGCTACCTGGACGGCGCGATCATGACACCGACCCCGGCCATCGGCACGGACGACGCGGTGTTCCTGTACAGCGGTACCGAGGAGCTGTACAAGGAGCACCGGCCCGTACTGGCCGCGCTCGGCGGCAGCCACACCCACCTGGGCGAGGACGCCGGGCGGGCCGCGGCCTACGACGTCGCCCTGCTCGACATCTTCTGGACGGCGATGGCGGGTTACGCGCACGCGCTCGCGGTGGCCCGGGCGGAGGGTGTCACCGGCGCCGAACTCGCCCCCTTCGCGCAGGGCATCGCCGCGATCCTGCCGCCGCTGTTCACCGAGTTCGCCGCCGACACCGACGCCGGTACGTACTCGGGCGAGCTGAACCCGATCACCTCGGCCGTGTCGACCATGGCGCACGTCGTCCACGCCTCCGAGGCGCACGGCATCGACGCGAGTCTGATGCGCGTGATCGAGGGTCAGGCCCGGCGGGTCGTCGCGCTCGGGCACGGCACGGACGGGTACACCCGGGTCGCGGACGTGATCACCCGGCGCTGACTTGCGCACCGGCGGTTCAGAACGGCAGGGGCCGCCCGTGCACCACGTCCAGCCGGGACACCGCGCGGGTGAGCACCACGTAGAGGCGGTGCAGGCCCCGCCCCGAGGAGCCCTCCGCCGCCGCGATCGCCGCCGGTTCGACGGCGACGACGTGGTCGTACTCCAGGCCCTTGACGACGCTCGCGGGCAGCACGGCCGCCCGGGCGCCGGGCACCTCCGGACCGGCCGTTTCGATCCCGGCCGCGTCGAGGGCCTCCCGCAGGCGGGGCACGTCCGCGTCGGCGGCGACGACACCCACCGAGCCCTCCCGGGTGAGGGCGTGCCGTACGGCGTCCACCACCGCCCCCGGCACCGCCCCGGGCGCCACCTCGCGCAGGGTCAGCTCGCCGTCTCCGCGCAGCGAACGGGCCGGGGGTACGTCCACGTCCAGCCGCGCCAGCAGCCGGTTGGCGAGGCCCACGACCTCCCGGGGCACCCGGAAACCCGTGGTCAGCGGCACCACGGCGGCGTCCGGCCGGCCCAGGTGGGCGAGGGTCGCGGCCCAGGACCGCGCGGCCCACGGCGTGGTCCCCTGGGCGAGGTCGCCGAGGACGGTGAGCGAGCCGAAGGCGCAGCGGCGGGCGATCGCCCGGCACTCCATCGGGGAGAGGTCCTGCGCCTCGTCGACCACGACGTGGCCGTAGCCCTCGGGATGTTCGAGGAGTCCGGCCACCTCGTCGAGGAGGACCAGGTCGGCGGCGGACCAGCGTGCCGACCTCCACGACCGCGGCGACCCCGCGGGCCACAGCAGCGCCCGCTGCTCGCCGTCGTCCAGCAGCCCTCCGGCGGCCCGGGCCAGCGCGCCGGGGTCGCCGAGCAGCCGGGCGACGACCTCCTCCGGACGCACCCGGGGCCACACCGCGTCGAGGTGGGCGCCGACCGGCCGGGCCCGTTCGACGCGGCGGACCCAGGCGTGCGGGCGGGGTCCGGCGCGCCGTTCGGCCTGGTCCTGGACGTAGCGCACGATCCGGGCCCGCACCCGCTCGCGCCCCACGGTGTACGGCGGCTCCTCCTCGCGCACGTCCGCGACGATCCGGGCCAGCGCGTCGGCCGGGACGCGCCAGCGGTAGGACCCGTCCGGCACGACGAGGTCGCCGGCCGCCTCGGGCGCCACGCGCGCGTACAGGGCGCGGCGCAGCACCTGTGCCGTCCGGGCGTCGTGCTTGACGGCGGCGGCCCGCTCGCCGTCGGTGCCGGTGACCGGGTGCCGGGCGATCTCCGCCAGGAGGGTGGACTGCCGTACGCCGGTCTCACCGAGGGCGGGGAGCACCTCGGCGATGTAGGAGAGGAAGGCGGGGTTGGGGCCGAGGATCAGCATGCCGCCGCGCCGGATGCGCTGCGGGTGGGTGTAGAGCAGGTACGCGGCCCGGTGCAGGCCGACGGCGGTCTTGCCGGTGCCCGGTGCGCCCTGGACGCAGACGGTGGTGGTGAGGCCGGCCCGGACGAGGTCGTCCTGCTCGGGCTGGATGGTGGCGGCGATGTCCCGCATGGGCCCGACGCGGGGCCGCTCGATCTCCCGGGCGACGAGGGCACTGGCCCGGGACTCGCCCCGGCCGAGGTGCTCGTCCTCCAGCCCGGTGAGGTCGGCCGAGTCCCCGCGGCTGCCGGGCGCCCAGCCGAAACGGCGGCGGACGGCGACGCCCCGGGGGTCGCCGGCGGTGGCCTGGTAGAAGGCGCGGGAGACGGGGGCGCGCCAGTCGACGACGAGGGGCGGGGAGGCGGGATGCTCACTGATCCGCAGCCGTCCCAGATGCAGCACCCGCGCCTCGGCCTCCGACGCCCTCGCCCCTTCTTCCGCCTCGGCGAAGTCCAGCCGCCCGAAGAACAGCGGACCCTCGGGCAGCTCGCGCAGTTCCTTGGCCCGGCTGCGCAGCCGGTACCCCAGTACCTCGGCGTCGGCGCCGGATGCGGAGACGTCCTCGCCGGTGACGACGTGCTCCCGGGCCCCGTCGACCATGGCGGCGAGGACGTCCCGGCAGTGCTCGTGGTGGGCGCGTTCGAGGGCGAGGGCGTGCTGGAGGGCGGGTTCGGTCGACGTCATTCCAGCAACCGTACCGGATAACGTAACCGAGTTACATTTCTTACTTAGTAACAGACAGGTCGGGCAGCCCGGCCGCCAGCCCCCCGAACGCCCGCTCCGCCGCCGCCACCGCGTCCGGCCGCACGTCCGCCACCCGCTCCCCGGCCGCGATCCGCCGCCAGTTCTCCAGCGCGAGGACCCGCTGTACGGCGATGATCTGGCCGGCGGCCAGCCGGGCCTCCAGATCACCGCCGAGCACCCGCGCGAGCGCGGCCTCGGACCGTTCGAGCTGCGTGTGCATCCGGGCGACGAGGGCGGGCGTGCCGTACAGCAGCCGGTGGAAGTCCAGTACGGCGGGATGGTCGTTGAGCCCGGTCACCGGATCACCCTGCTCCAGACCGGCCAGGAAGTGCCGCCGCAGCGCGTCGAGCGGATCCGGCCGCCCCTGCCCCGCGACCCGTGCCGCCTCGTCCTCGTGGTCGGCGATGCGGTGCAGGACGAGGTCCTCCTTCGCCGGGAAGTACCGGAAGAGCGTCGGCTTGGACACCTCGGCCGCGGCGGCCACCTCCGCGACGGACACCGCGTCGAACCCCTTCTCCAGGAAGAGCCCGACGGCGACGTCCGACAACACCTGCAACGTCCGCTGCCTCTTCCGCTCCCGCAGCCCGCTCTCCACCATGCGACGACCCTACGCCGGGGGCGCCGCCTCGCCGTGCCGGTGGCGGGTCAGACGTCCGCCGGGAACCTGACCGCGCTCGCGCCCGGCTGGCCGCCGTGCGGCAGTGCGCGGGCGAGATAGGGGTTGGCCATGGACTTGCCCGGCAGCCCCAGGGCCGCCGTGGCCTCGGCCAGGGTCATCGCGTAGCTCTGGACGGCACGTTTGACGTTGGGGGCGTCCAGGCTCACGCGGGTCACCAGGCGGTCGAGATCGATGTAGGCGGAGCGGACGGTCTCGATCCACCGGTACACCGGCCAGTCGGCCTGCCAGTCGCGGGTGCAGTCGACCGGCAACCGACGCTCCCAGCGACGGAACATCCGGTCACGGATCTCAGGCCGGGTGGGCGTCAGGTGCATGTGGCGCACGAGGTCGTACAGGGGATCGCCCACCATCGCCATCTCCCAGTCGATCAGCGTCAGGCCACCCCGGTCCGGGCGGCGCACCAGATTCCAGGGGTTGAGGTCGCCGTGCAGCAGCACGGGACTGCGCCCGCTCAGGGTGTGGCGGTCGAGGATCCGCCCCAGTCGCACGTCGTCCGGCAGCCCGAGTTCCTGGGCCAGTTCCATCGTCGCCTTGGGCAGCCCTCTCACCAGCCGGACCAGCTCACCGCGCAGCCATGGGAAGAAGGCCGCCCTGGTCAACGGGTCCAGCCCTCCGCAGTTGACCCGGGTCAGCTCGCCCAGTTGGTCCACCAGGTCGTCCGCCTCGTCCGGACTCAAGCCCTGTGCCGGGTGCTGCGGCGGACCGAAACCGTCTGCCGGACCCTCGTAGGAGTGGATGGTGAACAGCTCGCCCAGCCCACTGGTGCCCAGGGCCAGGACGCGCGGTGCCCGCACGCGAGCCCCGGAGGTCTCGATCGCCCCCAGGACGGCGTGTTCGCTGAGGAACCTGCGTTCCCGGGTGTGCGCGGTGCGAACCTTGCGCCGCACCACGACGGGAAAGTCGACGCCCGCGACGTTCACGACCGTGTTCTGGTGGGCCGTCCCCTTGAAGACCCGCTCGACGGAGGCCGCACCCTCCTCCAGCAACGCCCGGTTGACCGCCCACAGGGGGAAGTCACCACGGACCGGCACCCGCTGGTCGCGCTGCCACACGATCTGGGACAGCTTCCGTTCGCGGCTGGACCGCACCCCCCGGGACTCGTGCCACCGGAGCAGGATCCGCTCGACGGCCGCCTCGCTGGGCACGCTCCTGAGGCGCAACGGTTCTTCGGCCGCCAGCAGCGCCCTGCGCACCGCCCGGGTCGCGGCGTCCAGGTCCCGCTGGTCGAAGGAGTCCCCCAGAGACTTCGCCGCCCGCATGACGTCCGGATAGACCGACTGGGCCCGCTCGAAGGCGACGTAGTGCCTCAGGTCCCGGTCCAGGCCGTTGACCGCCTTGCCGCGCCGCTCCCCCATCACCTTGCGCCAGGCCTCGACGACCTCCGGCCACTGGTGGTCGGGGTAGCGCATCCGCACCAGGTGCGTGGCGAGGTCGTGCAGGGGGTCGCCGAAGCTGGCCAGCTCCCAGTCGACGCAGATCAGCGGCGGGTCCCCGGCGTAGGAGACGATCACGTTGTCGCGGTGCAGGTCCGTGTGGAGCAGGCTGAACGGCCGGCTGACCAGCGTGGGTACCCGCTCGGCGAACCGGACCAGGGCGTCCTCCGGAATGCCCAGCATGGCGAACAGGTCCCCGAAGTCGGCCTGGTTCCGCCGCCTGATCTGCTCGTCGGCCGCATACGCCAGCGCCCTCAGGAAGGCCCCGCCGTCCCGGCTCGACCGCGGCCAGTGCGCGGGCAGCGGCGGCAGGTGCTGCCGGCGTACCTGCGTCATGTCCGCCAGCAGCCCGGCCAGCGCGACGATCAGGTCGTAGTCGACCGGCGTGTCGTTGGGGCAGATGCTCGACAGGGGCACGCCCTCGACATAGCTCAGGACGACGACGTCGCGGTGCTTGGCCAGGCAGCGCGGGACGTTGTGCAGCACACCCCAGATCCGGTTGAGCAGGTCGGCCTCGTCCTGCCAGGTGCGGATCACCACCGGCAGCGCCGAGGGGATGCGCTTGCGTACGGTGACCCGCGCGCCGCGCTCGGCGGCGACCAGCCTGGAGTCCCCGTCGGTCAGCGGCCGCACCATGTAGTTCAGGTTGTGGTGCCCCCGGCCGAACTTCCCGAGCGCCGTCGCCGAGGCCAGGAACCGGTCGAACGCGTCGTCCGCCGCCCGCTCCAGCGCCGGATTGCCAAGCGGGGAGGGACGACTCACAGAGTGCTCCAGGAGGGACGTGCCACGCGCCAGATCTTCGCTGCGACGAAGAAAGTGGCCACACAGTACAGCCACGCCCCACGGTCCGCTGTGAGTACTCCAGTATTCGGGACGCCCGGGGGCAACTCGGGTGACCGGAACGGGCGAACCGCTGCTCCCAATGGAGAGTCCGCCGGTCAGGCCGGGTCGGTCAGCAGCTCCCAGCACGAGTTGAACCAGGCCTGCATGCTCTGCACGAACAGCGAGCCACCCGAGCCCGCGTCCCCCTCGTCGTGCACGTGCCGGGTCAGCACCGAGCCCAGGCCCAGGACGTCCAGTGCCTCGACCTCGGTGCCGTCCTCCAGCAGGATCGTCCTCTCCACGACTTCGTACGGCCCGTGGAGGGCCTCCGCCTCCGGGCGCAGGTAGAGCTTGAAGGCGGGCACCAACGGCACGTGCCGGACCTCCACGTCCACGGACGGCACCAGTCCTTCGGTCCTCAGGTCGCGCAGGGCCGCGAGCAGCGAAGCCGTGTGGCGCTCGGTGATGCCGCGAAAGCGGAGCTGCAGGCGCTCCCGCAGCCGCTGAGCGGAGTCCTCGCGTCCAGTGGCGTCCGGAAGCGTCCTGGGGCGCGGATACGGCAGCTCCAGCCTCTGCGAGGGCAGCAGCATGCGCAGGGTGATGGCGGCGGGCTCGATCTCCCCCGCCCTGATCCGTTCCGCCTGGAGCCGGATGTGCGCGTCCAGGCTCTCCGAGGTCAGGGTGAACACGTCGAGCCGCACGTCCGGCCGGTCGAAGGCGCGTGCGATGAAGGGGCCGAGCGAGACCCGTACCGGTGCCGGCTCCGCCTTCGGGCGGACCGCCGCGTGGATGGGGAGCCTGATCACCCGGGTCCCGCTGCCCTGCCGGGACTCGACCCAGCCCTCCGACTTCAGCTCGCCGAGCACCCGCTGCACGGTGTCGCGCGAGACGCCGAACTCGGCGGCCAGATCACGCTGGGCGGGGAGGGCCGCGTGCAGTCCGTAGGTGCCGTCGGCCAGTTGCTCGCGCAGCGCCTCCAGGACGCGCTCGAACTCCCTGCCGCCTCCCTCACCGCGTCCTGCGCTCATGCAGCGACCGTACCGCCGGACACCGACACGCAAACCACTTTCCGTCACATCGGTCTGCGAAGGAGGCAACAGGCCGTCAAGCTGCGACCAGTTGGACTGATTCATCACCCATTCCCGTTAGTCGATCAGCCAACAAGGGGACACCCTGGGAAGAGGAACCGTCCAATTCGGCAGTCAAGCAGCCCAGTTGCGACAGGAGATGTTCGTGGCCGGCGACCGCAGCGCCCGTTGCTCACACGTGCACCCGACCCGCCGCGTCCCTCCACAGCAGTCGCAGGACCGGCTGCAGGGAGTCGACGACCGTCTCGGCGCCCGCCTGCCTGAGGACCTTCGCCTTCTCCTCGTTGCGCGCGTAGCCCAGGAACGGCACCCCGGCCCGCCGGGCGGCGGTGAGGTCGGACGTGGTGTCGCCGACCATCAGCGCCTGCGCGGGGGCCACCCCCATGGCGCTGAGGGCGCGGTTGAGGCAGTAGGGGTCGGGCTTGAGCAGGTGCAGGTCCCGGGTGCGGCCGTAGATGTGCGGGGCGAAGCAGTCCAGCAGACCGCGCGTGGCGAGGTACTCGCCCACCACGCGGGGCGAGTTGTTGGTCGTCACCGCCAGCCCGACCCCGAGCGCCGACCAGGTGCGGATCAGCGGGTCCGCGTACGCGGTCGGCCACGCGGTGGGTACGGCGCGCAGCTCCTCCCGGGTCAGCCGCTCCTCGAAGTCGGCGACCAGGTCGCTGTCGTGGCGCCGGCGGTTGACCGCGCCCAGCAGGACGTGCGGGTCGGGATGGACCTGCTCCTCCTGGGTCAGCATGCCCTTGAGGCCCAGCCGTTCCAGCCAGTCCACCAGTTCGCCCGCCACCCGCTCGGCGGAGTAG
The DNA here is from genome assembly GCF_003947455.1 of Streptomyces sp. WAC 04229. Classification (GTDB taxonomy): domain Bacteria; phylum Actinomycetota; class Actinomycetes; order Streptomycetales; family Streptomycetaceae; genus Streptomyces. Next base: position 12,116 of record NZ_QHJH01000116.1, on the reverse strand, counting down.
CCCGCGAACAGTCTGCAGATGGGGCCGTCGAAGTCCCACAGGACGACGCGGGCACCCCCGACCAGGTCTCCCAGGCCGCCGGTCCGCTCGGTCACCGGTTCCGCCTGGTCTGCCTGGTCTGCCTGGTCTGCCTGGCCCACATGGTCCATCTGATCCGTCTCAGGAGTCACTAGGAGAGTGTCATGTCAGTGGTGATGGTTTCCCAGAGGGCGTCGAACCACTTCTGTGATTCCTCCACGAACACGGCGTCCCGATGACCCGCCCGCTTCAGGAAGGAGAAGAGCAGCGACTGGGAGCCGAGGGCGTCGTACATCTCCAGCGTCCGGCTCTCGTACTCCTCCTCGCGCCGGGTCAGCATGTAGTAGCCGAGGAGCGCCTCCTCGCCGTTGAGCAGGTAGAGCTTCATCGGCGGGGTGAACGGCAGGGCGCGGAAGGCGATGTGCACGTCGACGCGGTGGGTGGAGCGCACGGCGTGCAGGTTGTGCTGGAGCACCCGGGCCTGGGCGTTGCGCATCTGGAGCCAGCGCTGGTGGACCGGGTCGTCCTCCTCGTCCTCCACCAGGACGGGGAAGGCCAGTTCGATGTCGCGCGAGGGCATCAGGACGCGGAAGTCGATGGCCTCGGGCCGGATGCGGCCCTCGTGGATCATGCGGAGCGGCTCGCTGAGGGCCAGCATCAGCGTCTCCGAGGTGTGGCACACGACGTCGACGCGCACGCGCGGTGCCGCGAACGCCGCCGCCAGCCGCGGCCCGAGCGAGACCATCGTCGGCTGCGGCTCGCCCCGGGAGGTGGCGGGCTCGGCGATGCGCGGCGGGCTGCCCTTGCTGACGTTGGTGAGGAGACCGTCCTCCTGGAGGGCGCGCAGGGCCTGGCGCACCGTGCCGCGCTCCACGCCGAACTCGTCGGCCAGCTCGGCCTGGGTGGGCAGGCGGTCGCCCGCCTTGAGGTCTCCCCCGCGGATCCGCTCCCGCAGGACGTCGGCGATCTCCTGGGCCGAGAGTCTTCTGCTGCCGTTCACGGACACGTTCTCCTGAGTCACGACCAAACGCTACAACTTCGACCTACCTACGGGGAGTTGTTTGAAACTTGTTTATAGGTAGTCACCAAGTGGGGACAACATAGACAGAGTTGGTTGCCAACTTAGCCCAGTTGGCGGGAGTTTACCTTCCAGAACGTGCCGGACTTCCCGAAGGGGGGAGAAACACCATGCCTGTCCTCGCCCTGGTCTCCACGGTCTTCGTCATCGCCTTCGAGCAGCTCGTCCAGTGGAAGTACGGCGCCGCCGGGATCATCGGACTGCTCATGCTCACCATAGGCATCAAGGCCAAGAGCCCGTCCGTCAGCTCCGCCGGCGCGGTCCTGCTGGCCCTCTTGGTCGCGGGGCCCGCGCTGTGACCGGGGGGCGGTCAGCCCGTGAGCGTCAAATCCGAGCTGATCGTCTCCCACAGCGCGTCGAACCACAGCCGGGACTGCTTCACGAACACGCCGTCGCGCAGGCCACCGCGCTGGTCGAAGGCGAACAGCGTCGAGCGGACGCCCTCCGCGTCGTACATCTCCAGCTGCTCGTGACCGATCTCCTGCTCGCGCCGGCTGAGCGTGTAGTACGCGAAGAGCGCCTCCTCGCCGTTGAGCAGGTAGAGCTTCACCGGCGGGGTGAAGGGCAGCGCGCGGAAGGAGACCCGCACGTCGATGCCGTGCGTGGCCCTGAGGCTCAGCAGGTTGTGCTGGAGCACCTGGCCCTGGGCGTTGCGCATGGCCAGCCACCGCTCGTGCACCGGGTCGCCGGCCCCGCCGCCGCCCACCGGCACCGGGAAGGCCAGGTCGATGTCGCGGCTCGGCAGCAGGACGCGGACGTCGACCTTGGCCGGTTTCAGTCGCCCCGCGTGGATCTGGCGCAGCGATTCACCGAGGGCGAGGGTCAGGGAGACGGAGGTCAGGCACAGGGCGTCGATCTCCACGTGCGGGGCGGAGAATGCCGCCGCGATCCGGGGGGCCAGGGCGACGGTGGTGGGCATGGGGGGCGCCGGAGGGCCGGTCGGGGCACCGTGGAGGTCGGGCGCGACGGTCGCGGGGCTCCCCTTGGACACATTGGTGAGCAGACGTTCCGACTGGAGGACGCGCAGGGCCTGGCGTACGACGCCGCGCTCCACGCCGAACTCGTCGGCCAACTGGGCCTGGGTGGGCATGCGCTGGCCCGGCCGCAGCCGACCGGACCTGATCCGGGCGCGCAGCTCGTCGGCCACCTCGCGATGTGTCGTCTGTGGCCGCCGCGGTCTCTTCCGCCCGTTGACGGAGGCATGTTCCCGCTCCACGACCAAACACTACAACTTCTCGCCATCTTTGGGCAGTTCACGGAAAGGTGGTTATGAGACGCGTCCAAGCGGAGATAAGTACAGTGAAGTTGGCAGCCAACTTGAGCAACGTGGTCGAACCTTACGAGGGTTGGCCACCACGGTGAACAGGGGGTCCACCATGCCGCTCATCGCCATCGTCGTCGCCGCTCTGGCCATCGGCTTCGAGCAGCTCGTGCAATGGAAGTACGGGCCGATGGGCATCATCGCGTTCGTCGCGCTGTCCATCGGCATCAAGGCGAAGAACACCATGATCGGCGGTGTGGGCGCGGTGATCCTCGTGATGCTGCTCGCCCAGTCCGGCTGACACCGACGTACTGCTGTCCGGGCTCCCCTCCGGAGGGGAGCCGGGAGCCCGGACAGTCAGTCAGCACCACCGCACAAAGGCACCACGGAACAACAACCACAACCGAACAGCGGCACGACAACCACAACCGAAGAGCACGCGCTACGGATGCGCACGTCCACCGTCACCGGCAGAAGGGAGAGCCGCCTCAGAACACGTCCGGGCACCAAGGCCGCCTGGAGGTACGCAGCAGGGCGTCGACCACACGGGCGGCGCCCGCTCGTTCTTCCCGCACCCGGCCGAGCGCCGCCAGCCGCACCGCCGACTCGTCGCCCAGCCACAGCGCCCCCAGCTCGCCCACGTCGAGCACGAGATGGGCGCTCTCGGTGGTCGGCGCGCAGGATGCCCCGTCCGGCCCGGCCTCCAGCCGCCACCGCCCGCCGGCCGGTCCTCCCCGGTCCACGGTCTCCAGCACCACCGACCCGTGCCCCTCGTACGTCCGCGCCTCCAGCGCCCGCACGACGTCCAGGATCCGCACCCACAGCCAGTCCGCCTGTGTGACGACCCTCGCCGCGCGCGGGTCCGGCAGGAGGTCCGGGAGCAGGTCGTCGGGGGCCCGCCAGCCGCTCTTCACCGTCGTGATCCAGTCGATCGAGCACAGGTAGTGCCACAGCGCGCGCTCGGCGGCGGGCGTCGCGGCCAGCAGCCAGTCGACGGTCGCCGTCTCCATCGGCTGCTTGGCGTCGCCCCAGTGGTCGTCCGCCCGGTACGAGACCATGCCCTCGACCTCGCCGTCCGCCGCGCGGTACACGGCGTAGAAGGGCTCGGTCCACGGGGCGCCGTCCGTGCTGACGACACCGGTCCGCGTCCGCCACCACAGCTCGGGCCGGCTGACCGCGCCCGGCTGGGACCGGCGCACCCGCTCGTGCAGCCCGGGACCGAGCTTGCGCACGTCCTCGCCGTCCACCAGGTCGATCCGCCCGCCGTCCGCCGGGCCCGCCCAGCGCGGGTCGAGACCGGCCCGCGGCACGTCGACCGCCCACTCGGTCATGGTGGTGGCGGGTCCGAAACCGTACCGGCCGTAGATCGGGTACTCGGCCGCGATCAGCGTGGCGACGACGTCCCCGCGCTCCTTCGCCGCCGCCAGGTCCTGCGCCATCATCCGGGTCAGCAGGCCGCGGCGCCGGTGGGTCGCGGTGACCGTGACGTTGGAGACCGCGTCGGCCTGGACGAGGGCGCCCCCGACGGCGGTGACCTCCTGGCTGAAGGACCGGAAGGTCGCCACACAGCGCTCCCCGTCGAAGGCGCCGAGCGACCGGCCCGGCACGAACAGCTCGCGACGGGCCTCCACCTGCGCCGCCGCCACCGCGGGCGGCATGAGGAAACCGGTGTTCAGGGCGCGGTTCCAGTCGGCGAAGTCGGCCTCGGTGATGGGACGTACGTCTATGTCGGTGCGGCGGGTCATGGGCTCACCGTAGGTCGGCCGGCGCACCGGCGTCGCGCCAATTTGCGGCCGGTGCGGGCGGCCGGCGAGAGCCTCAGAAGGCCGCCCTGATCTCCCCCACCTCGCGCCCGCCGCCAAGGAGCGGCGTACGGCCGATGCGGTCGACCACGTCCCCCTCCACGCCCAGCAGCCTCAGCGCGCGGGCCAGGACCGGGCCCAGGGCCCGCGTCGCGCCGTCCTCGACCTTGAAGGCGAGGGCGCGGCCGTCCGGCAGGGCCACCGCCTGGACGGCCTCGGCGCCCATCTTGGAGAGGGTGCCGGGCACCTCCCGCATCAGCCAGGTGTCGGCGCGGCGGGTGCCGGCGACGTACTCGGGGTGGGCGCGCATCGCGTCGGCGACCCGGCGCTCCGCCGTGCCGGGCTCGGCGCCCACGAAGGAGCGGAAGGCGCGGGCGAGACCCACCAGGCTGATCGCCATCAGCGGCGCCCCGCACCCGTCGGTGCCGACGGCGGCGACCGGCTCGCCCGCCGCGTCCTCCACAACCCTGTGGATGGTGCGCTGGAGCGGATGCTCGGGGTCGAGGTACGTCTCCAGCGGCCAGCCCCGCTGCGCGCAGACCGCTAGCATCGCGGTGTGCTTGCCTGAGCAGTTCATGGTGACCCGGTCGGGCACCGCGCCCGAGGCGAGGTAGGTGTCCCGCTCCTGGGCGTCCAGCGGCAGGTCGGGCGGGCACTGGAGCTGGGCCGGGTCGAGGCCGTACTCGGCGAGCATCTTGCGGACCAGGTCGCGGTGAAACGGTTCTCCGGAGTGGCTCGCGGAGGCCAGCGCCAGCCGCTCCTCCGCGAGGTCGAGACCGGCCCGCAGCACGCCCGCCGCCTGCATCGGCTTGTTGGCGGAGCGCGGGAAGACCGGCGCCGTCACCTCGCCGAGGGCCAGCTCCACGGCCCCGTCGACGCCCAGGACGACCAGACTGCCCCGATGCCGCCCCTCGACGAAGCCGGACCGGACGACCTCGGCGAGGACGGGCGGTACGACGGGCGACAGGGCGGAGGTGGGGGCGGGCTGGGACGGTTGCGACGGCTGCTGCGCGGGCATCGGGGGTGGCCTTCCGGACGGGTGACCCGCCGCGGCGACGGCCCGGGATCACCGGACCGGCGGGCGGCGCGGATGGCCGCCCCCCGCGTCACACGAGCAGGTCGTCGACTTGTGCTTCCCCCTCACGGTACCGGCGTGCGATCTCCGCGCTGCAGCCGTCCGCCGTGCGCTGCAGCCGCTGCCGGTCCCGGGAGACCCGCTGCTCGTAGCGCACGAGCCGGCCCATCCCGTTGGTCAGCTCGGTGTCGGTGCGGGCCGTCAGGTCCGACAGCTCCACCTCGCCCAGCATCTCCGCCGCCAGCCGGCTGCACTCCTCGCTCCGCGGGGTGCCCAGCGTCACGTGCCGGGCGGAGGAGCGCTGCCGCGCCGGGGCGTCGGCCAGGATCTCCGACAGCCGCTCCACCACGGACCCGGTCACCGCGGTGGTCACCACGGCCGCCGGCCCCCTCCCCGCCAGCTCGGCGCGGAGGATGTCGATGCGCCCCTGCAGCAGCCGGCGTACATAGCTGAGGTCCGCCTCCTCGCGCTGGGCGTCCCGGCGGAGCGTGCGCAGCTCCGGCAGGCTCAGCGCGGTCAGATCGTGCTCCGGGGGCTCGGCCGGCAGCTCCGGGCTGTCCGTGCGCTGCACGGGCGGCCGGGGCGCCTCCAGGCCACCCGGACATGTGAACGCGACTGTCCCCAGGGACCGTCCCGTACTCGGTGTGCTCATGTGCCCTACCGTCCCCTCGCCCGGCGTCTGGGAAGCATCGTGCCACCCCGGATGGCCGCTATGTGACCGAGTGCCCACGATCCGCCCCAGATGGGGGGTTAGGTGACAGAAAAAGGCCCCGTACGGGCCCGCCCGCCCCGACCCTGGGGGCGCACGGCATCATGGCGGGATGCGTGCAGTGGTGCAGAGGGTGGACGGCGCGAGTGTCGTCGTGGACGGCGAGACCGTGGGGGAGATCGACGGCGCGGGGCTGTGCGTCCTGGTCGGCGTCACCCACGAGGACACCAAGGAGAAGGCGGCCCAGCTGGCCCGCAAGCTCTGGTCGGTGCGGATCCTGCACGACGAGAAGTCGTGCAGCGACCTCGGCGCACCCCTCCTGGTGATCAGCCAGTTCACCCTTTACGGCGACGCCCGCAAGGGACGCCGCCCCACCTGGAACGCGGCGGCGCCCGGCGACGTCGCCGAACCGCTCGTCGACGAGGTCGTCGCACAGCTGCGCTCGCTGGGCGCGACCGTGGCGACGGGCAGGTTCGGCGCGCAGATGCGGGTGTCGCTGACGAACGACGGCCCGTTCACGGTCCTGGTGGAGGTCTGAGCGCAACGGCTCAGGGTTCCACGACCGTCTCCTGGGCGGCGGCCGTGCCCTCGGCCGTCAGCCGGGCGTCCACCGGCACGTTCCGCTTCACCAGGGCGAGGGCGACCGGGCCGAGTTCGTGGTGGCGTACGGACGTGGTGACGAAGCCGATCTTGCGGCCCTCGGGCCCGTCGTCCGCGAGCCGGATCTCCGCCCCGGCCGGCGGCAGGTGCACCTCGCTGCCGTCCAGGTGCAGGAAGACCAGACGGCGCGGCGGCTTGCCGAGGTTCTGCACCCGGGCGACGGTCTCCTGGCCGCGATAGCAGCCCTTCTGGAGATGCACGGCCGTGCCGATCCAGCCCAGCTCGTGCGGGATGGTCCGGTGGTCGGTCTCGAAGCCCAGCCGCGGCCGGTGCTGCTCGACCCGCAGCGCCTCGTGGGCGAGGATCCCGGCCGCGGGGCCGGCGCCGTCGGCGAACGCCTCCAGCCGTTCCCTCGGCAGGAAGAGGTCACGGCCGTACGGCGTCTCGCGGACGGCGACGCCCGCGGGGACCTCGGCGATGGAGCCGGCGGGCAGGTGCACGACCGCGGTGTCGGCGGTGCGGTCGGCGACCTCGACCCGGTAGAAGAACTTCATCGACTCCAGGTAGGCGGTCAGCGCCTCCTGGCTGCCGGGCTCCACGTGGGCCCAGGTGGTGGTGCCGTCGTCGACGAGGTACAGGGCGTGCTCGATGTGGCCGTTCGCGGAGAGGATCAGCGCCTCGGTGGCCTCGCCGGCCGGCAGGTCGCTGACGTGCTGGGTGAGCAGCAGGTGCAGCCAGGCCAGCCGGTCGTCGCCCGTGACGGTGAGGACACCGCGGTGGGAGAGGTCGACGAAGCCGGTGCCGTCGGCGAGGGCACGCTGCTCCCGGAACAGGTCGCCGTAATGGGCGGCGACGCCTTCGTCCACACCCTCGGCGGGGACCGCGCCGGGCAGGGACAGCAGGGGGCTCTTCATACGCCTAGCCTACGACTCGGTAGTTGAACCCTTCAGGGAGCAGTCGCGGCACCGTCCGAAGATCGCGAAGTGCTTCATGTCGGTGTCGAAGCCGAACTCCTCGCGGAGCTTCGCGGTGAAGTCGGCGGCCACCGAGACGTCGGCCTCGATCACCTCGGTGCAGTCCCGGCAGACCAGGTGGAGGTGGTGGTGCCGGTCGGCCAGGTGGTAGGTGGGCGCGCCGTGCCCGAGGTGGGCGTGGCTGACCAGCCCCAGCTCCTCCAGCAGCTCCAGCGTGCGGTAGACGGTGGAGATGTTGATACCCGACGCCGTCTTCCGCACCTGGCCGAGGATGTCGTCGGGTGTCGCGTGTTCGAGGGTGTCCACGGCTTCGAGCACCAGCTGCCGCTGCGGGGTCAGCCGGTAGCCGCGCTGTCTGAGGTCGCTCTTCCAGTCGGTGCTCACCACACCCATGAGTCTAGGACTACTTGAAGAAAGCGATCCCGTCGTCCGGCATGTCGTCCGGCAGGGCCTTGGCCCAGCGCTCGACGTCCTCCGGGGTGACGACCTTCTTCAGGTGCGCCGACATGTAGGGGCGCAGCTCGACCTCGGGGGTCTGCTTCTCGCCGACCCACATCAGGTCGCTCTTGACGTAGCCGTACAGGCGCTTGCCGCCGGTGTAGGGCCGGGAGGCGGCGGTGCGCGCCACCGCGTCGGTGACCAGGTCGATCTGCGGCTTCTGGTCGGCCAGCTCGCCGTACCAGATCTCGATGACGCCGTCGTCGCGGGTCATCGTGGCCTCGACCCTGCGGTTCGCGTCGATGCGCCAGAAGCCGTACTCGGACTCCAGCGGGCGGACCTTGTTGCCGTCCTGGTCGAGCACCCAGGTGTGGGAGCGGTACTCGAGGAAGTCCCGGCCGTCGTGGGTGAAGGAGACCTCCTGCCCGAAGTTGCACTTCTCGTCGCCCGGGAAGTCGTGCACGCCCGCGCCGGCCCAGTCGCCGAGCAGGAAGACGAGCGGGACGAGGTCCTTGTGGAGGTCGGACGGGATCTCGATCATGAGCGGTACTTCCTGGCGTCGGTGATCAGCGCTGGCCCTGGTACAGCTTCTTCACGGTCAGACCGGCGAAGGCGAGAACGCCGACGCAGACCAGGACCAGCAGGGCTTCGAAGAAGATCTCCACGGGGTGCTCCTTGAGCGGGGGGCATACGACAGGGCCGGGGCCCAGCTTACGCGGCCCCTCCCGGCTCTTCCCGTCGGACTCCACCCACGAAGGCCGCCCACGCGGGCGCGGTGAAGAGCAGCGCACCGAGGGTGGGGGCCTTGCTGTCCCGGACCGGGACGAGGGAGGGGATGCCGTGGGCGACCTCGACGCACTCGCCGCCGCTCGTGTTGCTGTAGCTGCTCCTGCGCCAAGAGACGGCGCTCAGATCGATGGCTCGCACGGCGCTTCCTCCAACGTCCGCAGGATGAACTCGCGCGACTCGGCCGGTGGCAGCGCCAAGTCTCGCATCGCATCGTACCTACGTTGCAGCAGCTCAACTGAGCCGTTTTCCTCGACGAGTTCACCGCGCAGGTCGTTCTCGGAGTAGGCGACCGCCCGCCCGTTCGGCAGCCGCAGGAACATCACCGCAGTGTTCATCAGACCGTGCGGACCTGCATTGAACGGCAGCACCTGAAGCGTGATGTTCGCCCGCTCGGCCATCTCCGCCAAGTGGGCCAGTTGCTCTCGCCACGCCCCCACGTCGCGCAGCGACGTGCGCAGCACCGCCTCGGAGAGAATGACGCGAAACGGTGGCGGGGCGTCGCCCTCCAGCAGTTGCCGTCGCCCCAGTCGCGCCTCCACCTGCTGATCCAGTTCGGGCCCCTTGAGCCAGCCGACGGCGAGCGCCTCGCGGGCGTACCCGGCCGTCTGCAGCAGTCCGGGCGGCGCGCTGACCGCGTAGTGCCACAGGCTGGTCGCCTCGGCCTCCAGGATCATGTACCGCCGGTACTGCTCGCGGAACTGCGTCGGGTCGGCCACCGCCAGCTCCCACAGCGTGAGCAGCATCCCGCCCGTGCCGTAGTACTGGTCGAGCGCCTCGACGATCTCCGGGCCGCCCAGCGTGTGGCCGTTCTCCATCTTTCCGAACTGGGACGCGTCCCACCCCACCGCCTCCGCCACGCCCCGCAGGGACACGCCCCGCCCGTGCCGGAGCAGCCGCAGCTCCTCCGCGAACCGTGCCCTCGGTTCCTGACTGCGACCCGTGATCGCCCTCCGCTGCGGCACCGCACCCCTCCCGGCTGTGGAATTTGTGGAATTTGGAGCGCCCTTTGTGGCACTAGCCGCCGTTCCGGGCTTGGCGACCCCCGGCGTGGGTCATGCTCGTACTGCCCAGCACTACGCAGAGTAGGGCAACTGTCGCATTCCGTATAGACATTGGCATAAGGGAGCGAACCCGTGAGAACAGAACCGGCCACCTTCGACCCCGGCGCCGTCCTCTACGACCCCGCCACCGCCAAGGTCGGCGAGTTCCAGGGCCTCGCCGGTCCCCGTGCGCTGCTCCGCCCTGTCGGCGGCGGCCGGGAGTGGGAGGCGGAGCCGGCCGGCCTGCGCCCGGCGACCGACCGTGAACGGCTCGGCGCGGGCGTCCGCGCGGCCAACGCACGGGCATTCGCCGCGCCCCCGGACCCGGGCGACCTGAGCCGGGCCCCCACGCCGGTCGCCGGCTGCGCGGCCTGCGCATGGCTGGCCGAGCGGCGGGAGGCCGCGAGGGCGGCACACGACCACAGCGCGGTGACGGACGCGAACGTCCTGCTGCGCCAGCACCAGCGCAAGGAGCACGAGGCATGACGTACGACGGCGGACTGCCCTACGAGGAGTGCAAGCGGGCCCAGCGGCTCGCGCCGCGGCGGGACCGGGCTCCCCTCTCACCCGGCTTCGCGATGCCCCCGTTCCATCCGGCCCACCCGCCCAGGCCCGTGCCGAGGCGTGCGGTCCGGCCCCGGCGGTGCGTCAGGCTGGACGGCGCCACCGTCAGCGGCCTGCTCACCGTGCTCAGCGTCGCGACGCTCCTGGTGACGATCACCGTCGCCCTCTGAGGCCACCCGGGAGGGCTAGGCTTCCGGCATGGCGAAGAAGCTCGTGATCAAGGTGACGGCGGGGGCGGACGCACCCGAGCGGTGCTCTCAGGCGTTCACGGTGGCGGCGGTGGCCGTGGCCAGTGGGGTCGACGTCTCGCTGTGGCTTACCGGCGAGTCCGCGTGGTTCGCGGTGCCGGGCCGGGCCGCGGAGTTCGAGCTGCCGCACGCCGCGCCGCTGCCCGACCTGCTCGACTCGCTCCTGGCGGGCGGCCGGGTGACGCTGTGCACCCAGTGCGCGGCCCGCCGCGACCTCACCGAGAAGGACGTCATCGAGGGCGTGCGGATCGCGGGCGCGCAGGTCTTCGTGCAGGAGGCCCTCGCCGACGACACGCAGGCGCTCGTCTACTGACCGGTCTGCGTCCACAGGCAGAAGGGGTGCCCGGACGGGTCGAGCAGCACCCGTACGTCGTCCTGTGGCTGGTACTCGGCGAGCCGGGCGCCCTCGGCCACGGCCCGCGCGGTCTCCGCCGCCAGGTCGTCGACCTCGATGTCGAGGTGCAGCATCATCTGCTGGTCGCCCGGGTTACGGCCCGGCCACACGGGCGGCACGTACGCGGGCTCCGTCTCGAAGGCCAGCGAGGTGCCCCCGGTGCCGGGCGGCGGGCCGATGAGCACCCAGTGCGGTTCCTCGGCCCGCACCTCGTAGGCCAGCAGCCGCAGGTAGAAGCCGGCGAGTTCGCGGGCGTCGTGCGCGTCCAGCACGACGGTGGACAGCTTCGTCGGAGACATGCCCGCCATCATTCCCGGGCCGTCGTGGTTCCCGGGCCGGATCTAGCGCGGCGGTTTCTTCCCGTCCAGCTCGTCCCACCACTCGTCGGACTGGGGGTCGCCCGACGGGTCGTCCCACCAGCGGTCGTCCGGGCCGCGCCGGTTGGCGACCATCGCGGCCAGCGGCGGGATGACCATGGCGACCACGCACATGGCCACCGCGGCCGGCACGGACCACAGGCGCACGACTCCCCACGCCAGGACGAAGAGCGCGATGCAGGTCCCCATCATGGCGAAGTAGACGTGCCGCCGCCGCGCGTACATACCTCCAGAGTAGATCCGGACGCGGGACCCGGACATGCCGAAGGGCCGCACCCCAGGCGTCCAACCCGGTGGGTGCGGCCCCTCGGCCCTCGCGTGGCGCGGGTGCCGTCAGACGGCGATCGCGACCTCCGCGAGACCGCCCTGCTGGGCGACGACCGTGCGGTCGGCGGTGCCGCCGGGGACGAGCGCCCGTACGGTCCAGGTGCCCTCGGCCGCGTAGAAGCGGAACTGCCCCGTCGCGGACGTCGGGACCTCCGCCGTGAACTCGCCGGTGGCGTCCAGCAGACGGACGTAGCCCGTCACCGGCTCGCCGTCGCGGGTCACGTGACCCTGGATGGTGGTCTCACCGGGCTTGATCGTCGAGGCGTCGGGGCCGCCGGCCTTCGCTCCGCACATGTCGTACTCCTGAGGGGTTGGGGGGGCCGGCCTACTTGTTGGACCCGAGCTCGACCGGCTCGTCCCCGAGGGTTACGTACTCGCTCCATGCGCCTACGTAGATCTTGTAGTTCGCCACCCAGTCCACC
>NZ_QHJH01000115.1 GCF_003947455.1 Streptomyces sp. WAC 04229 | reverse complement strand
TGGTGGGTAGGTGAGATGGAGGCGATAGCTTTTTTTTTAAAATGATGCGGCGCCCCCCGAAAGCAGCCCAGAGTGGCCGGCCGGCGGCGTCGGGGGTGTAGAGCACGAAGGTCCCGGGGAGTCCAACGGGCACGAGCGGCCCGGCCGCCCGGAGCGCCCCGCGCGTCCCGAGGCAGGTCCCGCCGCGCCCTCCGCCGGGCAGACCCGGCCGGGGGGCGGCAGGGCGCACGGTTCCGCCACGCCCTCCACCACCGCCTCGCCCTCGGCGTCCGGCACCTCGGCGCGCTCCGCGGCCCCCGCCGCCTCCACGGCCGAGCCGTCCCGGGCGGGGAGCGTGCCGGGCGAGGGCAGGCAGCGGCCCGGCCGCGCCGGGGAGTGGAGGCCGGAGCAGGACCGCGCCCACGAGAACGCCGGCCGCAGGGCGCGGGGCGACCACGACGGCCCGGCCGAGGACCCGGCCACCGCCGAGCCCTCCGGCGAGGCCGCCCTGGTGCCCTCCGCCGCGCCGTCCCGGCCCCAGCCCGGGACCGGCACGCGAGCCGCCGCCACCGAACCCGTGCTGCGGGTGCTCCCCCTGGGCAGCGGCCTGGTCCTCATCGGCCTCGGCCTGGCCCTCGCCTTCGTGGGCCTGCGCCTGCGCCGCGGGTAGGCCGGCACCATGGCGGACCACGGCTCGCCCGCCGGGCACGGCGCCGCGCCGCGGCCCTCCGGGCGAGCCGTTCCGCCGGAAGGTCTAGGCCCCGGTGACCAGCAGCACCTTGCCGATGTGGCCGCTCTCCTCCACCACCCGGTGGCCGTCGGCGGCGTCGCTCATCGCCAGTTCGCGGTCGACGATCGGGCGTACGCGAGCACTGTCGTCTCCGGCGAAGAGCGGCCAGACGTGCTCCCGTACGGCGGCCACGATGGCCGCCTTCTCCTCCGGCGGGCGGGCCCGCAGCGAGGTCGCGCTCACGGCGGCGCGCTTGGCGAGGAGCGTGCCGATGTCCAGCTCGCCCTTCCGGCCGCCCTGCATGCCGATGATCGCCAGCCGGCCGTTCACCGCGAGGGCCCGGACGTTGCGGTCCAGGTACTTGGCCCCCATGTTGTCGAGGATCACGTCGGCGCCCGCGCCGCCCGTCGCCTCCTTCAGCTCGGCGACGAAGTCCTGCTCCCGGTAGTCGACCAGGATGTCGGCGCCCAGCGCGGCGCAGCGCTCCAGCTTCTCCGGGGTGCCCGCCGTCACGGCGACGCGTGCGCCCACCGCCTTGGCGAGCTGGATCGCCATGGTGCCGATGCCGCTGGAGCCGCCGTGCACGAGGAAGGTCTCACCGGGCCGCAGGTGGGCGACCATGAAGACGTTCGACCAGACGGTGCAGACCACCTCGGGCAGCGCCGCCGCCTCCTTGAGGCCGACGCCCTCGGGCACCGGCAGCAGCTGGCCGGACGGAACGACGGCCTTCTCCGCGTAGCCGCCACCCGAGAGCAGCGCGCAGACCTCGTCGCCGACGGCCCAGCCGGACACGCCGGGCCCGAGCGCGGCGATCCGCCCGGAGCACTCCAGGCCGGGGTACGGGGAGGCGCCGGGCGGAGGGTCGTAGAACCCCTGGCGCTGCATGATGTCGGCGCGGTTGACGGCGCTGGCCGCCACCTCGACCAGGACCTCGCCGTCGCCGGGCACCGGGTCGGGGACCTCGGTCCAGACCAGCGCCTCGGGGCCACCGGGTTCGGAAATCGTGATCGCATGCATGGGGCGACGCTACTCCTGTGGTCCCCCGTGCCCGGGTCCCCGGACCGAGCGCACTGCGACTTTGGGACCGTCCCTGCGGAAATCCCTTCGCACGACCGATGAGTTTGCGCGACGGTAAAGGTCTCCCCATGCGTAGCCCAAGAAGGCGGAAGGACCACCAGCATGAGCACGCACACGTCCGGCCCCGCGATCGAGACCGCGGGACTGGTGAAGACGTTCGGCGAGACCCGGGCCGTGGACGGGGTGGACCTCTCGGTACCCGCCGGCACGGTCTACGGCGTCCTCGGACCGAACGGCGCGGGCAAGACCACCACGGTGAAGATGCTCGCCACCCTGCTGCGGCCGGACGCCGGCGAGGCCCGGGTCTTCGGGCGTGACGTCGTACGCGAGGCGGACGAGGTACGCAGCCGGGTGAGCCTCACCGGCCAGTACGCCTCCGTGGACGAGGACCTCACCGGCACCGAGAACCTGATCCTGCTGGGCCGCCTCCTCGGTCACGGCAAGGTGGCCGCGCGGGAGCGGGGCGAGCAACTGCTGGCGGCCTTCGGCCTGACGGACGCCGCGGCGAAGCAGGTCAAGCACTACTCCGGCGGTATGCGGCGGCGCATCGACATCGCCGCGTCCATCCTCAACACCCCCGACCTGCTCTTCCTGGACGAGCCGACCACCGGCCTCGACCCGCGCAGCCGCAACCAGGTGTGGGACATCGTGCGCGCGGTCGTCGCCCAGGGCACCACCGTGCTGCTGACCACGCAGTACCTGGACGAGGCCGACCAGCTGGCATCCCGGATCGCCGTCATCGACAAGGGCAAGGTGATCGCCGAGGGCACCAAGGGCGAGCTGAAGGCGTCCGTCGGCACCGGCTCCGTCCATCTGCGGCTGCGGGACGCCGAGGAGCGCCCGGAGGCCGAGCAGCTGCTGCGGAACCTGCTGGTCGCCGAGGTGCAGCTGGAGCCCGACCCGGTGGCACTGAGCGCACGCCTCAGCGCGGTGGCCGGCGACACCGCCGCCGACCAGGCCGCCAAGGCGCTCGGTGAGCTGGCGCGGGCCGGCATCACCGTCGACAGCTTCTCCCTGGGACAGCCCAGCCTCGACGAGGTCTTCCTGGCGCTGACCGGACACGACACCGGCCGGAGCGCCGGCCCCGACGCCGGCTCCGGCACCGACAAGAAGGACGAGGTGGCGGCATGAGCACGGCCACGAGCCCCGAGAGCAAGGAACTCTCCCCGGTCAGCGCCGATTCCCTGGCGGCGCTGCTGGTGGCCAAGGAGCGCCCGCCCCGGCCCAGTGCCCTGTCCACGTCCGTGACGTTCGGCTGGCGCGCGATCCTCAAGATCAAGCACGTGCCGGAGCAGCTCTTCGACGTAACCGCCTTCCCGATCATGAACCTGCTGATGTTCACGTACCTCTTCGGCGGTGCGCTGGCAGGTTCGCCCGGTGACTACATCCAGTTCGTCCTGCCGGGCATCCTCGTGATGTCGGTCGTGATGATCACGATGTACACCGGCGTCTCGGTGAACATCGACATCGAGAAGGGCGTCTTCGACCGCTTCCGCTCACTGCCGATCTGGCGGCCCTCGGCGATGGTCGGCTACCTGCTCGGCGACGCGCTGCGCTACACCATCGCGTCCGTCGTGATGCTCGCGGTGGGTCTGCTGCTCGGCTACCGGCCCGACGGCGGGTTCGTCGGCGTGGTCGCCGGCATCGCGCTGCTGCTGGTCTTCTCGTTCGCCTTCTCGTGGATCTGGACGATGTTCGGGCTGATGCTGCGCACCGAGAAGTCGGTGATGAGCGTCAGCATGATGGTGATCTTCCCGCTCACCTTCCTGTCCAACGTCTTCGTCGACCCGAAGACCATGCCGGGCTGGCTCCAGGCCTTCGTCAACAACAGCCCGATCACCCACCTCGCGTCCGCGGTGCGCGGTCTGATGGCGGGCGAGTGGCCGGGCGTCGAGATCGCCTGGACGCTGGGCTGGGCGGGCGCGCTCCTGCTGGTCTTCGGCCCGGTCACGATGCGGCTCTACAACCGCAAGTAGCGGGTCCGCGATCGCGAGGGGGCCGCGTCAGTGGCGGGGCCCCTTCAGTCGCGGGGCAGCGGGCGGGCGTCGGGCGCCACTTGGGTGGTCGGCGTCGCCCGCACGATCGTGATCAGCCGGTCCGTCAGCTCCAGCCCGCCGACGGCCGCGTCGTCGTACCCCAGGACCCGGTGCCCCCGCAGGACGCTCACCACCAGGTCGCTCACCTCGCGCAGGTTCTTGCCCACCTCGGCCTTTATGACGGGACGCTCGATGAGGTCGAGTCCGCTGCCCTGGCTGATCAGATCCTCCATGACCATGCCGGCGGCGGGGCTGAGCACCGAGAGCCCGAGCAGCCGGCCCGCGGCGCTGGCGCTGGTGATCACGGCGTCGGCGCCGGACTGCTTCAGCAGCGGCGCGTTCTCCTCCTCGCGGACCGCGACCACGATCTTCGCGCCCCGGTTCATCTGCCGGGCCGTCAGCGTCACCAGCACGGCCGTGTCGTCCCGCTGGGTGGCGATGATGATCTGCTTCGCGCGGAACAGCTCGGCGCGGTTGAGCACGTCACTGCGCGTCGCGTCGCCTATCACGCCGGCGTAGCCGTGCGCCGTCGCGGCCTCGATGGCCTTCCCGCTCGGGTCGACCACCACCACCTGCTCCTTGCGCAGGCCGGTCGCGCAGACGGTCTGGATCGCCGACCTGCCCTTGGTGCCGAAGCCGACGACGACGGTGTGATCGCGCAAGGTGGACCTCCAGCGGTTCAGGCGCCACTCCTCCCGAGTGCGCTCGGTGAGGGCTTCCAGCGTGGTGCCGACCAGGATGATCAGGAACAGCACGCGCAGGGGCGTGATGATGAAGATGTTGGTCAGCCGGGCGGCGTCGCTGACCGGGGTGATGTCGCCGTACCCGGTGGTGGAGAGGGTGACGGTGGCGTAGTAGAAGGCGTCGAGGAGATCGACCGAGCCGTCCGAGTTGTCGTTGTAGCCGTCGTGGTCGGCGTAGACGATGAACGCCGTCGCGACCAGCACCACCAGAGCCAGCGACAGCCGTTTGGCGACCTGGCGGATCGGGTGCTCCACCAGGGTCCTGGGGAGCTTCACCCGGTGGGTCACGAGATGCTCGTCCGCCTGGCGGGCGATCGCGTCCTGGCCCGGAAGTTTCACGTGAAACACACTCCGATTCCGGCGGTGGCCCAGGGCAGGTCCAGCAACTCCGCCTCCTGACCCGACCGCGCTCCGCCCGGCGGTACGACGGCCAGCGCGTCGGCGGCCGCGATGCCGCGCAGCATGGCCGGGCCGTTGTAGTGCAGCGGCGCGGCCCCGTCCTCGCGCAGCACGACGGGGACGAGCCGGGTGTCGTAGGGGTGCCCGTGCACCGCGTCCCGCAGCGGCAGCGTGTACGGCTCGGGCGCCGGGCGGGCGGCGAGCGTGCGCAGCAGCGGCTCGGCGAGGGTGAGGAGTCCGGAGACGGCGGCCAGGGGATTGCCGGGCAGCCCGACGAGGTGCTGGTCGTCCTTGAGGCGGGCCAGCAGCATCGGGTGTCCCGGGCGCACCTTGACGCCGTCCACGAGGAGGTCGGCGCCGATCCGGCGCAGGATCGGGTGGACGTGGTCGACGGGCCCGGCGGCGGTACCGCCGGTCGTGACGATCAGGTCGGCGTCGGAGGTCGTGACGGCACGTTCCAACGCCTCGGCGTCGTCGCCGATGCGGCGGACGGTGCGGACCTCGGCGCCCAGCGCGCGCAGCCAGTGCGGCAGCATCGGGCCGAGCGCGTCCCGGATCAGGCCGTCGTGCGGGAGGCCCTCGGTGAGCAGTTCGTCGCCGAGGACGAGGACGTCGACGCGGGGGCGGGGGACCGTGGTGAGGGTGTCGTACCCGGCGGCCGCCGCGAGGCCCAGCACGGGCGGGGTCGTGAGGGTGCCGACGGGCAGCAACTGGTCGCCGCTGCGGCACTCCTGACCGCGCGGGCGGATGTCCTGGCCGTGGACGACCTCGCGGGTGGGGTGGAGCCGGTCCCGGTCGTCGGTGCGGCCGTGCTCGGTGCGCAGTACGGCGGTGGTGTCCGGGGGGATGCGGGCGCCGGTGGCGATCCGCGCGGCCTCGCCGTCGGTCAGGGGCGGGGCCTCCGCGTGTCCGGCCAGGACGCCCTCGTCGCGCACGGTCCAGGGGCCCGGACCGGCGACGGCCCAGCCGTCCATCGCGGAGGTGTCGAAGGACGGCAGGTCGGTGAGGGCGGTCAGGGGTGCGGCCAGGGTGAGGCCGAGGGCCGCGTCGAGCGGCACGGAGACCGGGGTGCGGCGGGCGGCACGGGCGGCGGAGCGGGCGGCGCGCTCGGCGGCGGAGCGGGCCTCGGGCCAGGGTGTCGCGTGGTGGTGGGACTTGGGGGAGTCAGGGTGCGCATGATGCTCGGCGGGGCCGTTGGAGCCGCCCTGACGGCCGCCGGTCGTGGCGCGGGCCGCCGGGTGTCCGGGGTCGCCGTGGGAAGGGCCGGGACGGCCGTGCGGGTGGCCGGGATCGACGTGCGGAGGTCCGGGGTCGCTGTGCGGGGGGCCGGGGTGGCCGTGCGGGCGGTCGGGGTTCTCCTTCACGAGGGCGAGCGCCTCCTCGACGTCGAGGTCTTCCTCGTCGGCCCATGTGCCGGGGGAGGCCATCAGGCGTCCGGGCGGGCGTCGGTGGCCTCGGCCGCCCAGCGCTGGGCGAGGGCCGCGGCCTTGCGGGCTGCCTCGGCGACCGCCTCGGGACCTCCCCCGGCCCGCCCGGCGACGTAGCCGACGAGGAAGGTGGTCAGCGGCGCCGCGGGCCGGGCCACTCCGTGGGCGGCGTCACGCGCGAGGTCGAGCAGGAGGCCGGTGTCGACGTCGAGGTCGATGCCCAGCTCGTCCTTGGCTGCGGAGATCCATTCATCCAACACGTGACCATGCTCCCTGATGCGTGCCCTTGCGGTGGCGATGTCGTCCCAGGTGTCGCAGTCGAAGGAGGCGACGGCGTCGGGGACCCGGGCGAGCCGGAGGGCGCCGGTGAGGCGGCGCAGGGGCAGCCCCGTGAGATCCAGGCGGTCGCCGGGGTCCTCCCGGCCTTCGCGGCCCGCCGGATCCGCCCGGCCGGCCCGGCCTTCGTCGCCCACGGGGTCTTCCCGGCCGGGCCCGTCTTCGCGATCGGCCCGGCCTTTGCGATCCGCCGGTTCCTCGCGGGCCTCCCGGCCTGCCCGCTGCGCGGCCAGTACAGCGAGTTCGCGACGTACGGCGGACGCGCGATAGGCCGCCACCAGGGGCTGGTCGCGGCCGTCGGCGTCGGTGAGCAGCACGCCGTCCGCCTCGCCCGCGGCGAGGGCCGACAGCAGCCGGGCGACGGTGGGTTCGCCCAGGAACGGCAGGTCGGCGGAGAGCACGAGGACGTACTCGGCCGTGGTGTGCCGCACTCCGGCCGCGAGGGCGGCGAGCGGTCCGCCACCCGGCGGGTCCTCGCGGGCCCAGGTCACCGGGCGGGCGGTGGGACGGGGGTCGGCGACGACGACGGTGGTGCGCGCTCCGGCGCAGGCGGCGAGCACCCGGTCGAGGAGCGCGCGCCCACCCACGCGCAGGCCGGGCTTGTCGGCACCGCCGAGCCGCCGGGCGGCCCCGCCCGCGAGCACGACGGCGTCGTACCCGGCGGGGCCGGGGCCCGGCGCGGGGTCGGTGCCGGCGCCGGGATCGCCGGGGGGCTCGTACGCGGTCACCCCCTGAGTATGGGGCCCTGCGCGATCACAGGGAACGTGGGGGAGGCCGCGCAATCAGCGTCCGCGCGGCCGCACTCGCGTCACAGGGTGCGCAGCAGCACCGCCGGCTGTTCCACGCAGTCCGCCACATACCGCAGGAAACCGCCCGCCGTGCCGCCGTCGCAGACCCGGTGGTCGAAGGTGAGCGACAGCTGGACGACCTGACGCACCGCCAACTCGCCCTCGTGCACCCATGGCTTGGGGACGATGCGGCCGACGCCGAGCATCGCCGCCTCGGGGTGGTTGATGATCGGCGTGGAGCCGTCGACACCGAACACGCCGTAGTTGTTCAACGTGAAGGTGCCACCGGTCAGCTCACCGGGCGTCAGCCGGCCCGCGCGGGCCGCCTCGGTCAGCCGGGCGAACTCCGCGGTGAGCCCCTCGGCGTCCCGCGCGTGCGCGTCCCGGACGACCGGCACGACCAGCCCGCGGTCCGTCTGGGCGGCGAAGCCGAGGTGGACGTGGTCGAGTTGGACGACCTCCCGGGCCTGGGTGTCGACCGTGGAGTTCAGCTCCGGGAAGCGGGCCAGGGCGGCCGTGCAGATCCGGGCCAGCAGCGCGACGAGGGAGATCTTCGGGCCCCCCGACGCGTTGATCGCGGTGCGCGCCCGCATCAGCTCGGTCGCGTCGGCGTCCACCCAGCAGGTCGCGTCGGGGATCTCGCGCCGGCTGCGGGAGAGCTTGTCGGCGACGGCGCCGCGCACGCCCTTGAGGGGGGTGCGGATGCCGCCGGGGCGCGGCGCGGAGGACACGGGGGACCCGGTGAGCGGGGCGCTCGGCCCTTGGTCCGCCACGCCCTGCTGGACCGCCGCACGGCCGCCCTGGGCGGTGGCGGCGCGCAGCGCGTACTCCACGTCCGCCCGCAGGATCAGCCCGTCGGGGCCCGAGCCGGTCAGTTCGCGCAGGTCCAGGTCGTTCTGCCGGGCCAGCCTGCGGACCAGCGGGGAGATGACCGGGACGGGACCCTCCGGTTCGGCGGTGCGGACGGGGCGCCCGTTCACCGCGGCGCCGGCCTGCGAGGCGGCGGGCTCCGGACGCACCGGACGCACCCGGCGCCGCCGCGCCGGGGCCTCCGAGGTGCCGTAGCCGACCAGGACGTTGCCGGAACCCTCGGCCTTGGGCTGCTCGGCCCCGGTGGCCGCGGACTCGGTCGTCCGGGCCCTCGCCCCCTCTGCGGCGCCGCGCGTGCCCGGGCCCTGCTGCGGACCGCCGGGGGCGGTTCCCTCGCCCACCGCGACCGTCAGCAGCGGCGCGCCGACGGGCAGCTCCGAGCCCTCCTCGCCGAAGCGGGCGGTGACCACGCCGCCGTAGGGGCAGGGCACCTCGACCATCGCCTTGGCCGTCTCGACCTCGACGACCGGCTGGTCGACGGCGACGACCTCGCCGACCTCGACCAGCCAGCGCACGATCTCCGCCTCGGTGAGCCCCTCACCGAGGTCCGGGAGCTTGAACTCCAGCACCTGTGCCATCAGCTTTCGGCCTCCCACTGAAGACGCCCCACGGCGTCCAGGATCCGGTCCACACCGGGCAGGTGGTGGCGCTCCAGCATCGGCGGCGGGTACGGGATGTCGAACCCGGCCACACGCAGCACCGGCGCCTCCAGGTGGTGGAAGCAGCGCTCCGTGACCCGGGCCGCGATCTCCCCGCCCGGGCCCCCGAAGGAACCCGACTCGTGGACGACGACCGCGCGTCCCGTCCGCCGCACCGAAGCGCACACCGTCTCGTCGTCGAACGGCACCAGGGAGCGCAGATCGACGACTTCGAGGTCCCAGCCCTCGGCCCGGGCCGCCTCGGCCGCCTCCATGCAGGCGGCCAGCGACGGCCCGTACGTGATGAGTGTGGCGCTCCGGCCGGAACGCCGCACCACCGCGCGGCCTGTCGGTTCAACGGGCGTGGGCTCCTCGGGGTTCCAGGAGTCCTTCGACCAGTACAGGCGCTTGGGTTCGAGGAAGACCACCGGGTCGTCGGAGTCGATGGACGCGCGCAGCAGCCCGTAGGCGTCGGCGACGGTCGCGGGCGTGACGACATGGAGCCCCGGAGTCGCCATGTAGTACGCCTCGGACGAGTCGCTGTGGTGCTCGACGCCGCCGATGCCGCCGCCGTAGGGGACGCGGATGGTCAGCGGCAGGGGCATCTTGCCGCGCGTGCGGTTGCGCATCTTGGTGACGTGGCTGACGACCTGCTCGAACGCCGGATAGGCGAAGGCGTCGAACTGCATCTCCACGACCGGGCGCAGCCCGTACATCGCCATGCCGACGGCCGTGCCGAGGATGCCGGCCTCGGCGAGCGGGGTGTCCGTGCAGCGGTCCTCGCCGAACTCCTTCGCGAGGCCGTCGGTGACGCGGAAGACACCGCCGAGGGTGCCCACGTCCTCGCCGAGGACGTGCACGGCCGGGTCGGCGGCCATGGCGTCGCGCAGCGCGCGGGTGAGGGCCTGCGCCATGGTGGCCGGCTTGGCGGCGACGGTGGTCATCGGTGCGTCCCTTCCGGCCCGGTCTCCGCCTCGGCCGCGGCCTCCAGCTCCGCGCGCAGCAGTGCCCGCTGCTCGCGCAGCTGCGGGGTGGGCTCGGCGTAGACGTGGGCGAACAGGTCCATCGGGTCCAGCTCCGGGTCCCGGTTCATCCGGGCGCGCAGGTCCGCGGCCATGGCCTCGGCGTCCTCGCGGGCCGCCAGGACGGCGTCCTCGTCGAGCAGGCCGCGGTCGGTCAGCTCCCGCTCCAGCAGCTCGATCGGGTCGTGCCGCCGCCAGGTCTCGACCTCGGCGTCGCCCCGGTAGCGCGTGGCGTCGTCGGCGTTGGTGTGCGCCTCGACGCGGTACGTCACCGCCTCCACCAGCGTGGGCCCGCCGCCCTCGCGCGCGCGGCGCACCGCGTCGGACAGGACCTCGTGCACGGCCACCGCGTCGTTGCCGTCGACCAGGCGGCCCGGCATCCCGTAGCCGACGGCCTTGTGGGCCAGCGACGGGGCGGCGGTCTGCTTGGCGAGCGGGACGGAGATCGCGAAGCCGTTGTTCTGCACCAGGAAGACGACGGGCGCCTGCCAGACGGCGGCGAAGTTCAGCGCCTCGTGGAAGTCGCCCTCGCTGGTGCCGCCGTCGCCGACCATGGCGAGCGCGACCACGTCGTCGCCCTTGAGCCGGGCGGCGTGCGCGAGGCCCACGGCGTGCGGCAGCTGGGTGGCCAGCGGCGTGGACAGCGGGGCGACCCGGTGCTCGTAGGGGTCGTAGCCGGTGTGCCAGTCGCCGCGCAGCAGGGTGAGGGCCTCGACGGGGTCGACGCCACGGGCGACGACGGCGAGCGTGTCCCGGTAGCTGGGGAAGAGCCAGTCCCGCTCCCGGAGAGCCAGCGCGGCGGCGATCTCGCACGCCTCCTGGCCGGTGCTGGAGGGGTAGACGGCCAGCCGTCCCTGCTTGGTCAGCGCCGTCGCCTGCGCGTTGTACCGCCGGCCGTGGACCAGCCGGGCGTAGAGCGTGCGCAGCAGCTCGGGGTCGGCGTGCTCCGCCGCCTTGGTGCCGAGCACGCGGTACGGCTCGGCGTCGGGCAGCAGCGGCGCGGGGTCGGTACGGGGCTGCCAGGCGGGCGGCGGTGTGGGCCGGTACGCGCCCCGCTGCTCCATGACCGTCATGACGGCACCTCCTCGTGGGAGCGGCTGTCGGCTCGCCACGGGTGTGACGGGCCTCACCTACCGATTGTTCGGTCGCCGGCACATTTTGGCTACAGGTGGCCCCAGGCTGTGGACAAACGGTTCTCCACAGCCTGAGATGGACGCAGGACGTCCACGACAGGGAGGCGGGGGCAGGTGGCATCTGAACAAATGGCCGAGCGCCCGGAGGACGGCGGCCCCGAGGATCCCGCTCCCCCGCCGCCCCCGCGCCCGCTGGACGCGATCGACCAGGACATCCTGCGCATGCTCCAGGCGGACGGCCGCGCCTCGATACGGTCGGTCGCCGAGCGGGTGCACGTCTCGCGCGCGAACGCCTACGCCCGCATCAACCGGCTCGTCGAGGACGGCGTCATCCGCGGCTTCGGAGCCCGCGTCGACCACGAACGCGCGGGGCACGGGACCTCGGCGTACATCACCCTGAAGATCGTCCAGAACTCCTGGCGCACGGTCCGGGCGCAGCTGCGGCAGCTGCCCGGGGCCTCGCACATCGCCCTGGTGGGCGGTGACTTCGACGTCCTCCTGCTGGTGCACACGCCGGACAACCGGGCCCTGCGCGAGCTGGTGCTCAGCCGCCTCCAGGCCATCCCGGAGGTACTCAGCACCCGCACCCTGCTGGTGTTCGAGACCGAGGACCTGGAACCCCAGAGCTGACCGCGCGGGCGCCGGGGCGGCGACTAGGACGCCTTGCGCAGCCCGCCGAAGACCAGCCGCGCCACCGCGTCGGCCACCTCGCGCTCGCCCGCGCCCGCCCGGCCGTCGGGACCCTCGGGGCGGTACCACTCCACGATCGAGTTGATCATGCCGAAGACCAGACGGGTCGCGAGCCGCACCTCCACGTCCGCGCGGACGTCCCCCTCGGCCGCCGCGGCCTTCAGCAGGGCGGCGACCCGGTGGTCGAACTCCCGCCGCCGCTCCAGCGCCCACCGCTCGGTGTCCGTGTTGCCGCGCACCCGCAGCAGCAGCGTCACGTAGGGCAGCTCGGCCATCAGCACCTCGACCATGCGGCGCACCACGTACTCCAGGCGCCCGGCGGCGGGCCCCACGCGCGCGTGCTCCTCGTCGAGGATCCCGAAGAGCTCGTCCAGCGCCCGGCTCACCGCGCGGCGCAGCAGCTCCTCCTTGCCCGTGACGTGGTGGTAGATCGACGACTTGGAGATTCCGGCGGCCTTGGAGAGGTGCTCCATGGAGGTGCCGTCGTAGCCGCGCTCGATGAAGACCTGCACGGCGACGGAGAGCAGCGTCTCGGGCGTGTACGTGTCGCGCCTGGCGGTGGTCATGAGGGGGTGCCCTCCTGCTTGTCGGCGGCGTACGCGTGGCGGTACAGCGCCAGGGACGGCGCGTACCGGCCCGTGGGGGCGCACTCGTGCAGGTTGCCGAGGACCGAGCAGGCCCAGTCGCCGCCGAGACGGCGGCTCCACTCCAGCGGCCCCAGCGGGTAGTTCACACCGAGGCGCATCGCGGTGTCGACGTCCTCCTCGGTCGCCACGCCCTTGGCGACCGCCTCCACCGCCAGGTCGACGATCCGGGCGACCGTGCGGGCGACGATCATGCCGGGGACGTCCCCGATGACGCTGACCTTCTTGCCGAGCGCCTGGAACAGGCCCGTGGCCTCGGCGACCGTGCGCGGGGAGGTGTTCTGCGCGGCGGAGAGGGCGACACGCGTCGCCGCGCGGTAGTCGAGCGCGAGGTCGAAGTAGACGACGTCCCGGAACTCCACCGAGGTCTGGCCGTCGGCGAGCACGAGTTGCCCGCCGCCGGGCAGGACCAGCCGCGTGCCGTTGTCCTCGGCCTCCTCGCGCACCTCGATGCCCGCCGCGCGGATCAGCGCGAGCACCTCGGCGGCCGGCCCCAGGCCGCCCTCGGCGACGACGTACGCGGGCGGGTCGGCCGGCTCGGCGGTGTGCGGCTCGGGCCGCTCCGCCCCGTCCCGGTAGTCGTACCAGCCCTGCCCGCTCTTGCGGCCGAGGCGCCCGGACTCGACCAGGCGGCGCTGGGCCAGCGACGGCGTGAACCGCACGTCCTGGAAGAACGCCTGCCAGACGGAGTGCGTGACGGACTCGTTGACGTCCTGCCCGATGAGGTCGGTCAGCTCGAAGGCGCCCATGCGGAAGCCGCCCGACTCGCGCAGCACGGCGTCGATGGTGGCCGGGTCGGCGCCCTGGTCCTCGTACACGGCGAGGGCCTCGGCGTAGAAGGGCCGGGCGATGCGGTTGACGATGAACCCGGGGGTGTCGGCGCAGGCGACCGGGGTCTTCCCCCAGGCGCGGGCCGTCTCGTACGCGCGCGTGGCCGACGAGACGTCGGTGGCGAAGCCGGAGACGACCTCCACCAGCGGCAGCAGCGGCGCGGGGTTGAAGAAGTGCAGGCCGACGAAGCGGCCGGGGTTGCGGAGCCCGCCGGCGATGGCGGTGACGGACAGGGAGGAGGTGTTGGTGGCGAGCAGGCAGTCGTCGCCGACGACGTCCTCCAGCGCCCGGAACAGCTCCTGTTTGACGTCCAGCCGCTCCACGACGGCCTCGACGACCAGGGCGCAGTCGGCCAGGTCGGAGAGGGCCCCGGCGGCCTTCAGCCGGGCGCGGGCGGCGTCCCGCTGGGGACCGGTGAGCCGTTCCTTCTCGACGAGCCGGTCGAGCCGGGCGCCGATCGCGTCGGCCGCTTCCCGGGCCCGGCCGGGGACGGCGTCGTACAGCCGTACGGGATGGCCCGCGACCAGCGCCACCTGGGCGATGCCCTGGCCCATGGTGCCGGTGCCGACGACGGCCACGGGGCTGCTGAGGTCGAGTGCTGTCATGTGCGCGATCCTCCCGCACGGGGTTTTCCACAGATGCGGCGGTCCCCCTTGTCCCGACCGATCGTTCGGTTACTCTAGCCGTGTCCGCCCGTTCCCGCCCAGGTTTCCCCCCAGTCCACAGACTCGACGGAGAGTCGACGCGGCGTCGACGGCGAGTTTGTGGGAGACGAGGAGTTGGTCCCGCATGGCCGCCGAACTCACCGCACACCAGCTGATCGCCCAGCACCGGCCGACCCTGGACCTGGCGCTGGAGACGATCCGCACGCGCGCGTACTGGTCCCCCCACCCCGAGCACCCCAAGGCCTACGGGGAGAACGGCAGCCTGGACATGGCCGCGGGCAAGGCCGCCTTCGACGCCCTGCTCGGCACCCGCCTCGACCTCGGCCAGCCCGGCACCGACGACTGGGTCGGCGGCGAGGTCTCCCCGTACGGCGTCGAGCTGGGCGTCCAGTACCCGCACGCGGACCTCGACGTGCTGCTGCCCGCCATGAAGGCCGGCCAGAAGGCGTGGCGGGACGCGGGCGCCGAGCTGCGCGCGATGGTCTGCCTGGAGATCCTCCGCCGGATCGGCGCGCGGACCATGGAGTTCGCCCAAGCCGTCATGCACACCTCAGGACAGGCTTTCATGATGGCCTTCCAGGCGGGCGGCCCGCACGCCCAGGACCGCGGCATGGAGGCCGTGGCCTACGCGTACGTGGAGCAGGCCCGCACCCCCGACACCGCGGAGTGGACCAAGCCCCAGGGCAAGCGCGACCCGCTCGCGCTCACCAAGGGGTTCACGCCGGTGCCGCGGGGCATCGGCCTGGTCATCGGCTGCAACACCTTCCCGACGTGGAACGGCTACCCGGGCCTGTTCGCCTCCCTCGCCACCGGCAACGCGGTCCTGGTCAAGCCCCACCCCCGCGCGGTGCTGCCGCTCGCCCTCACCGTCCAGGCCGCCCGCGACGTGCTCGCCGAGGCCGGCTTCGACCCGAACCTGGTCGCGCTGGCCGCCGAGCGCCCCGGCGAGGGCATCGCCAAGACCCTCGCGACCCGCCCCGAGATCCGGATCATCGACTACACCGGCTCCACCGCCTTCGGCGACTGGCTGGAGGCCAACGCCGGCCAGGCCCAGGTCTTCACCGAGAAGGCCGGGGTCAACACGGTGATCGTCGAGTCGACCGACGACTACAAGGGCATGCTCGCCAACCTGGCCTTCTCGCTGTCCCTGTACAGCGGCCAGATGTGCACCACCCCGCAGAACCTGCTGATCCCCCGCGACGGCATCCGCACCGACCAGGGCCCCAAGTCCTACGACGAGGTGACCGCCGACCTGGCGCGCGCCGTCGACGGCCTCCTCGGTGACGACGCCCGCGCGAACGCGCTGCTCGGCGCCATCGTCAACCCGGACGTCAAGGCCCGCCTGGAGGCCGCCGCCGGACTCGGCGAGGTCGCCCTGGCCTCCCGCGAGATCACCCACCCGGAGTTCCCGGACGCGGTCGTGCGCACCCCGGTGATCGTCAAGCTGGACGGCGCCAAGCCCGGCGACGAGGCCGTCTACACCAGCGAGTGCTTCGGCCCGGTCTCCTTCGCCGTCGCCGTCGACTCCGCCGCCGACGCCGTGGAGCTGCTGCGGCACAGCGTCCGGGAGAAGGGCGCGATGACGGTCGGCGCGTACACCACCGACCCGGAGTTCGAGGAGGCCGTGACGGAGGTCTGCCTGGACGAGGCCGCCCAGCTCTCCCTCAACCTCACGGGCGGGGTGTACGTCAACCAGACGGCCGCCTTCTCCGACTTCCACGGCTCCGGCGGCAACCCGGCGGCCAACGCGGCCCTGTGCGACGGCGCCTTCGTCGCCAACCGCTTCCGCGTGGTGGAGGTACGCCGGCCCGCCTAGGGCCCGTTCCCTACGGCACCCGCGGTGCGCCCCCGGTCGCGCTCCAGTGGAACAGCGTCATGGCCACACTGGTCGCGAGGTTGTAGCTGGAGACCTGGGGGCGCATCGGCAGCGCCACCAGGTGGTCCGCCCGCGCGCGCAGCTCCCGCGAGAGACCGCTGCGCTCGGAGCCGAACGCGAGCAGCGCGTCGTCCGGCGGCCGGAGCCCGCGGATGTCCTCGCCCTCGGGGTCCAGCGCGAAGACCGGCCCCGGCGGCAGCTCCGCCACCTCCAGCCGCTCCACGACCGTCGCGAAGTGCAGCCCGGCCCCGCCCCGCACCACCGTGGGGTGCCAGGGGTCGAGCGTGCCGGTGGTGACCACCCCGGTCGCCCCGAACCCGGCGGCCAGCCGGATCACCGCGCCCGCGTTGCCGAGGTTGCGCGGCTGGTCCAGCACCACCACCGGGGCCCTGCGGGGCCTGCGCGCCAGCGCCTCCAGACCGGCCGCCCGCGAGGGCCGTACCGCCAGGGCGGCCACCGCCGTGGGGTGCGGCCGCGCCACCAGCGACGCGTACGCCTCGGGCGGTACCTCGGCCAGCAGACCGTCCAGGGTGTCGCGCACGTCGGGCGCCAGCTCGTCGGCGAGGGCGAGGGCGGCCGCGCGGTCGGTGGTGACGGCCACCGGCACCCGGGCGCCGAACCGCAGCGCGTGCTTGAGCGCGTGGAAGCCGTCCAGCAGGACACACGGCCCGGCGTGCCGGCGCCAGGCGGCCAACGGGTCGGGCTCGGTCATGCCTTGAAGCCTACGTGGGTCTGCTCGGAGCCCTTGCCCCCCTCGGGCCCCTGCGCGGGGTCTTCCCCGCCCGATCCGGCCCGCGGGCCCGGCACCGTGGCCGCACGGCCCGCCCCGCCCTTGCTCCCGCCTCCGCCGGGGAACCCGGCCGGCAGCCGGCCCAGCAGCCGCGCACGCGCGCGCGTGGCCCCGTCGCCCAGGCGGCGCAGGAACGACGTCGGCAGGAACACCGCGTCGGCGGCGATCATCGCCAGCGAGAAGAACGGCAGCCCGAGCGTGACGGCGATCACCGCGTGCTCGGTCATCATGGCGGCCAGCAGCACGTTCTTGACCCGCCGGTTGAACAGGGTGAACGGGAAGGCGACCTGTACGGCGACCGTGCCGTAGGTGATGAGCATGACCATGGTGCCGTTGCCGGCGAGGGCGTCGGAGAGCGCGGGCCAGGGCGAGAAGTAGTCCAGGTGCAGCGGGTAGTAGACGGCCGTGCCGTCCTGCCAGCGCGAGCCCTGGATCTTGTACCAGCCGGCGGTCGCGTAGATCAGACACGCCTCGGCCATGATCACGAAGAGCGCGCCGTTGTGCACGATGTCGGTGACCACGTCCAGCAGGATCCGCGGCTGGCTGCCCTCGGCCGCGCGCCCCACGACCCAGCCGATGCCCAGTGCCGCCCACACCGCCCACAGCAGCGCGGGGACGAACCAGTCGCCGTCCATCCCGCCCGCGAGCGTCACGGTGAGCAGGACGAAGCCGAACGCGGACCACAGCAGCGGCCCGACCCGGTCCCGGACTCGCTCTCCACGCGCGCGTGCCTCGTCGCCGCGCCGCGCCCGGCGGGCGTCCAGCGACCAGACCCGGCCGCAGCGGGTGAGGACCAGGTAGATGCTCATCAGGTGCAGGACGTTGTCGCCGCCGTCGCCCATGAAGACGCTGCGGTTCTGCAGCGAGAGCACCCCGACCATGAACAGCACGGACATGGTCCGGGTGCGCCAGCCCAGCAGGAGCAGCACGCTGCTCAGCACGGCCAGCGCGTACACGATCTCGAACCAGGCGGCCGAGTCGGACCACATCAGCGCCGTGAAGGCGCCGTTGTCCGCGATCAGTTGCTCGGCGAGGTCGTGGCTCCAGGGGCTCTCGGGGCCGTACAGCTCGCTCCGGTGGGGGAGTTCGCGCAGCAGGAAGAGCAGCCAGGTGGCGCTGAAGCCGATGCGGATCACGGCGGTCTGGTACGGGCCGAGCGCGGCGCCGGTGACGCGGGCGATGGAGCGGGAGACCGAGAGGGCGACGCCGTTCACGCGGCACCTCCGTTCCTCGCGTCGCCGCCGGCCGCGCCGCCGTCCCCCGGGCCCGTGCCGCCGGGCACCGTCCACCAGGGCAGTTCGCGATAGGCCGGCCGGTCGGAGACCTTCTCACCGGTCCACGGCGGCGGCTCCACGTTGGTGGTCCGCGACCGGTACTGGACGCGCTCCACGGTCCCGCCCTCTCCGGCGGCGTCGTTCCGCTCCAGCCGCTGGACGGCGATGTGCCGCAGGTAGGTCTCGGAGAGGGTGCCCCGCATGCCCACCGGCCGGTTGTCGGAGTCATGGCTGGAGACGAAGAAGTCCCAGGCCCGGCGGAGTTCGTTCTGCTGGGTGTGGCTCGGCAGCGGGTTGCCGTCGATGGCGCGGCCGTCCTCCGCGGACAGGTCGTACCAGCCGGTCGTGCGTATCTCGCCGCCCGCCGTGCTCACGTCGGCGCGGACCTGGACCGAGATGTTCTGCTGGAGCGGGTTGGGCGCGAAGAGCTTCCAGTTCTGTTCGAACTCCGGGAAGACCCACTCGTCCACCGCCTCGCCGTGCTGCTTGGTGAGGGTGTTGGAGGGCGCCACGTGCAGGAACACCAGGCCTATGTGGGCGCAGACGGCGATCGCGACGACCGCGAGGGCGACCACGGCACCGACCTGGTAGCGCGGGGAGAGCGCGGCGACTCCGGTGCGGGGTGCCGCGGCCCGGGAGGCACCGGTGGTCCCGTCCGCCCCGCCGGTCTGTTCCGACGCGCCGTCGGACCCGGCCGGGTCCTCCTGCCCGTCCCGCCCCTGCCGGGCGTCCGAGCCTGTGTCGTACGCTTCCATTCCGCCCCGTTCGGTCCCGATCCGTCCATCCGCCCGCGCACCGCGGGGCGCCCGGGCGGCACAGCCCGGCCGCCCGGCCACGTTCGAACGGGAACGGTACTCAGGACCGGCCGCCCGCACATCCCCCGGCGGACCGGCCGCACCGTGGCCGTCACCACATCCGCGGGATCACGGGACAGCCTAGAGAACGTGCCCCGGCTCGCCCTTCTCGTCCACGACCGGCCGCCCGGCCGCGGCCCACTCCTGCATGCCGCCGTCGACGTTCACGGCGTCGACGCCCTGCTGGACCAGGTACATGGTGGCCTGCGCCGAACGCCCGCCGACGCGGCAGAGCACGTGGATCCTGCCGTCCTGCGGCGCGGCCTCGGCCAGCTCGCCGTACCGGGCCACGAACTCGCTGAGGGGAATGTGCAGCGCACCGGCGGCGTGACCCGCCTGCCACTCGTCGTCCTCGCGGACGTCCAGCAGGAAGTCGCCGTCCTTGAGGTCTGCGACCCCGACCGTGGGCACACCAGCTCCGAAACTCATGGACCAGACGCTACCCGAGCCGCCGCCCGGGTCCGTGCCGCTCAGTCCCGCCCGAGCGCCGCCGCCAGCTCCGCCTCGCGCTCCCGCACCTGGGTGGCGAGCTGCTCGGCGATCTCCTCGAGGAGCCGGTCGGGGTCGTCCGGGGCCAGCCGCAGCATGGCGCCGATCGCGCTCTCCTCCAGCTCCTTGGCGAGCAGCGTCAGCATCTCCTTGCGCCGGTCCAGCCACTCCAGGCGGGCGTACAGCTCCTCGCCCCGGCTCGGGCGCCGCTCGGGCACCGGCCCGGCGGCCCACTCCTCGGCCAGCGCACGCAGCTGGGCCGCGTCGCCGCGGGCGTAGGCGGCGTTGACGCGGGTGATGAACTCCTCGCGCCGGACCCGCTCGTCCTCCTCCTGGGCCAGATCGGGGTGGGCCTTGCGGGCCAGCTCGCGGTAGAGCTTGCGGGCCTCCTCGCTCGGCCGCACCCGCTGCGGGGGCCGTACCGCCTGGTCCGTGAGCATCGCCGTGGCCTCCGGGAACAGCCCGTCCCCGTCCATCCAGCCGTTCAGCAGCTCCTCGACCCCGGGGATCGGCATCAGCCGGGCCCGGGCCTCGTCGGCCCGCTCCCGGTCGGCGGCGTCGCCGGTGCGCGCCGCCCTGGCCTCCAGGATCTGCGCCTCCAGCTCCTCCAGACGCGCGTACACCGGGCCGAGCCGCTGTTCGTGCAGCCGCGAGAAGTTCTCGACCTCCACCCGGAAGGTCTCCAGCGCGATCTCGTACTCGATGAGTGCCTGCTCGGCGGCCCGTACGGCCTGTTCCAGCCGTTCCTCGGGACGCGGCGCACCCCCCTGCTCGGGCTCAGCTTCCGGCGTCGTCACCCGTCCAGCCTAGGTCCTGTCGTCAAACTCCCGTCGTCCGCCCGGAGGGCGGGCTTCGCGGCGTCAGGTGCGTGCTCTCGGCGTGCGGGGCCCTGATCCTCGTACTGGATGTACTTGGGTCAGGGCCCCGCGCGGCGAGAGTGCGTGCATGGCGTCGCGGGGCAGACGGGAGTTTGACGACAGGGGCTGGGCCACGATCGGGTCGCCCCAGCGGGCCGCGACGGCCCTCACACCCCCAGCTCGGCCGCCACCCGCCCGCTGCGCACCGCCGCGGCCAGTACGGCGTGGTCGGCCTCCGTCCGATCGGCGTAGGCCACGGCGAAGGCGGCCACCGCCTCGTCCAGCTCGTCGTTCTTGCCGCAGTAGCCCGCGACGGCCCGCGGGTCGGCGCTGTGCGCGTGGGCGCGGGCCAGCAGGGCGCCCGTCATGCGGCCGTAGTCGTCCAGCTGGTCGGCGGCCAGGGCCGTGGCGTCGACGCTGCCCTTGCGGTTGCGGAACTGCCGCACCTGGAACGGCCGCCCGTCGACCGTCGTCCAGCCCAGCAGCATGTCGCTGACCACCTGCATCCGCTTCTGCCCCATGACCACCCGGCGGCCCTCGTGCCCGGGATCGGGGGCGTCGAAGCCGGCCGTGGCCAGGTGGGGCAGCAGCGCGGACGGCCGGGCCTCCTTGACCTGGAGGACGAGCGGTTCGCCCCGGTGGTCCAGGAGCAGCGCGACGTACGACCGCGTGCCCACGCTGCCGGTGCCCACGACGCGGAACGCGACGTCGTGCACCGCGTACCGGGCCAGCAGCGGCAGCCGGTCCTCGGAGAGCGTGGCCAGGTACTGCTCCAGCGCGGCCGCGACCGTCGCCGCCTCCGCGTCCGGCACCCGGCGCAGCACCGGCGGCGCCTCCACGAAGCGCCGCCCGCCCTCCTCGGTGGCCTCGGTCGACCTGGCCGCGAAACGCCCGCTGGTGTTGGCCCGCGCCTTCTCGGCCACCCGTTCCAGGGTGCCGAGCAGGTCGTGGGCGTCGGTGTGGGAGACCAGTTCCTCGTCCGCGATGGCGTTCCAGGCGTCCAGCGCCGGGAGTTTGGCCAGCAGCCGCATGGTGCGCCGGTAGGCACCCGTCGCGCCGTGGGCGGCCTCGCGGCAGGTGTCCTCGTCGGCGCCGGCCTCCCGGCCCGCGAGGACGAGCGACGCGGCGAGCCGCTTGAGGTCCCACTCCCAGGGGCCGTGGACCGTCTCGTCGAAGTCGTTGAGGTCGATGACCATGCCGCCGCGGGCGTCACCGTAGAGACCGAAGTTCGCCGCGTGCGCGTCGCCGCAGATCTGGGCGCCGATCCCGGTCATCGGCGTACGCGCCAGGTCGTACGCCATCAGGCCCGCCGACCCGCGCAGGAAGGCGAACGGCGTGGCCGCCATCCGCCCGGCCCGCAGCGGGGCGAGCCCGGGGATCCGGCCCCGGTTCGACTCCTCGACCGCGGCGAGCACGTCCGGGCGGCCGGCGTCCAGGTCGAGCGCGGCGTGCGCGGAGCGCGGGACGCGGGTGCGCACGGCCTTGCCCTCCGCCTTCGGCAAGCCCTCCGCGGGCCACCGCGCGAAGCCCGGCACGACCGGCACCCGCGCGCCCCCGTCCGACCCC
>NZ_QHJH01000114.1 GCF_003947455.1 Streptomyces sp. WAC 04229 | reverse complement strand
GGGAACAGGCGTGCGGGGCCCCCGCCGATGGCGCCGCGGGCGACCGGCCGGTCGCGTTCGAAGTCGTGGCCGAGTTCGTCGAAGCGGTCCGACGTGATCGACACCTCGGTCACCCGCTCCCAGCCCACCGGCCCCGGGCGCCCCACCTCCACCAACGGGGAGGGGGTTCGGTATTCGGC
Source organism: Streptomyces sp. WAC 04229 (assembly GCF_003947455.1). Classification (GTDB taxonomy): domain Bacteria; phylum Actinomycetota; class Actinomycetes; order Streptomycetales; family Streptomycetaceae; genus Streptomyces. The sequence continues at coordinate 21,895 of NZ_QHJH01000114.1, read as the reverse complement.
CAGGTGGAAGGCGGTGCACGCCTCGTAGCCCGCGCCGAGCAGCAGGACCCGGGCGCCGAGCCCCTCCAGCGTGGCCAGCGGGCTGCGCTCGCCGAGCCGGCAGTCGGTCGCGTGGCCCTCGACCACCTCGGCGGCGCGCGCCCCGAGGGCCGCGAACGAGGTCTGCGGATGGGCGCTGCGCAGGGCGCCGGGCCAGGTGCGGACCGTCTCGGGGATCACCCCGACGCCGCGCGAGGGCGTGATCAGCGGGTCGTAGGCGGGCGTCGCGGTGCGGACGGTGTCCCACCACTCCTCGGGCACCGGAGGGCTGGTCCACAGGGCCGGGTCCGACAGGTCGCCCGTCTGCGTCGGGACCACCAGCGTGCCGACCGGACCGAGGGCGTCGAGCAGTCCCTGGACCACCGCGACCGGCCCTCCGCAGACCCAGCCGAGTGAGCTGAGGGAGGTGTGCGCGAGGAGCGTGTCGCCGGTCCGCACACCCAGCTCGCGCAGTCCCGCCGCGATGGTGCCGCGGGTGACGAGTGGGCCGGTCGGAGGGGGTGTGGGCATGCCGGGGAGTGTCCCGCAGGCACGCTCGGAACGCCACCGAATTGATCGATCAAAGATCGTTTCCGCAGGTCAGATTAGGTATACCTAAGTGACGCAGGGCACCGTAGGAAGATCCGGACGCGGCTTGCCCGCCTCCGAGGAATTACGCAACAATGGCGTTGTGAAAAACGTTGGCGAGGCTCCGCAGGAGGAACTCGCGACCGGTGAGCGGTCCACCCGCAACCGTGTCGCGCGCTCCATCCTGGACCACGGGCCGTCGACGGTCGCCGAACTCGCCGGGCGCCTGGGACTCACCCAGGCGGCGGTCCGGCGCCACCTCGACGCCCTGGTCGCCGACGACGTGGTCGAGGCACGCGAGCAGCGGGTCTACGGCACGCGCACGCGCGGACGCCCCGCCAAGGTCTTCGCGCTCACCGACTGCGGCCGCGACGCCTTCGACCAGTCGTACGACAAGCTGGCCGTGGACGCCCTGCGCTGGATCGCCGAGCGGGAGGGCGGGGAGCAGGCGATCGCCGCCTTCGCCCGGGCCCGCATCGCCGCTCAGGGCGGCGCCTACCGCGAGGCGGTCGAGTCCGCCCCGCCCGAGGAGCGCACCGAAGCCCTGGCCAGGGCCCTGAGCGCGGACGGGTACGCTGCTACCGCGCGGAGCGCACCCCATCCGCAGCAGGGCGAGCAGCTGTGCCAGCACCACTGCCCGGTCGCCCACGTCGCAGAGCAGTTTCCGCAGCTGTGCGAGGCGGAGACGGAATTTTTCGCCGAGCTGCTCGGTACGCATGTACAGCGGCTCGCGACCATCGCGCACGGCGACGGGGTCTGCACCACGTTCATTCCGAAGACCTCGCACGCGCCGCCCGCGGCGCACACGTCCAAGAACACCGCTAACGCATCTGCAAGCACGGCCGGGAGGAACCCCGCATGACTCTCCCCACGGAGACTGCCCACCCCGAGCTCGAGGGCCTGGGCAAGTACGAATACGGCTGGGCCGACTCCGACACGGCCGGCGCCTCTGCCAAGCGCGGCATCAACGAGGACGTCGTCCGCGACATCTCCGCGAAGAAGAACGAGCCGGAGTGGATGACCAAGCTCCGCCTCAAGGGCCTGCGCCTCTTCGAGAAGAAGCCCATGCCGAACTGGGGCTCGGACCTGTCGGGCATCGACTTCGACAACATCAAGTACTTCGTGCGCTCCACGGAGAAGCAGGCGGAGTCCTGGGAGGACCTGCCCGAGGACATCAAGAACACGTACGACAAGCTCGGCATCCCCGAGGCGGAGAAGCAGCGCCTCGTCGCCGGTGTCGCCGCGCAGTACGAGTCGGAGGTCGTCTACCACCAGATCCGCGAGGACCTGGAGGAGCAGGGCGTCATCTTCCTGGACACCGACACGGCCCTGAAGGAGCACCCCGAGCTCTTCAAGGAGTACTTCGGGACCGTCATCCCCGTCGGCGACAACAAGTTCGCCTCGCTGAACAGCGCGGTGTGGTCCGGCGGCTCCTTCATCTACGTGCCGAAGGGCGTGCACGTCGAGATCCCGCTCCAGGCCTACTTCCGTATCAACACGGAGAACATGGGCCAGTTCGAGCGGACCCTGATCATCGTCGACGAGGGTGCCTACGTGCACTACGTCGAGGGCTGCACGGCGCCGATCTACAAGAGCGACTCGCTGCACTCCGCCGTGGTCGAGATCATCGTCAAGAAGAACGCCCGCTGCCGCTACACGACCATCCAGAACTGGTCGAACAACGTCTACAACCTGGTCACCAAGCGCGCCGTGGCGTACGAGGGCGCGACCATGGAGTGGATCGACGGCAACATCGGCTCCAAGGTGACGATGAAGTACCCGGCCGTCTACCTGATGGGCGAGCACGCCAAGGGCGAGACCCTGTCCATCGCCTTCGCGGGCGAGGGCCAGCACCAGGACGCCGGCTCCAAGATGGTCCACATGGCGCCGAACACGTCGTCCAACATCGTCTCGAAGTCCGTGGCGCGCGGCGGCGGCCGTACGTCCTACCGCGGTCTCGTCGAGATCGGCGAGGGCGCGCACGGCTCCAAGTCGAACGTGCTGTGCGACGCGCTGCTCGTCGACACCATCTCCCGCTCCGACACGTACCCCTACGTGGATGTCCGCGAGGACGACGTGTCCATGGGCCACGAGGCGACCGTCTCCAAGGTCTCCGAGGACCAGCTCTTCTACCTGATGAGCCGCGGTCTGACCGAGTTCGAGGCGATGGCGATGATCGTGCGCGGCTTCGTCGAGCCGATCGCGAAGGAGCTGCCCATGGAGTACGCCCTCGAACTCAACCGGCTGATCGAGCTGCAGATGGAAGGCGCGGTCGGCTGAGGTCCGTCCTTCGCAGCACTCCCCGATTTCTTGACGCAGGAAGAGAGCAGACCGACAGCCATGGCTGAGGCTCAGAACATCCCCGTGGGGTCCACCACCGCGGGCCAGATCGCGGTGGCCGCCGAGTCGACCGTCGCCACGCGCATGAGCGCGCCCGCGTCCTTCGACGTGGCGGACTTCCCGGTCCCCCACGGCCGCGAGGAGGAGTGGCGGTTCACGCCGCTGGAGCGGCTGCGCGGGCTGCACGACGGCACCGCGGTCGCCACCGGCGACGGCGTGAAGGTCGACGTCGAGGCGCCCGAGGGCGTGGTCGTCGAGACCGTCGGCCGCGACGACGCGCGCATCGGCCGGGCCGGTACCCCGGTGGACCGGGTCGCCGCCCAGGCGTACTCGGCGTTCGAGAAGGCCGGTGTGATCACCGTCCCCAAGGAGACGGTCCTCACCGAGCCGATCCGCATCGCCGTGCACGGCGAGGGCGGCACCGCCTACGCCCACCAGGTCGTCGAGCTGGGCGCCTTCGCCGAGGCCGTGGTCGTCATCGACCACACCGGTGACGCGGTGCTCGCCGCCAACGTCGACTACGTCCTGGGCGACGGCGCCAAGCTGACCGTCGTCTCCGTCCAGGACTGGGACGACAAGGCCGTGCACGTCGGCCAGCACAACGCGCTGATCGGCCGGGACGCCGGCTTCAAGTCCTTCGTCGTCACCTTCGGCGGCGACCTGGTCCGGCTGCACCCGCGCGTCGCCTACGCGGGACCCGGCGGCGAGGCCGAGCTGTTCGGCCTGTACTTCACCGACGCCGGCCAGCACCAGGAGCACCGCCTCCTGGTCGACCACAACGTCCCGCACTGCAAGTCCAACGTCGTCTACAAGGGCGCGCTCCAGGGCGACGACGCGCACGCGGTCTGGATCGGCGACGTGCTGATCGAGGCAGCGGCCGAGGGCACCGACACCTACGAGATGAACCGCAACCTCGTCCTCACGGACGGCGCGCGGGTGGACTCGGTGCCCAACCTGGAGATCGAGACCGGCGAGATCGTCGGCGCCGGCCACGCCTCCGCCACCGGCCGCTTCGACGACGAGCAGCTCTTCTACCTGATGGCGCGCGGCATCCCCGAGATCGACGCCCGCCGCCTGGTGGTCCGCGGCTTCTTCGCCGAACTCGTCCAGCAGATCGGTGTCCCGGACATCGAGGAGCGCCTGATCGCCAAGATCGAGGAAGAGCTGGAGGCGTCGGTCGCATGACCTTCGTACGCGTCTGTGGAGCGGACGAGCTGGAGGAGGACACCCCCAAGCGGGTGGAACTCGACGGCACGCCGATCTCCGTCGTGCACACCGAGGGCGAGCTGTTCGCGATCCACGACATCTGCTCGCACGCGAACGTCTCGCTGGCCGAGGGCGAGGTCGACGACTGCCACATCGAGTGCTGGCTGCACGGCTCGCGCTTCGACCTCCGTTCCGGCAAGCCCGACAGTCTTCCGGCGACGCGCCCCGTCCCCGTTTACCCCGTAAAGATCGAAGGGGACGACGTGCTCGTCTCCCTCACCCAGGAGTCCTGAGGCACCCATGGCAACGCTTGAAATCCGAGACCTGCACGTCACCGTCGAGGCCGACAACGCCACGAAGGAGATCCTCAAGGGCGTCGACCTCACCGTGAAGCAGGGCGAGACGCACGCCATCATGGGCCCGAACGGCTCCGGCAAGTCGACCCTCGCCTACTCCCTCGCGGGTCACCCCAAGTACACGATCACCAGCGGCACCGTCCTGCTCGACGGCGAGGACGTCCTGGAGATGTCCGTCGACGAGCGCGCCCGCGCCGGCCTCTTCCTCGCCATGCAGTACCCGGTCGAGGTCCCCGGCGTCTCGGTCTCCAACTTCCTGCGCACCTCCGCCACCGCCGTCCGCGGCGAGGCCCCCAAGCTGCGCACCTGGGTGAAGGAGGTCAAGGAGGCCATGCAGAACCTCAACATGGACCCCGCCTTCGCCGAGCGCAACGTCAACGAGGGCTTCTCCGGCGGTGAGAAGAAGCGCCACGAGATCCTCCAGCTGGAGCTGCTCAAGCCGAAGGTCGCGATCCTCGACGAGACCGACTCCGGCCTCGACGTCGACGCCCTGCGCGTCGTCTCCGAGGGCGTCAACCGCGTCCGCGAGACCGGTGAGGTCGGCACCCTGCTGATCACCCACTACACGCGCATCCTGCGCTACATCAAGCCCGACCACGTCCACGTCTTCGCCAACGGCCGGATCGCCGAGTCCGGCGGCCCCGAGCTGGCCGACAAGCTCGAGGCCGAGGGCTACGAGGCATACACGAAGGGTGGCGCATCCGAGTGACACAGCTGCCGGGCCTCCTCGACACTGAGGCGATCCGCAAGGACTTCCCCATCCTGGACCGCCAGGTCCACGACGGGCGCAAGCTCGTGTACCTGGACAACGCGGCGACCAGCCAGAAGCCGCGGCAGGTGCTGGACGCGCTCAGCGAGTACTACGAGCGCTACAACGCCAACGTCCACCGCGGTGTGCACGTCCTCGCCGAGGAGGCCACGGCGCTGTACGAGGGCGCGCGCGACAAGGTCGCGGAGTTCGTCAACGCGCCCTCGCGGGACGAGGTGATCTTCACCAAGAACGCCTCGGAGTCGCTGAACCTCGTCGCCAACATGCTGGGCTGGGCCGACGAGCCGTACCGCGTGGACCACGAGACCGAGATCGTCATCACGGAGATGGAGCACCACTCCAACATCGTGCCGTGGCAGCTGCTCGCGCAGCGCACCGGCGCGAAGCTCCGCTGGTTCGGCCTGACCGACGACGGCCGCCTCGACCTGTCCAACATCGACGAGGTCATCACCGAGAAGACGAAGATCGTCTCCTTCGTGCTGGTCTCCAACATCCTGGGCACCCAGAACCCGGTCGAGGCGATCGTGCGCCGCGCCCAGGAGGTCGGCGCGCTCGTGTGCGTCGACGCCTCCCAGGCCGCGCCGCACATGCCGCTGGACGTACAGGCCCTCCAGGCCGACTTCGTGGCCTTCACCGGCCACAAGATGTGCGGCCCGACCGGCATCGGCGTCCTGTGGGGCCGCCAGGAGCTGCTGGAGGACCTCCCGCCGTTCCTCGGCGGCGGCGAGATGATCGAGACCGTCTCGATGCACTCCTCCACGTACGCCCCGGCGCCGCACAAGTTCGAGGCGGGCACGCCCCCGGTCGCGCAGGCGGTCGGTCTGGGCGCGGCGATCGACTACCTGCAGTCGATCGGCATGGACAAGATCCTCGCGCACGAGCACGCGCTGACCGAGTACGCGGTCAAGCGGTTGCTGGACGTCCCCGACCTGCGCATCATCGGCCCCACCACGGCCGAGGAGCGCGGCGCGGCGATCAGCTTCACGCTCGGCGACATCCATCCGCATGACGTGGGCCAGGTCCTCGACGAGCAGGGCATCGCGGTCCGGGTCGGCCACCACTGCGCCCGCCCCGTCTGCCTGCGCTACGGAATTCCTGCGACCACGCGAGCGTCGTTCTATCTGTACTCCACGCCGGCCGAGATCGACGCACTGGTCGACGGTCTGGAGCACGTACGGAACTTCTTCGGCTGACGGGACGAGCGAAGAGCATGAAGCTGGACTCCATGTACCAGGAAGTCATCCTGGACCACTACAAGCACCCGCACGGGCGGGGCTTGCGGGATGGCGACGCCGAGGTCCACCACGTCAACCCGACATGCGGCGACGAGATCACCCTCCGTGTGAAGTACGACGGCACGACGATCAGTGACGTCAGCTACGAGGGACAGGGCTGCTCGATCAGCCAGGCGAGCGCCTCCGTGCTGAACGACCTGCTGGTCGGCAAGGACCTCGCCCAGGCGCAGCGGATCCAGGAGACCTTCCTGGAGCTGATGCAGTCCAAGGGCAGGATCGAGCCCGACGACGAGATGGAGGAGGTCCTGGAGGACGCGGTCGCGTTCGCCGGGGTCTCGAAGTACCCGGCCCGGGTCAAGTGCGCCCTGCTGAGCTGGATGGCCTGGAAGGACGCGACGGCCCAGGCGCTGGACGGCGCCGACGCCGAGAAGGAGACGACGGCATGACTGAGACCGTGGAAATGAAGCCTGCCTCCGAGGAAGAGGTCCGCGAGGCCCTGCTGGACGTGGTGGACCCCGAGCTGGGCATCGACGTCGTCAACCTGGGCCTGATCTACGGCGTCCACATCGACGACGCGAACATCGCGACCATCGACATGACCCTGACGTCGGCGGCCTGCCCGCTGACGGACGTGATCGAGGACCAGGCCAAGTCCGCCACGGACGGCCTCGTCAACGAGCTGCGCATCAACTGGGTCTGGATGCCGCCATGGGGCCCCGACAAGATCACGGACGACGGCCGCGAGCAGCTGCGGGCGCTCGGGTTCAACGTCTGAGACGGTCTGAGCCGCACCGCTCTCCAGAACGGCGACGCCCATCGGGCGTCGCCGTTCTCGTGCCGTCGGTCCCTCCGTTATGTACGCTCGTACACATGGGATATCTGCTCCTGGCCGGAGCCATCGCCGCCGAGGTCGCCGGAACCACCGCCATGAAGTACAGCGAGGGCTTCAGCAGGCTGGTCCCCTCGCTGCTGACGGCGCTCGGGTACGTGCTCTCCTTCGCGCTGCTCGCGCAGACCCTGAAGGTGCTGTCCGTCGGCACCGCCTACGCCATCTGGGCGGGCGTGGGCACCGCCGCCATCGCCACGATCGGGGTGGCGTTCATGGGGGAGGGGATGACGCTCACCAAGGCCGCCGGGATCGCGCTGATCATCATCGGGGTCGTCGTCCTCAACCTGGGCGGCGCGCACTGATGTCCCGCCGCTACGACCCCGAGCGGCGCCAGCGCCTCATCGACGCGGCGATCCGGGTGGTCGGCCGCAAGGGCATCGCCGGCCTCAGCCACCGCACGGCCGCCGCCGAGGCGGACGTACCGCTGGGCTCGACGACGTACCACTTCGCGACGCTGGACGAGCTGCTGGTCGCCGCCCTGCGCCAGGCCAACGAGGGCTTCGCCAAGGTCGTGGCCGCGCACCCGGGTCTGTCCGATCCCGATGCCGACCTGCCGGGCGAACTGGCCCGCGTGCTCGGCGAGTGGCTGGCCGGGGACCGCACGGGCGTGGAGCTGGAGTACGAGCTGTACCTGGCCGCGCTGCGCCGCCCCGCCCTGCGTCCGGTGGCGGCGGAGTGGGCCGAGGACGTCGCCGGCCTGCTCTCCCACCGCACGGACCCGCTCACGGCGCGGGCGCTGGTCGCGCTGATGGACGGCGTCTGCCTCCAGGTGCTGCTGACGGACACGCCCTACGACGAGGAGTACACGCGGGAGGTACTGGCCAGGGTGATCCCACCGACCCCACCGGGCCGGTGACCGCGGGGCGAGACGGCCGCGGGGTCGGCTCGCATCGGTGGGCGGCGGCCGGTTAGGTTGCCCTCATGACCGACACGACTGCTCCCCGCACCACCGGCGCCGTGGCCGCCGGGCTCGCCACCATCGCCGCCGACGGCACCGTCCTCGACACCTGGTTCCCGGTCCCCGAACTGTCCGCCGAGCCGGGCCCGTCCGGCACCCAGCGCCTCACGGCCGAACAGGCCGCCGACCTTCTCGGCGCCGGCGCGACCGCCGCGGTCGGTCCGGACGCCCGCCGCGGTGTCGAGGTGGTCGCGGTCCGTACGGTCATCTCCTCGCTGGACGAGAAGCCGGTCGACACGCACGACGTCTACCTGCGCCTGCACCTGCTCTCCCACCGCCTGGTCAAGCCGCACGGCCAGAGCCTGGACGGCATCTTCGCCCACCTCGCCAACGTCGCCTGGACCTCGCTGGGCCCGGTCGCCGTCGACGACATCGAGAAGGTCCGCCTCAACGCCCGCGCCGAGGGCCTGCACCTCCAGGTGACCTCGATCGACAAGTTCCCCCGCATGACGGACTACGTCGCCCCCAAGGGCGTGCGCATCGCCGACGCCGACCGCGTCCGCCTCGGCGCGCACCTCTCCGAGGGCACGACCGTGATGCACGAGGGCTTCGTCAACTTCAACGCGGGCACCCTGGGCACCTCGATGGTCGAGGGCCGCATCTCCGCCGGCGTCGTCGTCGGCGACGGCTCCGACATCGGCGGCGGCGCCTCCACCATGGGCACCCTCTCCGGCGGCGGCAACGTGCGCATCGTCATCGGCGAGCGCTGCCTGGTCGGCGCCGAGGCGGGCGTGGGCATCGCGCTCGGCGACGAGTGCGTGGTCGAGGCGGGCCTCTACGTCACCGCGGGCACCCGCGTGACGATGCCCGACGGCCAGGTCGTCAAGGCCCGCGAACTCTCCGGCGCCTCCAACATCCTCTTCCGCCGCAACTCGGTCACGGGCACGGTCGAGGCCCGCCCGAACAACGCGGTGTGGGGCGGCCTGAACGAGATCCTCCACAGCCACAACTGACCCGACCCGGTCCCCGGGCAGCGCCCCCGCGGACGGTCTCCGGGCCGTTCGGGAGGGCGCTCTCGTGGTTCTGGGGGGAAGCGCCGTCCGGGGCCGGGGTCCTCTGGGAGGATGTGACGTCCAGTCACACGGGGGAGGGGTGCGTGAAGGAGGAGACGGGGTCCGGGACGGATTGGACCGCCGCCTACTCGGCGGTGCGCGACACGTACGAGCGGTACTGCGAGAAGCTCCAGGATCTGCTCGCGCTGGTGCTGGACACGTACGGCATCGAGTACGTGCAGATGGAGGGCAGGGCCAAGGACGTCGCGAGTTTCACGGAGAAGATCCAGCGCAAGGGCGGGAAGTACGGCGATCCGCTGGCCGAGGTGACGGATCTGGCGGGGATCCGCATCATCGCGTACTACGTGGAGGACGTCGAAAGGATCGCGAGCATCATCCGGCGGGAGTTCTCCGTGCTGGAGGAGCACAGCGGTGACAAGCAGGCGGAGCTCGCGGACAACGAGTTCGGGTACGCGTCGTTCCATCTGGTTCTGGAGCTGGCCGAGAAGCGGAGTTCACTTCTCGAGTGGCAGGAGTTCGCCGGCCGCAAGGCGGAGATCCAGGTGCGGACGGCGCTGCAGCACGCGTGGGCCGCGGTCAACCACAAGCTGGACTACAAGAAGTCCCAGGACAGCCCCAGGGAGTTGCGGCGGCGCCTGTTCCGGCTGAGTGCCCTCTTCGAGCTGGCGGACGAGGAGTTCTCGAAGATCAGGCTCGAGGGGCAGCGGATCTCCGCCGACTACGTCCGCGAGGTGCGCAGCGGCACCTACGACCTGGAGGTCAACGTCGACTCCGTGACGGCGTGGATCCGGGAGGACCCCCTGGTGGCGCGGGTGCGGCAGGTCGCCCACCGGATCGGCTGGCCGCTGCTCGGCGACTCGGACCCCGTGCCGCCCGTGGACCGCAGGGACCTGGTGCACTTCCTGAACACGCAGGACATGACCCGCATCGGTGACCTGCGGGACGCCCTGGACCAGGGCGAGAACCTGATCGAGCCCGTCCTCAGACGGTTCATCGACGACGAGGAGGAACCGCACCCCACCTCCATGGAGGACCTGATGACCCAGTTCCTCCTCGTGTACAAGAAGGCCCCCGTGGAGGTCTGGAACGCCTACTACGAGCCCACGGACGCGTTCTCGGCGGCGCGCGACCTGGTGCCGTAGGGGGCGTTCGCGCGATCGTGACCCCGCGCGCCCCCGCACGTACGGATGACGGCGCGTGACCTCGCGGCGGACTTGGCGGATGAACGGGTGGACGCAGAGTCCGATCAGACGCCGATCCGACGAGACGAGGACCTGGTATGACGAACGAGCGGGCGAGGACCATGGCGCGCTGGCTGGCCGGGACGGGGGCCGCCGTGCTGGTGTGCTGGGTTCCGGCGGGGGCCGCGCACGCCGACGAGACGACGACCGGTTCGCACAACGGCCCCCGGGTCGGGCTCCTCAACGTCCACGTCGGGCAGATCGACGACCCGGCGGAGGACGTGCTGGAGCACACCCTGCTGTTCGGCGACGGCTACGCCTGGAACTGAGCCGCCCCGGACGTCAGTCCGCGCCAGGCCGCCAGCAGTGCGGCGGTCGTCTCCCGGTCCGCGGCCCGCAGGGGTGCGCGGACCGGGCCGGACGGCAGGCCCAGCGCGCCGAGCAGCGCCTTCGTGGTGACCGTGCCGGGCAGGCCCGCCGCCATCATCGGCTCGATCAGGGCGAGCGCCCGGCGCTGGAGGCGTGCGGCCCCTCCGGTGTCCCCCGCGTCGAAGGCGTCGAGGAGGGCGCGGAACAGTCCCGGGACGACGTTCGCGACCGTGCTGACGTAGCCGGCGGCGCCGAGCGCGTACAGGGCGAGGATCTGTTCGTCGCAGCCCGCGTAGTACGCCAGACCGGTGCGGGACATGACCTTCTGGGTGCCCAGCAGGTCGTAGGAGCAGTCCTTGACGGCGACGACGCGCGGGTGGTCGGCGAGGCGGACGAGAGTGTCGGGCTCGATGCGGGTGCCGGTGCGGCCGGGGATGTCGTACAGGGCGAGGGGGAGTCCGCAGGCGTCCGCGATCTCCCTGAAGTGCGCCTCCAGGGCGTCCTGCGGGGGTCGGCTGTAGTACGGCGCGACCACCAGCAGTCCGTCCGCGCCGGCCTTCTCCGCGGCCAGGGCCAGCTCGACGGTGTGCCGCGTGTCCGCCGTGCCCACCCCGGCGACCAGTGCCGCACGGCTGCCGACCGCCTCCCGCACCGCCGTCACCAGCGCCGACTTCTCGGCGTCCGTGGTGGTCGGCGACTCGCCCGTGGTGCCGGACAGCACCAGGCCGTCGCAGCCGGCCGCCACCAGCCGGTCGGCGAGCCGCTGGGCGCCGTCGAGGTCCAGCGCCCCGGAGTCGGTGAAGGGCGTGATCATCGCGCACAGGGCACGGCCGAAGGGGGGAGGAACGGGGCGGTCGCCGTCTGTCGTCATGGGAGTAGTGTCGGCAGCCCGACGCTGTAGCTCCACTTAATTTTTCTACGAGATATGCGTAAGAAATACTGTAGGAATGGAGTGCGGACCGGCCGGGGACCAGGGCAGGGGTAGCGCCCGGCGGCGCGGGGTACCCGGGGTGCTTCCAACCGAGAGGAGGAGGTACACCGTGACCGGAACCATGCACACCAGGCCGGTGCACGACGAGCACCATTCCGTGGGCGAACTCGTCAATCAGGCCACCGAGCAGCTCTCCCGGCTCGTGCGCCAGGAAGTGTCCCTCGCCAAGCTGGAGCTGGCGGAGAAGGGCAAGCGTGCGGGGCGCGGCGGCGGCATGCTCGGTGCCGCGGGCGCCGTCGCGTACGTCGGCCTGTTCGCCCTCGCCGGCACGGCCACCGCCGCGCTCTCGCTGGTGTTGCCCGTGTGGGCCGCGGCGCTCATCGTGACGGCGGCGCTCTTCGTGATCGCCGGCATCCTCGCCGCGACCGGTCGCGCCCAGCTCCGTCGAGCCGTACCCCCCAAGCCCGAGGAGGCCCTCGGCAGTGTCAGGGCCGACGTGGACCAGATCAGGGAAAGGGCGCATCGATGACCGACGCGACGAGCGGGGACCGCCCGAGGACCGGTTCCACCGCGCAGCCCACCGGGGCCAAGGGCCCCGACGAACTGCGCAGGCAGATCGAACAGACCCGCAGCCAGCTCGGTGACACCGTGGAGGAACTGGCGGGGAAGGCGGACGTGAAGGGCCGCGCCAAGGCCCGGGCAGCCGACCTGCGGGACAAGGCCGGCGCCATGACCGTGCAACTGCGCAGTTCCGCCTCGCACGCGGGCCACACCGTGCAGGACAAGGCGGGCCGGGCCGGTCACTCCGCCGAGGAGCACGTGCCGGACCGGGCGCGCGGCGCCGTACGGACGGGGCTGGGGCATCCGCGGGTACTGCTGGTCGCCGGCGCGGCGGCGTGCGCCCTGGCCACGGCGGGCGTGCTGCGCCACCGCCACCAGGGGCACCGCTGAACCACGGCACGCACGGGCACGCGAGCGACGAGGGGCACCGCCCACGGGGTGCCCCTCGTCGCTCGCGTCGTACCGGCCGTCGTGGCGGCACCGGGCGGCACTTGACCTCAACCAAGGTCGAGGTCACAGGGTGGTGCGTGCACCCGACGACCACCGACCAGTGGAGGCCGGCATGACCCGCCGTACCGACGCACACCCCGTACTCGACCGTCCCGACGTCCAGTCGCCCCTCTTCAGCACCTGGCGGGTGGGCACCCCCGAACGGCAGCGCCGCACCGTCGAAGCCGTCGCCCGCACCTGGGAGCGCCGTCCCTGGCCCGCGGACGGCCTGCTCGGCTACCACGTCTACACAGGTCACGACGGCACCACACTGCTCCACCACTCGCAGTGGGCGAGCGAGCACGCCTACGAGGCCTTCACGAAGACCCACCGGCAGGAGCGCGTCGACGAGATCGACACCGCAGTACCGGGCATCGAGCGGCTCGGCCTCGGCCGGTACCGGCGCTACCGCAGCGGCACCCGTGAGAACGGGACCGCGCCCGTCCCCGGGTGCGTCGTGATCGTCGACATCGAGTTCGAGAGCCCCGACCCCGACCGGCAGCGCGCCTGGGTCGACGCCGTCTTCGAGGCACTGGAGAGCGATCCGGAGCAGCACTCCGGCGGCATCTCCGCCCACTTCCACCTCAGCACCGACGGCACCCGCGTCCTCAACTACGCGGAGTGGGAGAGCGCCCAGGCCCACATCGACGCCCTCGCCGCACCCGGCGCGGGGATCGGCTCGGCGACGGCCGCGTGGCGGCGGGTCCAGAACTGGCCGGGCCTGAAGAGCAGTACGGTCGCCCGCTACGACCACGCCCTCGGCCTCGTACCCCGCTGAACCCGCCCCACCACGGCTCAGGTCACGGACGGAACCGCAGCACCTGCGGGTCGTGGTCGCTGACCTGGTCGTGGAACTCGGCGTTCACGTGCACGCTGTCGTACGACAGCCGCCCCGCCCACCGGATCGACGGGCTGACCAGGATCTGGTCGAGGACCTGGCTGTTGCCCTGGTAGACGTACGAGTAACGCTCGCTCCTCGGCAGCGACTTGACCGCCGACCACAGGGCGCCGCCGTCCTCCAGGACGCGCGCGGTCTGCGAGAACTCGAAGTCGTTGATGTCGCCCAGCGCGACGACGTCGGCGTTCCGCTGCGCGGAGAGGATGTCCTTGACGAAGGTGTTCACGGCCTTCGCCTGGAGGTGCCGCTGGGTCTCCGAGGAGCGCGACGGCGGCTGGTACTGCGCCGTCAGGCCCTGGTCGCCGCCCTTGGAGTTGAAGTGGTTGGCGACGACGAAGACGGTGCGGCCGCGGAAGACGAACTCGCCCGCCAGCGGCTTGCGGCTGTTCTCCCAGGCCGGGTTCGCCGGGTCGACCCGACCCGGGGAGTGCCTCAGCTCGGCCTCGCCGCGCACCCTGCGCACGCCCGTCGCGGTGGTCGCGTCGCCGCCCGGGCGGTCGGTGAACGAGACCCGCGCGGGGTTGAACAGGAAGGCCTGACGGATGTTGCCGCCGGGCTCGCCGCCGTCCGCCTTGTCGACGGGGTCGATGCCCCGCCACTCGTAGCGCGGGCCGCCGGCCGCGGCGATCGCGTCGATCAGGCTGCCGACCGTCGCGTCGGCGGCCACCGTGCCGTCGTCCGTGGCGCCGTTGTTGTCCTGGATCTCCTCCAGGGACACGATGTCGGGCGACTTCAGGTTGTGCACGATCGCGTCGGCGTGCGCGGCGAAGGTGTCGTCCGACGGGTCGAGGTTCTCGACGTTGTACGTCGCCACCGCCAGTTCCCGGTCGCTCTGCGGGCGGGTCGACTCACGCTCGGTGCCCCCGCTCTCCAGGGCGCCGATCTCGCTCGCCACCAGCGTGTAGCCGCCGTACTGGTTGTAGTCGAGCGGCCCCGCGGTGGTGCCGGCGAGCGTGTCGCCCACGTTGGCGTCGGGGAAGTCGGCCGGCTTGCCGAGCGACTGGATCTGGAGCCGCCCGGTGTTCTGGGCGTCGTAGGAGCCGTAGACGGCGCCGCCGCGGCGGTTCCGGTTCTCCCAGGGCTTCACCGTGACCCACAGCTCGGTGTACGGGTCGGAGGCGCCGGCCACCCGGGCGTCGGCGACCCGGACGGTCATGCCCTCCAGCGACTCGTAGCGGTCCAGGGCGTACCGGTCGGGGCGCAGCCGCAGGCCGTTGACGGACCCGTTCGCCGCCGGGTCGCCCTCGGGGGCGTACGCGCGCGGCACGGAGCGCGCGGAGAGGGTGGTCGGCGCCGGGAGCGGGTTGCCCCCGGAGACGACGGTGACCGTCGGGCGGGTGATCTCCGTCAGCGACTGGTTGCCCGAGGACGTGCCGCCCGGGACGTACTCCGAGACCGTGCCCGAGACGGTGACCGCGTCACCGACGGCGACCGCCGGGGCCGCGTTCGTGAAGACGAAGACGCCCTCGCTGGTGGCCGGGTCGGCGTCGGGCCGCGGATCCTGGATCCAGAACCCCTTGGAGGAGCCGTAGCCGCGGACGCCGGTGACGATTCCGGCCACGTCCGCGACCTGCTTGCCCGCGTACGGCGACAGACGGGTGGTGCCCTGGACGTCGTGGACCCGCACCGGGCCTTCGGAGGCGGAGCCGGCCCGCGCGGGCGAGGTCAGGACGACGGTGGACGCCGCCGAGCACACTGCGGCGACGGTGAGCGCGGCGAGGCGCTTGGAGGACTTGCTGGCCAACGGGATCCCTCCGGGGACGTGACGTGGCGCCGGGACGAGGGTGGACGGCGGGGGCCACAGGGCGCACGGACCCGCGTCACACACGTGTCCCCCCGCTCTTCCCCCGCTTTCTACGCGCGTCAATCTCGTGCCTGGCCACGCGCGTTGTCAAGGTTTCGGCCATGTACGCCGCCCGACGGGGAGATGAACCGGGCGGCATGGGTGGAAACCCGTCTAGGCTGGGCCGTCGAGCCGTACGGCATCCGGATTCGGCCGTACGGCGGTCAAGGCGCGCGAGGAGAAACAGCCGATGTCAGACAGCTCCACCCTGCCGCCCGCACGGCTGCGCACCGAAGCGGAGCTGGCCCGCGAGGCACTGTCCACGCCGGTCCTCGCCCGGGCCGCGCGGCTGGCCCGCTGGGCCGGGGCGGACACCCGCGTCGACGCCGGGGGCGGGCTCGTCGAGGAACAGCTGCCGGCCGCCGCCGAGCAGCTCGGACTGACCGGCGACGACGCCGCGGCGTACGCGAGCGAGGCATGGCGGATCGCCGTGGACACCGGGCTCGTCGAGATCACCGACGAGGAGGCGGGCACCGTCGCCGCGGGCGAGGACCTCGCCCTGCTGACCGGCGGCTCGCCGCAGGACGTGCTCGGGCTGTGGGTCACCGCCCTGGAGGCCGTCCTCGCCGACGCGAGCGTCCCCGACCTCGACGACCTGGTCGACGCCATGGCCGAGGGCGGCGAGGTCGACCTGTCCTCCCTCGACTGGGACCCGGAGGCCGAGGCCGAGTTCCTCGACGGCGTGCTCGGCAACCTCTACCTCCTCACCGTCGGCGAGGAGGGTCCCGGCGAGGCGCCGGTGCCGCTGCCCGCGCTGGCCGCCTCCGTGATCGTGCCCAGCGACATGGGCGAGCCCAGCAACGAGGTCCTGGAACAGGTGTCGGACGCGATGATGCGCCTGGACGACCAGTTCCGGATGCTGGAACCGGTCGGGCTCGTCGAGTACCAGCCGGTCGACGAGGCCCTGATGGCCGACGCCGACGAGGAACCCGCGGCACCCGTCGACGAGACCGACGTCGCCCGCTACGGCATGGTGCGGCTCACCCCGCTGGGACTGTACGGACTGCGCGCCCGGCTGCTGGACGCCGGCTTCGACGCACCCGCCGTCGGTGACCTGGCCGACAAGGGCGCCGACGCGCTCCTCGACGGCACCGCCCCCTTCCCGCCCGCCGCCGCGCACGCCGAGACCGAACTGTGGCTGGCCGGGCGGAGCCCGCTGGACGCCGCCCGCGAACTCCTCGCGGCGGCCCGCGGTTCCGACCCCGGAGCACCCCTGCGCCGGCTCCGCTGCCAGCAGGCCCTCTCGCTCGTCGGCACGGAGGCCGAACCCGCGCTGCGCGAGGTCCTCGACGACGCCGAACTGGGCGGCCTCGCCCGGGTGTGGCTCACCGAGCACGGTGCTCGGGACGTGCCCGCGCCGCCGCAGGAGATGGTCTTCTGGCTGACCGTCGACACCCTCGCCGCACAGCTCGCGGCCGAGGGCAACTCCGAGGAACTCCGGGGCCTGGTGGAGGGCCTGGCCCGGCAGCACAGCGGCTTCTTCGACACGGCCTGGCGGGTCGAGCACCCCGCCACACCGGACGTCCTGGAGGCGATGGGGCGGCTGCACCCCGACAAGAAGATCGCCAAGGAGGCCCGCAAGGCGGCGTTCAAGGCGCGGTCGCAGCAGGGCGGCTGAGCGGCGCGGCGCGGGCGTGCCCGGAGAGGTCTCCGCCAGTTCAACTCCCGTTCAGTGACGGGCGGGATCCCTGTTCAGCGACGGGCGGAACCGTGACGCCGGACCGAGGTCCGCCCCCCTCCACGGCACGCCCACCGTCACAGGAGACACCATGTCGCTCACCCGCAGGGACTTCGCCAGTCGATCCGCGCTCACCGGCGCCGGAGTGGCACTGGCGGGCAGCGTCGGCGCCCTCGCCACCGCCCCGAACGCCCTCGCGTCCACGGAGGCCGAGAGCGCGGCGGACGAGCACGGCAGCGACCACGACCACCACCACGGCGGCGTCGGCTACGGGCCGCTGATCCCCGACCCCGACGGCATCCTCGCGCTGCCCGCCGGCTTCCGCTACGAGATCATCACCTACTCCGGGCGGACCAGGCTGGAGTCGGGCGAGTACACCCCGTCCAACCACGACGGCACCGCCGCCTTCGACGGCCCGCGCGGCACCACGCTCCTCGTCAACAACCACGAACTCGGCGGCCACCGCGACGACTGGCCGCACCCCGTCCCGCTCGCCGAGGGCCTCGTCTACGACCCGGCCGCCGCCGGCGGCTGCACCGTCGTCGAGGTCCGGCGCGGCGGCCACGTCGCCGAATGGGTCGGCATCGCCGGCACCGCCACCAACTGCGCCGGCGGCAGCACTCCGTGGGGAACCTGGCTGACCTGCGAGGAGACCGAGGACAGGGCCGGCGAGGAGGGGATGACCAAGGACCACGGCTACGTCTTCGAGGTCGACCCCGAGGACCGGCGCGCCAACCGGGACCCCAAGCCCGTCAAGGCGCTCGGCCGCTACGCCCACGAGGCCGTCGTCATCGACCCCAGGCGCGGCCACGCCTACCTCACCGAGGACGCCTCGGGACCCAACGGCCTGCTCTACCGCTGGACCCCGCCGGAGCACTTCCGGCACGGCCGGGGGCGGCTGCGCGGCCTCGCCGACGACGCCGGGGTCCTCCAGGCCTTCAAGTGCTTCGACTCCGGCGGCAGGTTCGTCGACGACCTCTCCCGGGCGACCAGGACCGGCACGGTCTACGGTGTCGACTGGGTCGACGTCCCCGACCGCGACGCGCGGACCACTGCGGTGCGCAAGCAGTTCGCCGCCGGGGAGGTCACCCGCGCCCGCAAGCTGGAGGGCATGTGGTGGGCGGACGGCGGCACGTACATCGTCTCCTCCTACGCCCGTGACGAGAGCCCGGGCCGCCCGCACGACGGGCAGGTCTGGTTCTACGACCCCAAGCGCCGCACCCTGACGCTCAAGGTCCTGCTCGGCGTCAACGCCGACCCGTCCGCCGACGGCGCCTTCGACGGGCCCGACAACATCACCGTCTCCCCGTACGGAGGCCTGGTCATCGCCGAGGACGGCGAGGGCGTCCAGCACCTCTTCGGCGCGACCGACAGCGGACGCACCTACCCCATCGCCCGCAACGAACTGAACCTCGGCACCGAGGACGACCCCGAGTACAGCGAGTTCACCGGCGTCACCTTCTCGCCCGACGGCCGGACCCTCTACGCCAACATCCAGACGCCGGGCATCATGCTGGCGATCACGGGGCCGTGGAAGCGCCAGAAGCGCCGGTAACTAATTCGCTCGCCCGAACGGCGGCCGCCCTTTTAGAGTGATGAACGTCCAGGTGCGAAGGCAGGACCTACTTCCACTGATAATGGGGCGGTCGCGGGTTCGAGTCCCGTCACCGGCACAACGCGCCGGTGTAGCTCAGGGGTTGGAGCACCTTGTCGGTTCCGCCGACCTGAACTCTGGACACCCACAACTTCATGCACCTCCCGGTGCGCGGGCCGCGGCTACTTCTTCTCTCAAAAGAATCCCATGCCGCCGCCCACTTGATCTCGGGAGGCCCAGCAGTCGAAGGGTGCCCGGTGCGCAGGCAGCGGATACTTCCTTTGATCGGACGGTTGCGGGTTCGAATCCCGTCATCGACTTCGGGTCGGTGTAGCTCAATTCGGCAGAGCATCCGCACAGTCCCGTCGCCGATTTCGACCTCGGGCACCCTTACGCTGCCGTGCCTCCCTCCGGAAATGTTCGAGATTTCGGGCTTTCGAGAATTCGGGGGAATTCACCATGGCGCGTTTCAACACCAGGACCGCGAAGGCGCGGCCCACCTCGCGCGTGACCTCGACGGGCCGCGTGCTGCGCACCTGCGAGGGCGGCCGGGGCACCGAGCGCGACGCGCGCTCCGAGCTCTACCTGCTCGCGGTCGCCAACTTCGTCTCCCAGCAGACCTTCTACGAGTCCGGCGCCGCCCGCGACGACCGCTTCGCCACGCTGGTGCGCGAACTCGCGGTCGCCGACCCCTCCTGGACGGCCGGCCTGCTCGGCTGGCTGCGCGGCGAGGGCAACCTGCGCACCGCCTCGATCGTCGGCGCCGCCGAGTACGTCAAGGCGCGGCTCGACCACGGTGTCACCGAAGGACCGGCGAACCGGCAGGTCGTCGCCTCCGTGCTGCGGCGTCCCGACGAGCCCGGTGAACTGCTCGCGTACTGGACCGCGACGTACGGCCGCGCCGTGCCGAAGCCGGTCAAGCGGGGGATCGCCGACGCCGTACGGCGGCTCTACCACGGCAAGTCGCTGCTGAAGTACGACACCGCGTCCAAGGGCTACCGCTTCGGTGACATCCTCAACCTGGTGCACGCGGCGCCCGACCCCGACAAGCCGTGGCAGGGCGAGCTGTTCCAGTACGCCCTCGACCGCCGGCACCACCCGGACACCGCGGTGCCGCCCGCCTCGAACCGCGTCCTGACCGCGCACCGCGAGCTGATGGCGCTGCCCGCCCCCGAGCGGCGAGCGGTGGTCACGGCACCCGACGGTGCCGAGCGGCTCGCGGCGGCGGGCATCACGTGGGAGATGCTGGCCGGCTGGCTCCAGGGGCCGATGGACAAGGCCGCCTGGGAAGCGGTGATCCCGTCCATGGGAGCGATGGCGCTCGTCCGCAACCTGCGGAACTTCGACGAGTCCGGTGTCTCGGACGAGGTCGCTGCCCGGGTCGCGGCGCGGATCAGCGACCCGGCCGAGGTGGCGCGCTCGCGGCAGTTCCCCTTCCGCTACCTCGCCGCCTACCGGCACGCGCCGTCGCTGCGCTGGTCGTACCCGCTGGAGCGGGCGCTCGGCCACTCGCTGGCCAACGTGCCCGCGCTGGGCGGCCGGACGCTGGTCCTCGTGGACCGGTCGGGCTCGATGTTCTACTCGCGGATGTCGGACCGCTCCGAGCTGACCCGGGCCGACGCGGCCGCGGTCTTCGGCACGGCGCTGGCGCTGCGGGCGGCCGACGCGGACCTGGTCGAGTTCGGTTCGTCGAGCAACCGCGTGACGTACCGCAAGGGCGAGTCGGTGCTGAAGGTCCTGGAGCGCTTCGGCGACCTCGGCGGCACCGACACCACCGAGGCGGTGCGGCGCCACTACAAGAAGCACGACCGGGTGCTGATCGTCACCGACGAGCAGTACACGTACAGCAGGCGCGGCGACCCGACCGAGCAGGTCCCGGCGCACGTGCCCGTCTACACCTGGAACCTGGCCGGGTACCGGGCGGGCCACGGTCCCTCGGGCCGGGCGAACCGGCACACTTTCGGCGGGCTCTCCGACGCCGCGTTCCGGATGGTTCCGCTGCTCGAGGCCGGCCGGGACGCCGACTGGCCCTGGGACGCCCGGGACGAGCACGCGCGGTAGGGTGCCCGGAAGGTTGCCCGCTGTGCAGGGAGGGGCTGTGGCGCAGGTCAGGCCCATGCGGGCGGACGCCCGGCGTAATCGTGAGAGGTTGCTGGCGGTGGCGGCGGAGGCGTTCGCCGAGCACGGGGAGGGTGCCTCCCTGGACGACATCGCCCGGCGTGCCGGGGTCGGCGTCGGCACCCTCTACCGGCACTTCCCGACGCGGCAGGCGCTGCTGGAGGCCGCCTACCTGGAGCGCCTGGAGGCGATCGCGGCGCGCGCCGACGTGATCGCGGCCGCCCGGCCGCCCGGGGCGGCGCTCGTGGCGTGGCTCGACGAGCTGGCCGTCGGGATGCTCCAGGTGCGCGGCCTCAAGGCGCTGCTCGGTACGGCCGTCACCGGCGGTGGACCCGCGTGCGGCGACTGTGTGCGCGGCGCGGCGACCCGGCTGGTGCGGGCCGCGCAGGAAGCCGGTGCGCTGCGGGCCGACGTGGAGCCGGTCGAGGTGCTGCGGCTGCTGCGCGGCGTGGTGACGGCGGCCGAGGCGGCCGACGAGGTGGACGGGACGGCCGTACGGCGGTACCTGTTTCTGCTCATGGAGGGACTGGGGCAGGTCTAGGGGCGCCCGCGGCCGGGCGCCCCCAGGCGGCCCCGTCGCCTACAGCGCCTGCGCGGCCGGCTTCACCATGCCGCGGACCGTGCGGGACTTGACGAAGTCGCCCATGGCGGTCATCTCCCACTCGCCGGAGTACTGGCGGATCAGCTTCGCCATCATCACGCCGGTCTGCGGTTCGGCGCTGGTGAGGTCGAAGCGGACCAGCTCCTCGCCGCTCGCGGCGTCGATGAGACGGCAGTAGGCCTTGGCGACCTCGGTGAACTTCTGGCCCGAGAACGAGTTCACCGTGAAGACCAGGCCGCTGACCTCCTGCGGGAGCCGGC
>NZ_QHJH01000113.1 GCF_003947455.1 Streptomyces sp. WAC 04229 | reverse complement strand
GACCCACCCCCGGGCCGCGGCCCGGGAGGGGTCGCAGGCCGCGGCCCGGGGGTGGGTCGCAGGCCGCAGCCCGCGCGGTTCGACAAGCGGGGGCCGCAGCCGCACCGAGCAGCCACCGGGCACGTCCCGTACCCCGCCCGAAGCGAACGACGGACACGCCCCGGCGCCCAGAAGGGCGCCCGGTTTCCGTACCCTTGCCGCATGCGCATGCGGCCCACTCTGAGCTGGACCCCGGGAGCGGACCTGCCGCCGGGCACGACGGACCTGGAGCCCGTCGCCGACGCGCTCGGCGCCGGTGGGGTGGTGGTGCTCAGCGGGGCCGGGATCTCGACGGAGTCGGGGATCCCCGACTACCGGGGCGAGGGCGGCAGCCTGAGCCGGCACACGCCGATGACGTACCAGGACTTCACCGGCAGCGCGGCGGCCCGGCGCCGCTACTGGGCCCGCAGTCACCTCGGCTGGCGCACCTTCGGCCGGGCGCGGCCCAACGCCGGGCACCGGTCCGTGGCCGCGTTCGGGGACCGGGGCCTGCTCGCCGGCGTGATCACCCAGAACGTCGACGGTCTGCACCAGGCCGCCGGCAGCGAGGACGTCGTCGAACTGCACGGCAGCCTGGACCGCGTCGTCTGCCTGACCTGCGGCGCGTTCAGCCCGCGGCGCGAACTCGCCCGGCGGCTGGAGGCGGCCAACCCGGGCTTCGAGCCGGTGGCCGCCGGGATCAATCCGGACGGCGACGCCGACCTCACCGACGACCAGGTCGGGGACTTCCGCGTGGTGCCCTGCGCAGTCTGCGGCGGCGTCCTCAAACCGGACGTGGTGTTCTTCGGCGAGGCCGTCCCGCCCGCACGCGTGGAGCACTGCCGCGAACTGGTCCGGGGTGCCACCACTGTGCTGGTCCTGGGCTCCTCGCTGACGGTGATGTCGGGGCTGCGGTTCGTCCGCCAGGCGGCCCGCGCCGGGACACCGGTGCTGATCGTCAACCGGGACCCGACCCGCGGCGACCGGGAGGCCGTCGTACGGGTCGCGCTCCCGCTGGGCACGGCCCTCACCACCGTGGCCGGCCGGCTCGGGATCGCCACCGACGGCACCGCGTCGGCCTGACCGGACCCGTCGAAGTCCCCGGCGTCACCCCCTTGACCGCGGTCCCTCCACTCCATATGGTCCTCGCACCTCACGAGGTACATCGATTAACCAATCGTTAACCGCTTGGTTGGAGACCCCCGCTGTGCGCTCTTCGCTGACTCGGCGCGACCTGTTCGCCGCCGGTTCCGGCCTGGCTGCGGCCGTTGCCCTGCCCGCTCTGTCCGGCTGTTCGTCGTTGGCGTCGGCGGACTCCGATCCGGACACCCTCGTCGTCCACACCCAGCTCGGCACGACCGCGCCGGGCTCCCCCACCTACCTCGCGGCCGTCGACCAGTTCCGCGAGGAGAACCCGGGGCTGAAGGTCAAGAACCTCGTCAACGGCGACGACCTCGGCCAGGTGTACGAGACCTCCCGGCTGGCCCGCAAGGAGGCCGACGTCGTGATGGTCAACCTCTACGACAAGACGCTGGCCTGGACGGACGTCGGCGCGACCGTCGACGTCCGCCCCTACCTGGACGACTGGGGGCTGCGCGACCGGGTGCTGCCCGCCGCCCTGGCCGACTGGACCGACGACGAGGGCCGGGTCAGGGCGTTCCCCTACTTCGCCACGAACTGGCCCGTCGCCTACAACCGCGCCCTGCTCGACCGGGCCGGCGTCGACGGGATCCCCACCACGGGGGACGCGTTGATCGCCGCGGCCCGCAAGCTCCGCGCCAAGGGCATCGCCCCCGTGACCGTCGGCGGCAACGACTGGACCGGGCAGAAGCTGATGGCGCAGATCATCCAGACGTTCCTGTCGCAGGAGGAGGCCCGGCACGTCTACGCCACCGGCGACTTCGGCGGCCGCGGCGCCCGCCGGGGCATCGAGTACTTCACGCATCTGCGCGACGCCGGAGTCTTCGCGGACAAGGCGCAGGGGCTCACGTCCGACTCGATGACCACGCAGTTCAACACCGAGGAGGCGGCCGTCCAGTCGGCGATGTCCTCGGCGCTCGCCAAGGTGCCGGAGAAGGTGGCCCGGCACACCGAGGTGGGCGGCTGGCCCCTGGCCGACGGCGCGGCGCACGAGGGTCCGACCGTCATCCGCGCCTACACCCTCATCGGTTTCTGGATCAGCCCCAACGGCGTGCGCAAGATCCAGCAGGTCGAGAAGTTCCTGCGGTTCATGTACCGGCCCGAGACGGTGGCCCGGTTCGTGACGGAGGGCGGCCGGGACATGGCCCTGCGCACGGACGCCGTGAGTACGGACTTCCCCCTCGTGGGCGCGGCCCAGCGGCTCGGTTCCGGGGTGAGCCAGGTCCTCCTCCCCGACGTGTACGTGCCGCCCGCCGCGGCGCAGCCGCTGATCACCGCGACCAGCACGTCCTTCACCCGGGGCACCAGCGCGGCCCGCGTGCGCGCCGCCCTCGAGTCCGCGTACCGGTCCGCATGAACCGCCCGGTCCCCCTCGTATCCGCCACCCGTACTCCGGGAGTCACCGCATGACGACGCTCACGACGACGCCGGACGGCAGCGCGGCCCGTCGGTCCGCACCCCCGCCCTCGCCCGCCTCCGCACCGCGCGGGCGGCGGCGACAGGGCGGCACCGTCCTCGCGGTCCCCGCACTCGCGTGGTACCTCGTGTTCATGGTCGGGCCGCTGCTCGCGATCTTCGTGATCGCGGCCCTGCACTGGCCGGGCATGCTCCAGCCGGTGTCCTTCGCCGGTCTCGACAACGTCCGGGTGGTCCTGGACGACCCCGTGTTCTGGGACGCGGTCCGCAACACGGTCGTACAACTGGCCGTCGCCCTGCCCGTGATGATCGTGTGCGCGTACATGCTGGGGTACTACGTCGCCCAACGGCCGCCCGGACACCGCGTCCTGCGGTACCTGCTCTTCATCCCGGGGCTGATCTCGACGCCCGCGAAGGCGATGGTCTTCTACGCCGCCCTGTCCCCGGACGGCCTGCTCAACGGGGCGTTGACGGGCATCGGCCTGGGTTCGCTCACCGACGCGTGGCTGGCCTCGCCCTCGACGGCGCTGGCGTGTCTGATCGCCCTGGACGTCTGGAGCGGCATCGGCTTCACCGCCGTGCTGTTCGCGGCCCGGCTGGGCAGTGTGCCGGACGAGCTGGGCGAGGCCGCGCAGCTGGACGGGGCGGGGCACTGGCGGACGATGTGGTCGGTGCACTTCCCGGTGATCCGCGACTACGTGGGCGTGGTGACGATGCTCCAGTTCCTGTGGACGCTGTTCGGCTCGGCGCAGCACGTGCTGCTGCTGACGCAGGGCGGTCCGGGGACGTCGTCCACCACCCTGTCGTTCCTCGTCTACCAGAAGGCGTTCATCGCCGCCGACCTCGGCTACAGCCAGACGGTGGGCGTCCTGCTCTTCCTCGCCGGCCTCGTCGGGCTGCTGACGATCCGCCGCGTCTTCCGCCAGAACTACTGATCGGAGCAGCACTCATGAAGCTCGGCAAGCGCTGGCTCCCGGCCCACGTCCTGGTGTGGACGTACGCGGTGCTGCTCGTCGTCCCGCTGTACTACTTCCTCGCCTCGGCGTTCAAGTCGAACGAGGAGATCTTCGCCCACCCCTTCGCCCCGCCCACCTCGCTGGGCCTGGACAACTTCCGGACCGCGTTCGACAGCGCCGACCTGGGGCTGGCGGTGGTCAACTCCGCGCTGGTGACGGTGGTCTCGCTGGCGCTGACGCTGCTGCTGGCGATCCCGGCCGCGTTCGCCCTGGCCCGTTCGACCGGGCGGCTGGCGGGGCTGGTGGAGAAGGTCTTCTCCCTGGGCTTCCTGATCCCCACCTTCGCCGCGCTCTTCCCCACCTTCCTGCTGGCGGCGGCCACCGGGCTGTTCCACACCCGGATCTTCATGGTGCTGTTCCTGCCGGCGACGGCGCTGCCGCTGTCGGTGGTCATCCTGGTGCAGTTCATGCGCACCATCCCGCCGGAGATGGAGGAGGCCGCCCGGCTGGACGGGGCGTCGACCTTCGCGGTGCTGCGCCACGTCTACACGCCGATGTGCCTGCCGGGCATCGCCACGGTGCTGCTGCTGAACTTCCTGACCTTCTGGAACGAGTACCTGTACTCGTTGGTCATCATCGGCCCGGACCCGGCGCAGCGCACGGTCCAGGTGGCGCTGCCCACGCTCAAGTCGATCACCGGCACGGACTACGGCGTCCTGACGGCGGGCACGGTGCTGACCCTGGTACCGGTGTGGATCGTCTACACGGTGCTCCAGAAGCGCATGCAGCAGGCCCTGGTCAGCGGGGCGGTGAAGGCGTGAGCGTGTCCACCGAGCGGCCGGGCCGAAGGCCGACGATCAAGGAGGTCGCCGCCGCGGCCGGCGTGTCGACCGCCGCCGTCTCGCAGGCGTTCAACAACAAGGGCCGGCTCTCCGAGGCGACCCGCCGCCGCATCGTCGACGCCGCGCTGGAGCTGGGGTGGAGCCCCAACGCCCCGGCGGCGGCGCTGCGCAACGCCCGTACCCGCAGCCTGGCCCTGGTGGTCCGGCGCCCCACCGACGTGCTGGGCTCCGACCCGCACTTCAGTGAACTGATCACCGGTATAGAGGGCGAGCTGGCGCCGCGCGGATACGGTCTGCTGCTGCACCTGGTGAGCGGTCACCGGGAGGAGTACGCGCTCTACGAACGGCTCGCGGCCGAGGGCAGGGTGGACGGGGCGGTGCTCACCGACGCCCGCGACGAGGACGCCCGCCCCGCCCTGCTGGCCCGGCTGGGGCTGCCCGCGGTGCTGCTGGGCGCGCCGGACGGCACCGGCGTCGTACCGCGGGTCGGCCTGCGGGACCAGGGGGCCGGGATCGCCGAGGCCGTCGCGCATCTGCTGGCGCTCGGCCACCGGCGCGTCGCCTACGTCAGCGGGCCACCGGAGCTGCAGCACACCCGGGTGCGCAGGGCCGCCTTCGAGGACGCGCTCCGCGCGGCCGGGCTGCGTCCCTTCGCGGTCCTGCCGACCGACTTCAGCGAGCGGCACGCAGTCGGAGCCACCGAGGCGCTGCTCGCGGCGGACGACCGGCCCACGGCCCTGGTGTACGCGAACGACTCGATGGCGGTGTGCGGCATCGGCACCGCGCAGCGCGCCGGGCTGGCCGTTCCCCGGGACGTCTCCGTGGTCGGCTACGACAACCTGCCGCTCGGCAGCTGGCTCCATCCCCGGCTGACCACGGTCGACCAGCAGGTGCAGCGGGTCGGCGCGGCAGCCGCCCGCATGCTGCTGGCCCTGTGCGGCGAGCCGGTCGAGGAGACCGGCCTGGACGGGCGGCCGCGGCTGGTCGTCCGTGAGTCCACCGGCCCCGCCCCGTCCGGGGACGGCGCCACGGGTCGCCCCGGCTGACCTCACGACCGCGGCGCACCCGCGGCCACGCACCACCCGAACCCCACCACGCGAGAAGGACCATGCGACGCGACAGCGCCCAGCTCACCCACCAGCCCGCCGTCCTGCCCTGGCTCGGCGCCAACTTCTGGTCCCGCACCGGCGGTCCGCTGATGTGGCGCACCTACGACCCGAGGACCGTCCGCGAGGAACTGCGCGTACTGGGCGACCACGGCCTGAACATGACCCGGTCGTTCTTCTACTGGCCCGACTTCCACCCGGAGCCGGACCGTGTCGACGACGAACTGTGCGCGCGGTTCGAGGACTTCCTGGACGCCCACCTCGAAGCGGGCATGGGGACGGTACCGACGTTCATCGTCGGCCACATGTCCGGTGAGAACTGGGACCCGGCGTGGCGCGGCAACCGCGACCTGTACGAGGACGTGTGGATGGTCGGCCGCCAGGCGTGGTTCGTCTCCCGCATGGCACGCCGTTTCAAGGACCACCCGGCGGTCACGGGCTGGCTGATCACGAACGAGATGCCCGGCTACGGGCGGATCTACCAGGTGGACCCGCCGTCGGCCGACGTGGTGACCGCCTGGGCCCAGGCCATGTGCAACGCGGTGCGCGCGACCGGCGCGACGCAGCCGGTGTCGCTGGGCGACGGGGCGTGGGGCATCGAGGTCACCGGCCGCGACAACGGCTTCTCGCTGCGGGAGACCGCCGAGTACGTCGACTTCGTCGGCCCGCACGTGTACCGCTCCGACACCGACCGGCCGCGGCAGCACTACCGCGCGGCCTTCGAGTGCGAGCTGGCCGCGGTGACCGGCCAGCCCGTGGTGCTGGAGGAGTTCGGGCTGTCCACCGACACCGTCTCGGCCGCCAACGCGGGCCACTTCTACCGCCAGACCCTGCACAACTCGCTGCTGGGCGGGGCCACCGGCTGGATCGCCTGGAACAACACCGACTACGACGCCCTGTGGGACCAGTCGCCCTACGACCACCACCCGTTCGAGATGCACTTCGGCATCACCGACTCCACGGGCGCGCCGAAGGAACCGCTGCGTGAACTGGCCGCCTTCGCCGACGTGCTGAAGGCCGTGGACTTCCCGAACTGCGCGCGGACGGAAGCCGACGCCGCACTGGTGGTGCCCGCCTTCCTGGAGCGCGGCTACCCGTACAGCCGTCCCGCCGACCGGCCGCTCATCTTCACGTCCCTGCACCAGGGTTACGTCACGGCGCGCGCCGCCGACCTCCCCGTCGCCCTCACGCGCGAGGCCGACGGACTGCCCGGCGAGGCGTCGCTCTACCTGCTGCCCGCGACCCGGCAGCTGACCACGCGTACCCGCCGGGAGCTGGCCCGCCGGGCCGCCGACGGCGCCACCGTGTACCTGTCGTTCTGCTCCGGCGAGCACCCGGGCACCCGCGGCCCCTGGTTCGACGACCTGGACGGGCTCTTCGGGGTGGAGCTGCAGTTGTCCTACGGCGTCGCCGAGCCGATCGAGGACGAGGTGCTCGAGATGACGTTCACCGAGGACTTCGGGGGCCTGCGCGCCGGAGAGGTGCTGCGCTTCCCGGTCGCGGGGAACGAGGACAGCCGCGCCTACCTGCCCGTCGTGCCGCGCGCGGGCCGGGTCGTCGCCGTGGACGCGCACGGCCGGCCCGCCCTGGTCGTGCACGAGACGGGCACGGGCCGTACCGTGCTGGCCACCTACCCGCTCGAGCACATGGCGGCCCGGACGGCGCGCGTCAACCCGGACGCCACCCACCGGCTGTACGCCGCGCTGGCGCGGGTGTCGGGCGCGCGGCGGCCCGTCACTGTGGCCGACCCGCACGTCTCGGCGGACGTCGTCGCGCACGCGGACGGCCGCCGCTTCGTCTGGCTGGTCAGTCAGAGCGACGGGCCGCTGGTGGTCCGTCCGGAGACTGACGGGAAGCTGTACGGCCTGGCCGACGGCGCACCCGTGGAGGACGTGCGGATCGACGCGTACGGCGTCGCCGTCCTGGAGCTGCGGTGACCGTCCCCCGCTACCGCGACCCGGCGGCGCCGGTGCCGGAACGCGTCCGCGACCTGCTGGACCGCATGACCCAGACGGAGAAGGTGGGCCAGCTCAACCAGCGCATGTACGGCTGGCACGCCTACGAGCGCGGCCCGGACGGTCACCGCCTCACGGACGCGTTCCGCGAGGAGGTCGCCGCCTTCGACGGCATGGGCGCGCTGTACGGGCTCCAGCGGGCGGACGCCTGGTCGGGCGTCGGGTTCGAGGACGGCCTGGACGCCGGGGACGGCGCCCTGACGGCGGCGGCCGTCCAGCGGCACGTCAGGGACAACACCCGGCTGGGCATCCCCGTCCTGCTGGTCGAGGAGATGCCGCACGGCCACCAGGCTCTGGACGGCACGGTGCTGCCGGTCAACCTGGCGGCCGGCGCCACCTGGGATCCGGAGCTGTACGCGGATGCCGTGGCCGGCGCGGGCGCCGAACTGCGGGCCCGGGGCGCGCACGTCGCCCTGGTGTCCGCGCTGGACCTCGTACGTGATCCGCGCTGGGGGCGCAGCGAGGAGTGCTTCGCCGAGGACCCGTATCTCGCGGCACGGATGACCGAGGCGCTGGTCGAGGGTGCGCGGCGGGCGGGTGTCGCCGTGGTGCTGAAGCACTTCGCCGGCCAGGGCGCGACGGTCGGCGGGCGCAACAGCGCGGCGACGGAGCTGGGCCGCCGCGAGCTGCACGAGATCCATCTCGCGGCGGCCCGGGCCGGGGTGGCGGCGGGCGCGGCCGGGGTGATGGCCGCCTACAACGAGTTCGACGGCGTGCCGTGCGTGGCCAACCGGTACCTGCTGACCGAACTGCTGCGCGACGAGTGGGGCTTCGAGGGTGTCGTGATGGCGGACGGGACCGCGATCGACCGGCTGGTGCGGCTGACGGGCGACCCCGTGTCGGCAGCGGCCCTGGCCCTGGACGCCGGCTGCGATCTCAGTCTGTGGGACGACTGCTTCCCCCGGCTGGGCGAGGCTGTGGAACGGGGTCTGGTGTCCGAAGGGGCCTTGGACGCCGCGGTGGCGCGGGTGCTCACGCTGAAGTTCCGCCTCGGTCTGTTCGAGCGGCCGGGGCTCGCGGACGGGCCCGGGCGCCCCCGCCGGCCGGACGTCGGCGGGCTGGGCGAGCGGATCGCCCGCGCCTCGGTGACGCTGCTCGCGCACGAGGGCGGGGTCCTGCCGCTGTCCCGGGCCGCGCGGCGGATCGCGGTGCTCGGGCCCAACGCGGATTCCGTCGCCCAGCAGATCGGCGACTACACGGCACCGCAGCGGCCCGGTGACGGCGTCACCGTCCTGGACGGCATCCGGGCCGCCGTCACGCCCGGCACCGAGGTGGGGTACGCCCGTGGGTGCGAGCTGGTGGGGGACGACGTGTCCCGGGTGCCCGAGGCCGTGGCACTGGCCGCCGGCGCGGACGTCGCCGTGCTGGTGCTGGGCGGTTCCAGTGCCCGTACCGCCGACACCGCCTTTGAGGAGAACGGGGCGGCCGTCACCGGGGCCGGAGCGCCGTCCGGGATGACGTGCGGTGAGGGCGTCGACCTCGCGGACCTGACCCTGCCCCCGGCCCAGCGGGCCCTGCTGGCGGCGGTGTCGGCGACGGGGACGCCGGTCGTGGTGGTGCTGGTGCAGGGCCGGCCGCACGCCCTGCCCGAGGTCGGCGCACCGGTCTCGGCGGTGCTGAGCACCTGGTATCCGGGGCCGCGGGGCGGGCGCGCGGTGGCCGAGGTGCTGTTCGGCGACGCCGAGCCGCGCGGGCGGCTGCCGGTGTCCGTGCCCCGCTCGGCCGCCCAACTGCCCGTCTTCTACAACGGCAAGGACCACCGCTACCGCGGCTACGTCGACCAGAGCGCGACGCCCCGCTACGCCTTCGGGCACGGACTGTCGTACACGAGCGTCGAGTACGGGGCGCCGCGCCTGTCGCAGACCCGGGTCGCCGTGGACGTCCCCCGCCTGACCTGCCGGGTCGCCGTCCGCAACACCGGGACCCGGCCGGCCGACGAGACGGTGCAGCTGTACCTGCGCCGGGTGTCGGGAGGCACGTCCTGGCCGCGCGTGCGCGAGCTGCGGGGGTTCGTCCGCGTGCGCCTCGCGCCGGGCGAGCGGGCCGACGCGGTCTTCGACGTGGACGCGGAGACGCTGGCGTCCGTGGGGCGCGACCTGCGCCTCGCCGTGGAGGCGGGCGTCGTCGAGCTGGAGACGGGACCGGCGTCCGACCGCACCCAGGGGGCGCGTCTGGAGATCACCGACTCGGAATCTCGCGCAACTTAGGCTAGCCTTCCCTTCATGGCGAAGGTTCGTCGGCTCACGCCCCAGCAGCCCGAGATGTTCCGCGCCCGCGTGGTGCGGACAGAGCGGGTCACCCCGTCCATGCAGCGCGTCACGGTCACCGGGCCCCGGCTCGGCGACTTCCCGTGGCTGGGGTACGACCACTGGTTCCGCCTCTTCCTCCAGCTCCCCCACCAACGCGCCCTCCGGCTCCCGGAGTTCACCGGCACCCAGTGGTGGCAGCCGTACCTGGCCATCCCCGAGGCCGAACGGCCGCACTGCGCCAACTACTCCGTGGCCGGCTTGCGCCGCGAGAGCGCGGAGATGGACATCGACTTCGTGGTCCACCGCGGGCCCACGGGTGAGATCGAGGGCCGTGCCGCGATCTGGGCCTGCGCCGCCCGGCCCGGCGACGCGCTCGCCGTGCTCGACCAGGGGGTCCTCTTCGACTGCCCGCGGGACGCCTCCGAGGTCACCGTCGTGGCCGACGAGACGGGCCTGCCCGCGACGGCGGGCATCCTGCGCTCCCTCCCCGCGGACGCGGTGGGCCGGCTCATCCAGGAGGTCCCCACCGCGGCCGACCGGCGCGAGCTGCACGCCCCGCCCGGCGTGACCGTCACCTGGGTCGTGCGCGAGGACGGCGCCTCCGTCCCCGGCGTCGCCGCCCTGGACGCACTGCGCCGGGTCACCCGCGCCGAGGCCACGGGGTACGCCTTCGTCGTCGGCGAGTCGACGCTGGCCACCGAGGGCCGCAGGCACCTGCACCGCCTCGGTCTGCCGAAGGAACGCATCACGTTCTCGGGCTTCTGGAAGCACGAGAAGGCGCAGGCCGCGGCCTGAGGGCGGTCAGGACCGGGCGTCCTTGGCCCGCTGATAATGGCGCCGGGCCTTCATCCGGTTCCCGCACTCGGCCATGGAGCACCAGCGGGCGCTGTTGGGCTTGCTCCGGTCCAGCAGGAAGAGCCGGCACTCGGGGTTCCCGCACGGCTTGAGCCGTCCCGGCCTCGCCTCCTGCACATGCGCCCAGGCCAGTACGGACTCCACCGCGAGACGCCGCGCCGCGGGCACCCGTAGCGACCACCGCAGCCTGCCGTCCTCGATGTCGGGCACGCTGTCGACCCCGTCGAGGAACCCGCGCAGGGACTCCGGCGCGCGCTCGCCCCGGACGACGCCCTGAAGCGCGTCCCGCACCTCGACGAGGAAGGCGATCTCCCCACGCGTCCCGGTCCCGCCGTGGTCGCGCACCCAGGCGCGGGCCTCGCCGGGCGCGCCCAGGGCGTCGTGCACGGCGCCCTCCACGACGGGTGTCGTATTGAGCAGCTCCAAGAGCCTCTCCTCGGCCGCCCTGTCGATCATCACATCCACCGTCTAACCCCTCTTCGCGGACTGACAGGTTACAGCCATCCACAGATTCTAACCCCTTAAGCGCGCTTGACAGGTTATCCCTGGAGTGCTCCACTGAAGCTAACTAGTTAAAGCAACCGTAGGGGTTACGATGAACGCCACCGTCCATC
This sequence comes from Streptomyces sp. WAC 04229, assembly GCF_003947455.1. Lineage (GTDB taxonomy): Bacteria > Actinomycetota > Actinomycetes > Streptomycetales > Streptomycetaceae > Streptomyces. The sequence goes on along the minus strand of NZ_QHJH01000113.1, from coordinate 10,942 downwards.
ACCGCACCGCCACCATCGACGGCCTGGACGTCTTCTACCGCGAGGCCGGGGACCCGCAGGCGCCCGCCGTCGTGCTGCTCCACGGCTTCCCGACCAGCTCCCGCATGTTCCGGAACCTGATCCCGAGGCTCGCGGACACCTACCACGTCATCGCGCCGGACATGATCGGCTTCGGGCACTCGGCCATGCCCCGGGCCGACGAGTTCGACTACAACTTCGACTCCCTCACCGACGTGACCGTCGGACTGCTGGACCACCTCGGCGTCGACCGGTTCGCCGTGTACGTACAGGACTACGGGGCGCCGATCGCCTGGCGGATCGCCACCCGGTCACCGCGGCGCATCTCCGCGATCATCACGCAGAACGGCAACGCGTACACCGACGGATTCGTCAAGGCGTTCTGGGACGGGCTCTTCGCCTACACCGACCACCCGGCCCCGGAGACCGAGGCGCCGGTCCGTGCGGCGCTGTCCCCCGAGATGATCCGGTGGCAGTACGTGAACGGGGTGCCGGACCCGACCGTCGTCAGCCCCGACAACTGGACCGTCGACCAGGCCCTGCTCGACCGGCCGGGCAACGACGCCATCCAGCTCACGCTGTTCCGCGACTATCCGACCAACGTCACTCTCTACCCCCGGCTCCAGCAGTACTTCCGCGACTCCCAGGTGCCACTGCTGGCCGTCTGGGGCGCCAACGACGAGATCTTCGGACCCGACGGAGCCCGCGCCTTCCAGCGCGATCTGCCGGACGCCGAGATCCACCTCCTCGACACCGGGCACTTCGCCCTGGAGAGCCACCTGGAGGAGATCACCGGCCACATCCGCGGCTTCCTCACCCGCGTCGCCCCCTGACCGTCGCCCGCCGCGCCGGGACCTCACGCGTGGCCGGCCGGGCGCCCCATGACATAGGGGGCCAGGATGTCGGCCACCGTGCGGTTGCGCGGGACCGGGATGCCGAGACGGTCGGCGAGATCCGCCACTCCCCCGCTGAGCCAGGGCAGTTCCAGGCGGTTGCCCTGCTCCAGGTCGTGGTGCATGGAGGAGGTCATGTCCGCGGGAAGCGTGTCGCAGAAGTCGAGTCGGTCGTCCGCGAATGCGCTGTCCAGCCGCACGCCGGACGCCTGGGCCACGGCCACCGTCTCGGCCATCACCTCGCGCAGCAGGCGGCGGCTCCCCTCGTGGGCCCGCACGACCCCGATGGGCCCGCGGACCGCCGCCGTGGTCGCCGACAGGCCGACCAGGAAGACGAACTTCTCCCAGACGACCCGCTCGATGTCGTCGCTCGTCTCCGCGTCGATCCCGGCGTCGCGGAACGTGGCGAGTACGGCGTCGCTGATCGCCTTCTGGCCGTCGTGGTAAGGGCCGAGCACGATCCTCTGCAGCGTGCCGTTGTGGACCACGACCCCGGGCTCCCGGATGAACGCGGAGATGAAGCAGACACCGCCCAGGACCTGTTCGTCCGTCAGCCGGTCACGGAGGACGCCGTCCGCCTGCACCCCGTTCTGGAGGGACAGCACCGGTGCCATGTGCGCCGCCGACGACCGCAGTTGGCCGGCGACGTCCTCGGTGTCCCAGAGCTTGACGGCGACCAGGACCACGTCGGCGGGACCGAGTTCGGAGATGCTCGCGACCACCGAGGCGGGCGGTGCCCGGAACTCGCCGAGCGGGCTGCGCACGACCAGCCCCGACCGGCGCATCGCTTCGAGGTGGGCGCCGCGGGCCACGAAGGTCACCTCGTTCCCCGCGGCGGCCAGCCGCGCTCCGAAGTACCCGCCGACGCCGCCCGCCCCGATCACCGCGATGCGCATGGATCCGCCCCATTCCTCTTGGTAACCATTCGAATGGTTACTATCAAACCATGGACGGTGAGCAGCGTGACGCGCCTCGTCGCAGGGTCACCGCGCGACTGCGGGAGCTGCGTTTCGACGCGGGGGCCCTCTCCCTGAACCTCGTGGCGACGGTGGGCCGCAGACCCGGCGTCCCCATCGAGCGGATGGGGGACGCGGCACGCCTCGACGCCTGGTGCCGCGGCGTGGGAGTGGTGCCCGCGCAGGGGCAGGACCCGCAGGAGATGCTGCGCTCGCTGCACGCCCTGCGCGCGGCGGCGTACGACATCGCCTCCGCCGCGCTCGACGGCCACCACCCCCGGCCCGGGTCGGTGGACCTGGTCAACCAACTGGCCCGCGGCGAACCGCCGGTGCCGCGACTGGAACCATTGGCCGGCGGCGGCTGGGTCCCGAAAACCAGCCGGGCGCTCACCCGGGAGGCACTGCTGTCGCTCGTCGCACGGGACCTGATCGACCTCATGACGGACGAGGCCCGAAGCTCCCGCCTCACCGCGTGCGCCTCCGAGGCGTGCCGGATGCTGTTCCTCGACTCCGGCGGCGGCAGGCCGCGCAGATGGTGTTCCATGCGGCGCTGCGGCAACCAGGCCAAGGCGGCCGGCCACCGGTCGAGGGCCGACGGTCCCCGGTGAGCCGTCCGCTATGACTTCACGAAGGCCAGGAGGTCGGGGTTGACGACCTCCGCGTGGGTCGAGTGCATGCCGTGCGGGAATCCCTCGTACGACTTGAGGGTGCCGTGCTTGAGGATCTCGGCGGACAGCGGCCCCGCGTCGGCGTAGGGCACGACCTGGTCGTCCGTGCCGTGCGCGACGAGGACCGGCACGTCGATCCGCTCGAGGTCCTCGGTGAAGTCGGTCTCGGAGAACGCCTTGATGCACTCGTAGTGGGCGTTGGCCGCGCCCCTCATCCCCTGGCGCCACCAGTTGTCGATGAGGCCCTGCGACACCTTCGCGCCCTCCCGGTTGAAGCCGTAGAAGGGCCCGGACGGCACCTCTATGTAGAACTGCGCGCGGTTGGCGGCGAGGGCCGCGCGGAACTCGTCGAAAACCTCGATCGGCGTGCCGCCGGGATTGGACTCGGACTTGACCATGATCGGGGGCACGGCGCTGAGGAGCACGGCCTTCGCGACCCGGCCCGGCTTGGCACGCGCCACGTAGTGCGCGACCTCGCCGCCGCCGGTCGAATGCCCGATGTGCACGGCGTTCTTCAGGTCGAGCGCGTCGGTCACGGCCGTCACGTCGGCGGCGTAGGTGTCCATGTCGTGGCCGGTCGGGGACTGGCCGGAACGCCCGTGACCGCGCCGGTCGTGGGCGATCACACGGTAGCCGTGCGAGAGGAAGAACAACATCTGGTTGTCCCAGTCGTCCCCGCTGAGCGGCCAGCCGTGGTGGAACACGACCGGCTGCGCGTCGCGCGGCCCCCAGTCCTTGTAGAAGATGGTCGTGCCGTCCGAGGTGGTGACCGTGCCCATGGCTGATCCTTCCGGGTCCGGGGCAGGAGAGAGTGCCGGACCCCGGCCGGGGCCGGAGGCCGCGGCCGAGTCCGTCCCCGCCACCCTACGTCCATGTCGGACATGCCACATTTTCACCCGTAATGATGAGCCGACATTCGTACAAGACCCGCGGCGGGCGCCGGCCGCACCATCGCAGGCATGAAGGAGAACGACACCCGCACCCACCTCTCGCACGGCCTGTACGTGGTGAGCGACGGCCCACCCCAAGCGCCGCCGCTGCTGCTCGTCCACGGCACCGGAGCCTCGAGCGCGTCCTGGGGCCCCGTGATCCCGGCACTCGCCGCCCGCCATCACGTCCTCCGGGTCGACCTCCCGGGCTGCGGCCAGTCCCCGCCCGCGGAGTCGTACGACGTCCCCGCGCAGGCGGATCGCGTCGCGGGACTCCTCGACCACCTGGGGCTTCGCTCCGTGACCGTGGCCGGGCACTCCAGCGGCGGGTACGTCGCGACGGCGCTCGCCGAGCGGCGCCCGGATCTGGTGGGGGCCGTCGCACTGGTCAGCACCGGTCCGGACATGGACGCGTTCCGCACCCAGCCCCTCGTCCTCCGCCTGCTGCTGGGCCCGCCGTTCGGCCGCCTCCTGTGGTCGCGCCGCACGGACACGATGATCCGCAAGGGGGTCGGCGCAACGGCCGCCCGACCCGTGGACGTCCCGGACGGGATGATCGGCGATCTGCGGAACACCACGTACCGGGCGTTCCGGACGTTGTCGCGCCGGAACATCGCGTACATCACCGAGCGCACCGTGCCCGAGCGCCTCGCGGCGCTCCGCCTCCCGGTGCTGGCCGTCTTCGGGGACGCCGACCCCCGTTGGGATCCGTCGTCGGCGCACCGGTACGGCGCCGTGCCCGACACGCGGGTCGAGATGCTGCCGGGTGTGGGGCACCTCCCCCCGCTCGAAGCGCCGGCGGCGACCGCCGAACTGCTGCTGCGTTTCGCGGCGATGGCGCCGGCGCTCCGCCCGTCGCCCACGGAGACCTAGACTGCTTCCGTGTTGCCCTCGGACGCGCCACCCGACTGGACGAGCGTGGACATCGCCGTCCCGCGCCCGTCGGCCCGGCTGCCGGGCATCAGCATGGCCGGCTTTCGGCAGCACGTCCCCTCCTTCACGGACATCGCGATGGTCGCGCACCCGTCCGTCACCCTGCTCGTCGATCTGAGCGAGGGCGAGGGCATCCAGTACGGCGCCCACGGCCGGCACGGTCACGGCAGCTTCGTCGCCGGTCTCCTCCCGGGCGAGCTGCGCGCGTCGGGACGCGTGGGCGAGTGCCTCCAGATCCGGCTGGAGCCCGCCGTGGCGACCGCTGTGCTGGGCGGGTCGACCGACCTGAGCGGGCGGGTCGAGTCCTTCGCGGACGTCTGGGGCCGGGACGCGGAACGGACCGAGGAGATACTGCGCGCCGCGGGGTCGTGGGACGAACGGTTCGCCCTCGCGGCGGGCATGCTGCTCCGCCGGACGGCTCACCGGCGTCCGGTCGACCCGGAGGTCGCCCGCACCTGGCGGCGGACGCTCTCCGGCCGGGGGCGCGTACGGGTCGACGGCCTTGCCGGCGAGGTCGGTTGGAGCCGCAAGCACCTGTCGGCGCGTTTCACCGCCCAGCTCGGCATCACGCCCAAGCGCGCCGCGCGTCTCGTCCGCTTCGACCACGCCGCCCACCTCCTCGCGGCGGGCCTCGCCCCGGCCGCCGCGGCCGCACGGGCCGGCTACACCGACCAGTCCCATCTCCACCGCGAGGTGCGGGCGTTCACCGGTCTCACCCCCACCGTCCTGGCCGCCGCACCGTGGCTGGCGATCGACGACGTCGCCTGGCCCGGCTCGTCGCCGGGCCGGCCCGGCCCGCGTGCGGGTGTCACACGGCGTTGACCGGGTGCCGCGCGACCGCGTCGAACAGGTAGCCCTGCGTGTTGTGGACGGTCGAGTCGGGCTGGGTCCGGCCCGCGCTGTCCGTCGCCCGCGCGAGCAGGGTGTACGGGCCCGGCGTCGGCGGGCGCCAGCGGGTGGACCAGCGGACCCAGCCGTCGCGCCGGGGGGCGTCGTGGAGCCGGGCCCCGTGCCAGGTGCCGCCTCCGTCGGTGCTGACGTCCACGCGGACGACTCCGCCCGCGCCGGACCAGGAACGGCCGGTGAGCCGGTGGGCGGTCCCGGCCGCCAGCTTCGCCCCCGCGTCCAGCTCCCAGGCGCTCTTGACCGTCTGCCCGGTGAGCGGCGCGGTCCCCCCGTCCGGGTACGCGTCGCCGAACAGACGGTAGAAGTCGGTGTTCCAGGGCGAGTACAGCGGCTCGGCGGAGACCTCGATGTCGCCGACCCACTTGATGGAGGCGATGCCGATCCAGGACGGGACGAGGACGCGCACGGGGTGTCCGTGGTCGGGCGGCAGTGGTTCGCCGTTCATCTCGTAGGCGAGCAGGACATCGTCGAGCGCCTTGGACAGCGGGAGCGGGCGGCGGACGCGTCCGAGGCCGGCGCCGTCGGCGGTGACGTAGTCGGCGTCGAGGCCGCGGGGCATCACGTCCACGGCCCGGCGGCTCAGTCCCGCGCGCCTCAGGACGTCGGCCAGGCGGACCCCGCGCCACCGGGCGACACCGATGGCGCCGAGGGTCCAGGACGTCCCGCTGACCGTCTGGCCCTGCTGAGCGGTGAAGAGGCTGCGCCCGTTGCCCGCGCACTCCACGAACGCGGTGTGGGTGACGGACGGCAGTTTCCTGAGGTCGGCCAGGGAGAAGTCGACGGTCCGGTCGCGGGTGAGTCCGTCGCCGTGCACGGTGAGGGCCCAGTCGGCCGCCGAGAGGACGGGGGTCGAGGTGTGATTGCGTACGAAGAAGCGGTCGTTCGGGGTGTGGTAACCGGTACCCGCCAGTGCGGCGAACCGTGTCTCGGCGTTCGTGCCGCGGACGGTGAACAGCTCCTCGGGCAGGGGCTTGACGATGCCGGGCGCCGTTGCGGCGGCGCGGGCCGGTGCGCCGAGGGCCACGGGTGCGGCACCGGCCGCTCCGGCAGCGGCGAGGAGCCGGAGCAGGTCGCGCCGGGAGACGCCGTCGGCCCGGGCCTCGCCGGCCAGCCACTGGCGCAGTCTGCGGCGGTCGTAGGCGGATTCGTGGGTACGCATGACGGCCTGCCTTTCGCAGGGAGGGCGCGGGCGGTCCCGCGCGGGGAGGAAAGGGTGTCCGCCCGCGAGGCGGGCAGGGAGACGGCCGTACCGGTCCCGTGGGCGCGGCGGCGAACCAGCCGTCTTGCGGGGGAACTATGCGGTGGGGGATCAACAACAGCCGTGGAGCACGAGCACACGGAACCGCGGGGCGGCGAGGCGGCGTCGGCTGCGGATCATGGCGACATCGTACGGAAGGCGGGCACTCCGTGGGCGCCGGTGTGGGGAAGTCGCGGGAAACGACACCGACTTCGCCTGTCGTCCGCCGCCTCCTCGGGGACGTAACGTCCGGCCGTATGGAATCCTCCTCCGTCCCCTCCCGGCCCCGGGCGCGTGACCTCGGTGTCGTCATCGGGTCCGGCGCCACCGGGCCCCGCAACGCCATCACCGACGTGCCGGGCGTCCGCGTCGGTCACACCACCGTGCGGCGGCCACCCGACGTCCACAGCGGAGTCACCGCCGTCGTGCCCGACCCGATCGGCCCCCGGACCCCGCTGCCGGCCGGGGTGTTCAGCGGCAACGGCTACGGCAAGCTCATCGGCACCACCCAGCTCACCGAACTGGGCGCGCTGGAGACCCCGGTCCTGCTCACCTCCACCCTGTCTGCCTTCCGGGTCGCGGACGCGCTGGTCGGCTGGATGCTGCGGCGGCCCGGATGCGAGGAGGTGCGCAGTCTCAACCCCGTGGTGGGCGAGTGCAACGACGGCTTCCTGTCGGACATCCGGGCACGTCCCGTCCACGAGGACCATGTGCGCGCCGCCCTTGACTCCGCCGCCGGAGGGTCCGTGGCCGAGGGGTGCGTGGGCGCCGGAACCGGCACGGTGGCGCTGGGTTTCAAGGCGGGCGTCGGCACCTCCTCGCGCACTCCGGAAGCGGGTGGCCGGCGCCGCACGGTGGGAGTCCTGGTGCAGGCGAACTTCGGCGGCACGCTGCGGGTGCTCGGCCGGACCCTCACCCCACACTCCTTGGGCGTCGTGGGGGCGGCCAGCGCGGGGCCGGTCGCGGACGCGGGTTCCTGCATGATCGTGGTGGCCACCGACGCGCCGCTCGACGCCCGGCAGCTCACCCGGGTCGCCCGGCGCGCGGTGTTCGCGTTGGCACGCACCGGCGCGGCGTACAGCCACGGCAGCGGTGACTACGCCGTCGCCTTCGCCACCCGCCCGGGCGGCGCCCCGGTGGCCGATGCCGACCTGAACCCGCTGTTCGAAGCGGTGCTCGACGCCGTCGAGGAGGCGGTGCTCAACTCCCTGCTGGCAGCGACCACGACCACCGGCATCGACGGCCGTACGGCCCCCGCGCTCCCGACGGAGTCCCTGGTCCGCGCTCTCTTCGGCCCTCCGGCGCCGGGCGCCTGGACGTCCGGAGGTTGATAGGCAAGTCGCTACTTGCCTATGGTGGGGTCATGACGCAGGATGTGTTCAAGGCACTGGCCGACCCCACCCGTCGGCGCATCCTTGACGAACTCGCGGAACGGGACGGCCAGAGCCTGTTCGAGATATGCGCCCGCCTGACCACCAAGCACGGCCTGAGCCTGTCCCGGCAGGCGGTCAGCCAGCATCTGGCCGTGCTGGAAGCGGCGGGCCTGGTCATCCCGAGGCGTGAGGGCCGGTACAAGTTCCACGACCTCGACACCGAACCCCTGCAGCGCATCGTGACCCGATGGCTCAGACCCGACGCACCGGAGAGCACCCCATGAAAATCCATCTCACCAGCGTGTTCGTAGACGACCAGGAGAACGCCCTGCGCTTCTACACCGAAGTTCTGGGCTTCGTGAGGAAGCACGACGTCCCCATGGGCACGGACCGGTGGCTGACCGTGGTCTCACCGGAGGCCCCGGACGGAACCGAGCTTCTTCTGGAGCCCTCCGGCCACCCCGCGGTCCGGCCCTACAAGGAGGCGCTCGCCCACGACGGCATCCCGGCCGCCTCCTTCGCCGTGGACGACGTGCCGGCGGAGTTCGACCGGCTGCGCGCGCTCGGGGTGCGCTTCACCCAGGAGCCGGTGGAGATGGGGGCCATCACCACCGCGGTGCTGGACGACACCTGCGGCAATCTGATCCAGATCGTGCACAGCAAGTAGCGGAGCGCGTCACGTCCCCGGCGGGCGGAACTGGGGGCCGTAGTTGCCCCCGCCGTCCGGCAGGGCGGTCTCCATCAGCCTCAGCGCGGGGGCCTCCATCGCGCCCATGGCGCGGACGGCCGAGCGCAGGGTGCGCGGGTCCCCGTCGGTCCACGCCGCGTCCAGGGTGCTCAGCACCTTGGCGTAGGTGGTGTCGAACTGCTCGAGCAGGCCCTGGACGGCCGTCGACGCACCGGACCAGCCGCCCGCCGGGACGCGGGCCATGGGGCGTGTGGCGGGGAAGGGGACGGGGGCGCCGGTGAACTGCCAGCCGTCCTCCGTCTCACGCAGCTGCCGCCCGTGGTAGATCTCGCCGAAGGCGTAGTAGTGGGCGGGGTGGTCGTCGCCGAAGGCCTCCGCCGGTGAGCTGGCGGTGCCCTCGCCCTGCTCCTTGATGATCCCGATCGAGCGCTCGACGCCGTCGAGGTCGGTCACGGGTTCCATGACGTCGTTGCCGATGCGTTCGGAGAGCTGCCCGCGCGCCGTCATCTCGGGCGCCGCTGCCTTGAACGCGCCCAGCAGGGCGTCGTAGAAGTCACCGATGCTGGGCGCGTCCTCCACCTGCCGGGCGAGCGGCACGTCGGGGGCCTCGATCGCCATCATCACGTCGTGCACGTAGGAGCGGGTGAGGCCCGACAGGTAGACGTTCACCTCGGCGCGCACCCCGCCGGGGAGCGGCCCGGGATAGGCGAGCGCCGCGTCCGCGATACGTGGCCGGCCGCCGACGGCCACCAGCAGGTTGCAGACCACACCCATGTGGTACATCTCGTCGGCGAGGATGCGCCGGATCAGCCGTGCCGCCTGGCTCGAGCGGTCCTCGATGGACCACCAGCCGCACAAGTACGGTGGGATCGTGGCGAGTTCGAGCGCCACGGCCACTTGCAGGGACTCCTTGAGCCACTCGACGTCCCGGCCGTCCTTGGGGACGGCGAGCAGCGACGCCACCGACGGGCAGGGGCCCGTGGTGACCGGGCAGCCGGCCGCCGGGACGGGGGCGGCCACCGCCGAGCCAGTGGCCGCCGTCACGGGAGCGGCCGCCGTCAGAGCGGCCGACGCCATGAAGGTCCTCCGCCCGAGTGGGGCCCGTGCCCCCGACGATTCCGCGCGCACATCCGTCACCCGCTGCTCCCTCGCATGTGAACCGCGCCTCGGACCGAGGCGCCCGATTTCCTCCGACGGCTGGCGAAACTAGCAGCGCGGACGCCGTTTCCCCGGCGCGCGCCGCCGAGTGCGGCATCCCCCACCCGGTCGGCCGTATCGGTGGCGTGCCCGGCCGGGGCGGTCCCGGTGGCCGCCGCGTCAGGAACCGCTGGCCGCGTCGGCCGGTTCCGGTCCGTCCGCGGGGGGCTGGGCCGGGGTGGCGCGGGCCCCGGGCGAGGCCGTAGACGAAGCATCGGCGCCGAGGGCGGGCCCTGCGAGATTCTCGGCATCTTCGACCGCGACGCCCGACGCGGCCACCAGCCCGGCGAGCCGGAGACTCCCGCACGGTGATCCTGGACCCCACGCAACACTCTTGACACGCTCACGTCGACCGCTTGTATGGTCTAGTCCAACAGAACTCGCCGCTCCGTTTGCGGAGTTGGCCCCTGCCCGGGGCCGCACTCCCCGCGAGGACGGCGAGCGCGCGTCACCTTCGCGCCTCTTGGCCCCACCCACGAGAGGCCGTACTCGGCGTGCGCGGTCACCCCCACACACGACCGCGCGCCGCCCTGGAACGGCCTGATGTGAAGGAGTTCCGCATGCACGCACGCAGGAAGACCGCCGCGCTGATCGGCGCGGCCCTCGCTCCCGTCCTCGCCGTCAGCCTCCCCGCCTCCTCGGCGAGCGCACACGGCTACATCTCCGATCCGCCCAGCCGCCAGGCCCAGTGTGCCGCCGGCACCGTGTCCTGCGGTGACATCCAGTACGAGCCGCAGAGCGTCGAAGGGCCCAAGGGCCTGACCAGTTGCAGCGGCGGCAACAGCCGCTTCTCGGAGCTGGACGACGACAGCAAGGGCTGGGCCGTCACCCCCGTGTCGAAGACCACGACGTTCTCCTGGAAGCTCACCGCGCAGCACAACACCAGCACCTGGGAGTACTACGTCGGCGGGCAGCGGATCGCGCTGTTCGACGACGGCGGCGCCAAGCCGGGCGCCGTGGTGAACCACCAGGTCGACTTCGGCGGCCTCTCCGGGCAGCAGAAGGTGCTCGCCGTGTGGAACGTCGCCGACACGTCCAACGCCTTCTACGCCTGCATCGACGTCAACGTCGGCGGCTGACGGACCGGTTGGAGCAGTCCGGAGCGGTCGCACCCCGCCTGGGGGCCGCGGCCGCTCCCCCTCCT
>NZ_QHJH01000112.1 GCF_003947455.1 Streptomyces sp. WAC 04229 | reverse complement strand
ACAGTATTACTGCCGGTGTCGTGGGCTCGGAGATGTGTATAGGAGCCCACCCCAGTGCGCCAGCGCGGCCCGCTCACTCTCCGGACGCGCCCGCCGCGGGGCGAGCTTCAGCACGGCAGGCGTGCCGTCGGCATCCCGCACCAGGACCACGAGGCTGCTCCGCCCGCCGGGCACCTGCACCCGCTCGGCGCTCAGCCCGCGCTGCGCCACCGCCCGCTCCGCCGCCTCCGGCAGCCGCGCCAGCCAGTCGTCGCCGCCAGGTGCCGTCTCGCCGAGCGCCCTGACCAGCCGCCGCGGCGCTTCGAAAGCCATGCGCGAGCCGTTCCCTTCCCGTACGTGCAGCCGTACGCGTTACCCAGTCGGTGTGGCCGAAGCCGAGGCATCCGGAGCCGAGGTGCGCGCCGACGTCGTGCCGGTCCGCTCCGCGAGCCCAGGGAAGGCTACGCTCCCGCCCCGCCACCGCGCCGCGCGGACCGCGGCCTCCCGCAGCGCCCCGGCGGCAGCGGCCCGCCGGTCGCCCTCGGCCGCCCGCACCAGGTCGGAGTAGACCCCGGCGAGCCGATCCTCCAGCTCGCCGGCCAGCCGCACCGCGGCGGCCGCGTCCGGCACGGAGAAGGGCAGCGCGTACCCGGCGGACGCGGCCACCGGCCGCCCGCCCAGGCCCCGCACGTCGCGCACCAGGGCGTCCCGCCGTGCCCGGTGCGCGTCGTACGCGGTCCGCGCCTCGCCCCGCCGTTCCTCACCGATCCGGCCGCCGACGACCCCGTAGCCGTACACGGCCGCGTGTTCGGCCGAAAGCGCCGCCTGGAGGGCGTCCAGCTCCCGGTCCTCCGCCTCGCTCACCGTCACCCTCCGTCCGTCAGCAGATACACGTGCGCCGCCCCGGCCGCCGCCACCGACGCCAGCAGCCGCGCCAGCTCACCCGGCACCTCCAGCAGCGCCCGCGCCCGCCGGTCGGCCAGCTTCCGCTCGGCACCGGCCAGCAGGGCCACCGCGTCCTTCTCGTCCGCGGGCACCCGCCCGGCGTCGTCCCCCGGCCCCGCGGCCCGCGCGGACTCCGAAGGCGAGGCCCCCGACGACGCCGACGCCCCCGGCGAGGCCTTACCCCCTGTGCCCTTCGCGCCGAACGCCTTCGCGTGCCGCAGCACCTCCTCCCGCAGCGGACGCAACCGCTCCGCCAGCCCCGGATGAGCGGCGATCACCGCCGCGTACCGCGCGGCCAGCGCCTCGCTGTCCCGGCCCGCACGCGCGCGTGCCGCGTCGGCCGCGGACCGTTCGGCGGCCGGTTCCCCGGCCTCCGGATCGCCGGAGCACCCGACGAGCAGGACGGCACCGGCGGCCCCGGTGGCCGACACGAGCAGACTCCTTCTGCGCGGCCCCGACGGCGGGCGCGGCGATGCGGAAAACGACACGGCAGACGTCCTCGACAAGCTCGTACGGAAGCGGCGGCAAAGCGACGGACACAGCGACGGGCGGAGCGACCGGCGACGCGGCGGCGACCCACGGTGGGGCCGGCCCGTGATCACGGTACCCGGGCCCCGGCCGGGCACCGGTCATCGGCACCGCCGAGCCGGGGTGGACGGCAACACCCCCCGGGACCCGATACCCTTTGACCAGACACGCGCCCCATCCCACAACAGCACACGCGGCCGAGGAGTCACCCGGATGAGCACCACCCAGAGCGAGAGGCTGCGAGAGCTGCTTGAGCCGCTCGTCGCCTCCCAGGGACTGGACCTCGAGGAGATCGCGGTGGACTCGGTCGGCCGCAAGCGTGTGCTGAGAGTGGTCGTCGACTCCGACACCGGCGCCGACCTGGACCGGATCGCCGATGTGAGCCGTGTGCTCTCGGCGAAGCTGGACGAGAGCGACGCGATGGGCGACGCCGAGTACACCCTCGAGGTGGGCACCCCGGGCGCGGAGCGCTCCCTGACCGAGCACCGCCACTACGTGCGCGCCACGGACCGCCTGGTCCGCTTCCAGCTGCACGAGGGCGGTGAGCTGGTCGCCCGCATCGTCGCCGTGGACGAGGACGGAATCGACCTCGAGGTGCCCGGCGTCAAGGGCCGCAAGGCCACCACCCGCAGACTCGCCTTCGGTGACATCGACAAGGCACGCGTCCAGGTCGAGTTCAACCGCAAGGACACCAAGAACACCGATCACACCCAGAACAGCGACACGACGGAAGAGGAGGCGTAGCCGTGGACATCGACATGAGCGCCCTGCGGGGCTTGGTACGGGAGAAGGAGATCTCCTTCGACCTGCTGGTCGAAGCGATCGAGTCGGCCCTCCTCATCGCCTATCACCGCACCGAGGGAAGCCGCCGGCACGCGCGCGTGGAACTCAAGCGGGACACCGGACACGTGACCGTGTGGGCGAAGGAGGACCCCGACGACCTCGAGGAGGGCCAGGCGGCCCGCGAGTTCGACGACACCCCGTCCGACTTCGGCCGCATCGCCGCCACCACCGCCAAGCAGGTCATCCTGCAGCGGCTGCGCGACGCCGAGGACGACGCGACGCTCGGCGAGTACGCCGGCCGCGAGGGCGACATCGTCACCGGCGTGGTCCAGCAGGGCCGCGACCCGAAGAACGTGCTGGTCGACATCGGCAAGCTGGAGGCCATCCTGCCGGTGCAGGAGCAGGTGCCCGGCGAGACCTACCCGCACGGCATGCGGCTGCGGTCCTACGTGGTCCGGGTGGCCAAGGGCGTGCGCGGCCCCTCCGTGACGCTGTCCCGCACCCACCCCAACCTGGTGAAGAAGCTCTTCGCCCTGGAGGTGCCGGAGATCGCCGACGGGTCCGTCGAGATCTCCGCGATCGCCCGCGAGGCCGGCCACCGCACCAAGATCGCCGTCCGCTCCACCCGCTCGGGTCTGAACGCCAAGGGCGCCTGCATCGGCCCCATGGGCGGCCGGGTGCGCAACGTCATGGGGGAGCTGAACGGCGAGAAGATCGACATCGTCGACTGGTCGGACGACCCGGCCGAGATGGTGGCCAACGCGCTCTCCCCGGCCCGCGTCTCCAAGGTGGAGGTCGTGGACCTGGCCGCCCGCTCCGCGCGGGTGATCGTGCCGGACTACCAGCTGTCGCTTGCCATCGGCAAGGAGGGCCAGAACGCCCGCCTCGCGGCCCGGCTGACCGGCTGGCGCATCGACATCCGCCCGGACACCGAGCAGCCGTCCGGACAGCCCTCCGGGCAGCCCTCGGGCGAGCACGGGGAATAGATCCAAGCCGCACGGCGCTGAGATCACGTCAGCTTTGCGTGCGGCACGTGTTCGACTCTTGCCCCGTAGGGGTGAGGTCGGCCCGGGGAGGTAGACTTAGGAGTGTCTGGCCGGACACGTACTCGAGCATGCCCTGAGCGCACCTGCGTGGGGTGCCGGGAGCGAGCGGTCAAGAGCGAGCTGCTGCGCATCGTGGCGGACGAGGGTCATTGCACCCCTGATCCACGCGGTACGCTGCCCGGCCGGGGTGCGTATGTACACCCCGTACCGGTCTGTGTCGACCAGGCGGTGCGCCGCAAGGCGTTCCCGCGGGCGCTCCGCGTCCCGGGTCCGCTCGACGTAAAGGCGTTGCGTCACTACGTCGAGCAGGCACAAGGTTGCTGAAAGCAGCATGTAAGCAACGTGGTAAGGAAGACGAGCCGTGCGGAACCCACCGCGCGGCCCGGTACCTCGCGAGTCGAAAGCAGGTCGAGATTGCGATGAGCACTCGATGAGTACGCGATGAGTACGCCCATGAACTAGCGACGGTCCGGACGCAACCCGGACCTCAGAGGAGCGAAGTGGCTAAGGTCCGGGTATACGAACTCGCCAAGGAGTTCGGCGTTGAGAGCAAGGTCGTCATGGCCAAGCTCCAGGAGCTCGGTGAATTCGTCCGTTCGGCGTCTTCGACCATCGAAGCGCCCGTAGTACGCAAGCTGACAGACGCCTTCCAGCAGGGTGGTGGCAACGGCCGGGCAGCCGGTCGCACCGCCGCCCCGAAGAAGGCCGCCCCCAGGCCCGCCGCGCCGTCGCCGTCTCCGGCGCAGGCGGCACGTCCGGCCGCGCCGCGTCCGGCGGCCCCGAAGCCCGCGGCTGCCCAGCAGCCTGAGGCCCCGGCGGCCCCCGCTCCGGCGCCGTCCCAGGGTCCGCGTCCGACGCCGGGCCCCAAGCCCGCGCCGCGTCCGGCTCCCGCCGCGCCGGAGTTCACCGCTCCGCCGGCCGCTCCGGCCGCCCCCGCCGCCTCGACGCCCGCTCCGGCCGGCCCGAAGCCCGGCGGCGCGCGTCCCGGTGCCCCCAAGCCCGGCGGTCGTCCGTCCGGTCCGGGTCAGGACCGTGGTCAGCAGGGCGGCCAGGGCCGTCCCGGTGGCCAGCGTCCCGGTGCCCCCGCGCAGCGTCCCGGCGGCCGCCCCGGCGGTCCGCGTCCGGGCAACAACCCCTTCACCTCCGGCGGCAACGCCGGCATGGCGCGCCCGCAGGCGCCCCGTCCGCAGGGCGGTCCGCGCCCCGGCGGTCCCGGTGCCCCCGGCGCCGGCCCGCGTCCGCAGGCCCCCGGCGGCCAGGGCGGCGGTCCCCGTCCCCAGGCTCCGGGCGGCAACCGTCCGAGCCCCGGCTCGATGCCGCGTCCGCAGGGCGGCGGCCAGGGCGGTCCCCGTCCCGGCGGCGGTCCGCGTCCGAACCCCGGCATGATGCCGCAGCGTCCCGCTGCCGGCCCGCGTCCGGGCCCCGGCGGCGGTGGTCGCGGTCCCGGCGGTGCCGGTCGTCCGGGTGGCGGCGGCGGTCGTCCGGGTGGCGGCGGCGGCTTCGCCGGCCGTCCCGGCGGCGGTGGCGGCGGCGGTCGTCCCGGTGGCGGCGGCGGTTTCGCCGGTCGTCCCGGCGGCGGCGGTGGCTTCGGTGGCGGCGGTGGCCGTCCCGGCTTCGGCGGTCGTCCCGGTGGTCCCGGTGGCCGTGGTGGCACGCAGGGCGCCTTCGGCCGTCCCGGCGGTCCCGCGCGTCGCGGTCGCAAGTCGAAGCGGCAGAGGCGCCAGGAGTACGAGGCCATGCAGGCCCCGTCGGTCGGCGGCGTGATGCTGCCTCGCGGCAACGGCGAAGCCATTCGCCTGTCGCGCGGTGCGTCGCTCACCGACTTCGCGGAGAAGATCAACGCCAACCCGGCGTCGCTCGTCGCGGTCATGATGAACCTCGGCGAGATGGTCACCGCGACCCAGTCCGTCTCCGACGAGACGCTCCAGCTCCTCGCCGGCGAGATGAACTACACGGTTCAGATCGTCAGCCCGGAGGAGGAGGACCGCGAGCTGCTCGAGTCCTTCGACCTGGAGTTCGGCGAGGACGAGGGCTCCGAGGAGGACCTGGTCGTCCGTCCGCCGGTCGTGACCGTCATGGGTCACGTCGACCACGGTAAGACCCGGCTGCTCGACGCCATCCGCAAGACGAACGTCATCGCGGGCGAGGCCGGCGGCATCACCCAGCACATCGGTGCCTACCAGGTCGCGACCGAGGTCAACGACGAAGAGCGCAAGATCACCTTCATCGACACCCCGGGTCACGAGGCGTTCACCGCCATGCGTGCCCGCGGTGCCCGGTCGACCGACATCGCGATCCTGGTCGTCGCGGCCAACGACGGCGTCATGCCGCAGACGGTCGAGGCGCTCAACCACGCCAAGGCGGCCGAGGTCCCGATCGTCGTCGCGGTCAACAAGATCGACGTCGAGGGTGCCGACCCGAGCAAGGTGCGCGGTCAGCTGACCGAGTACGGCCTGGTGGCCGAGGAGTACGGCGGCGACACCATGTTCGTCGACATCTCCGCCAAGCAGGGTCTGCACATCGACTCCCTGCTGGAGGCCGTGGTCCTCACCGCGGACGCCTCGCTCGACCTGCGGGCCAACCCCACGCAGGACGCGCAGGGCATCTCGATCGAGTCCCGTCTCGACCGCGGCCGCGGTGCCGTGGCGACGGTCCTCGTGCAGCGAGGCACCCTGCGGGTCGGCGAGACGATGGTGGTGGGCGACGCCTACGGCCGCGTCCGCGCCATGCTCGACGACAACGGCAACAACGTCACCGAGGCGGGTCCCTCGACCCCGGTCCAGGTGCTGGGTCTGACCAACGTCCCGGGCGCCGGCGACAACTTCATCGTGGTCGAGGAGGACCGTACGGCCCGCCAGATCGCGGAGAAGCGTGCCGCCCGCGAGCGGAACGCCGCGTTCGCCAAGCGCACGCGCCGCGTGTCGCTGGAGGACCTGGACAAGGTGCTCAAGGCCGGCGAGGTCCAGCAGCTGAACCTGATCATCAAGGGTGACGCTTCCGGATCCGTCGAGGCCCTGGAGTCCTCCCTGCTCCAGCTGGACGTCGGCGAAGAGGTCGACATCCGCGTCCTGCACCGCGGCGTCGGTGCGGTCACGGAGTCCGACATCGACCTGGCGATGGGCTCCGACGCCATCGTGATCGGCTTCAACGTGCGCGCCGCCGGGCGTGCCGCGCAGATGGCCGAGCGCGAGGGTGTGGACGTCCGGTACTACTCGGTCATCTACCAGGCGATCGAGGAGATCGAGGCGGCCCTCAAGGGCATGCTCAAGCCGGAGTACGAAGAGGTCGAGCTGGGCACGGCGGAGATCCGCGAGGTCTTCCGCTCGTCCAAGCTGGGCAACATCGCGGGTGTACTCATCCGCTCCGGCGAGGTCAAGCGCAACACCAAGGCGCGCCTGCTGCGCGATGGCAAGGTCATCGCGGAGAGCCTCAACATCGTGGGCCTGCGTCGCTTCAAGGACGACGTCACCGAGATCCGCGAAGGCTTCGAGGGCGGTATCAACCTCGGAAACTTCAACGACATCAAGGTCGACGACGTCATCGCGACGTACGAGATGCGCGAGAAGCCGCGGGTGTAACCACCGCGACTTCCGAGACGGTGCGGCCCGGGGCCGGTCGGCGGAGCACAATATCCGTCGATCGGCCCCGGCCGTTCGTTGTACGGTTCTGATGTCCCCGCCGGTGAACGGCGGGGCCATCGATCCCGAACCGGCGGGTGAACCGGTTGCATACATGTATGTGGGGACGCTGTCCTTCGACCTCCTCCTCGGCGACGTACATTCGCTGAAGGAGAAGCGCTCCGTGGTCCGCCCGATCGTCGCCGAACTCCAGCGGAAGTACGCGGTGAGCGCGGCCGAGGTGGAGCACATGAACCTCCACCGCCGGGCGGTCGTCGGCCTGGCCGTGGTGTCCGGCGACGCGGGCCACCTCAGCGACGTACTCGACCGGTGCGAGCGGCTGGTGGCCGGCCGGCCCGAGGTGGAACTGCTGTCGGTGCGACGGCGCTTCCACGGCGACGACGACTGACCAGCGGCACGCCAGACCACGCAAGATCACGAAGAGCGGAAAGAACGGGAGACGGACCAGTGGCCGACAACGCGCGGGCGAAAAGGCTGGCGGACCTCATCCGAGAGGTGGTGGCCCAGAAGCTGCAGCGCGGGATCAAGGACCCGCGGCTCGGCTCGCACGTCACCATCACGGACACCCGGGTCACGGGTGACCTGCGGGAGGCGACCGTCTTCTACACGGTGTACGGGGACGACGAGGAGCGCAACGCCGCCGCAGCGGGCCTGGAGAGCGCCAAGGGCATCCTGCGCTCCGAGGTCGGCAAGGCGGCGGGCGTGAAGTTCACGCCGACCCTGGCCTTCGTCATGGACGCCCTCCCGGACACCGCCCGCAACATCGAGGACCTCCTCGACAAGGCGCGCCAGTCCGACGCCAAGGTGCGCGAGGCGTCCGCGGGCGCCGCGTACGCCGGTGAGGCCGACCCGTACCGCAAGCCGGACGAGGCCGACGAGGCGGACGAGGCCGACGAGACGGACGACACCGCTAAATGACCGAGAAGCACATCACGCCCGACGGCCTTGTCATCGTCGACAAGCCGTCGGGTTTCACTTCGCACGACGTCGTCGCCAAGATGCGGGGCATCGCCCGGACGCGGCGCGTCGGGCACGCCGGCACGCTCGACCCGATGGCGACGGGCGTCCTGGTCCTCGGTGTGGAGCGGGCGACCAAGCTCCTCGGGCACCTCGCCCTCACCGAGAAGGAGTACCTGGGCACCATCCGGCTCGGGCAGACCACCCTGACCGACGACGCCGAGGGCGAGATCACGGGGTGCGCGGACGCCTCGAAGGTCACCCGGGAGGCGATCGACGCCGGGATCGCCGAACTGACCGGCGAGATCATGCAGGTGCCGTCCAAGGTCAGCGCCATCAAGATCAAGGGCGTGCGCTCCTACAAGCGGGCACGCGAGGGCGAGGAGTTCGAGATCCCCGCCCGTCCCGTCACCGTCTCCTCGTTCTCCGTGTACGACGTCCGCGACGCCGTCGCCGAGGACGGCACCCCGGTGCTGGACCTGGTGGTGTCCGTGGTCTGCTCCTCCGGTACCTACATCCGGGCCCTGGCGCGCGACCTGGGCGCCGGTCTCGGCGTCGGCGGCCACCTCACCGCGCTGCGCCGCACCCGGGTCGGGCCCTACAAGCTGGACACCGCCCGGACGCTGGACCAGCTCCAGCAGGAGCTGACCGTCATGCCCGTCGCGGACGCGGCCGGCGCCGCCTTCCCGCGCTGGGACGTCGACACCAGACGGGCCAAGCTGCTCCTCAACGGGGTCCGCCTGGACATGCCCGAGCTCTACGCGGGTGCCGGTGCCGTCGCCGTCTACGGACCCGAGGGCGGACTGCTCGCGCTGGTCGAGGAGCAGCAGGGCAAGGCGAAGAGCCTGGCCGTCTTCGGCTGAGCCGACGCGCCGTCGGCCTCCGCCCGTGGAGCGGCGATCACGGGGACTTCACTGTCGCCGCTCCACGGTCCCCCCTCGGTTCCCCCGCCTCCTAGGGTGTATCCAACCGACCCCTCCTGTTCACCCGTCCGGGCAGGCGCTCGGAGTGAACCGGGGGAGCGGAAGGGGGCGCGTTCGCCAGGAGATCTGTCCCGCTGATCATCACGCGCCTACCGTCGAACACACAGCAGGGGTGTACGGCGGGGAGGTTCGGCGATGGCGTCGAGGAACCGGTCCCGGGAGGCGGCGGGCGGCAGGGCGGCACCGGGGCCGCGGGACGGAGCCCGGGACGCGCGCGGCGGGCCCCCGGCCCGGGTGGCCGATCCGGCCCGGCCCGCGCCCGACGACGCCCTGGTCCAGGTGCACGACCTCGCCGGACGCCCCCGCGGCACCGGATTCGTCGCCGACCACCACGGCACCGTACTCACCAGCCACGAAGCGGTCGACGGCCTCTCCCGGCTGGTCCTGCGCACCGCCGGGGACCGGCGCCGCGTGGTCGCCGCCGCCGACGTGACCCCACTGCCCGCCCACGGCCTGGCCCTGGTCCGCACCGAGGGCCTGGGCGTCCGCCCGCTGCCCGTCACCACGCGGGACCGCGTCGAGGCCGGCACCTACGTGCGCATCGCCGCCGGCGGCTGGCGCGAGGCCCGGGTCCTGGGCACCACCGGCGTGACCTACACGGCCACCGACCGCTTCCACCTCCTCGGCGACGCGCTGGAACTGGCCTGCGGCACCTCCGGGCGGGACGCGCTGCGGCTCGGCGGCGGTGCGGCAGGCGGGCCCGTCGTCGACATCCAGACCGGTGCCGTCCTCGGGGTCCTCGGCACCGCGCTCAGCTCCGGGCACAGCGACGTCGGCTTCGCCGTGCCGCTGCGCCGCGCGGACACGGGCCCGCTCGCCGCCCTCCTCGCCGAGAACGCCGCGACGGTCCCGGCCTACGGAGCCGATCTCAACCTCGCGGGCGTCCTCGCCCTCACGGCGACCTCGGTCGGGCAGGACGGTCCGCGGGGCGCGTCGGGGGAGTACGGGGACGCCCGTGCGGTCGAGGGCTCCGGGCCGTGCGGCGGCGCACCCCTGGTGGAGCCGGTGGTGAAGCCGGTCGAACGGCCCGCGGTGACCCGCGCGTTCACCGCCTTCGCCGCCAGCCGCGCGGCCGTACTGGGCCTGGTCGGCGCACCGGGCAGCGGCCGTACGACCGAGCTGACAACCCTCGCCGCCCGCCGCTCCCGCGGCCCCGCACCGGCACCCACGCTGTGGCTGCGCGGCGCCGACCTGTGCGACGAGGACATGTCGCTGGCGGACGCGGTGCGCCGGACGCTGGACCGGGCCGCCCGCATCGTCGCCGCCTCGGACGGCGCCCGACCCGACGACCTCGGAGACATCGCCCCGGAACGCCTCGCCCGCCTGGCCCGCACCGCCAAGAGGCCCCTCCTCCTGCTGCTGGACGGCCCCGAGGAGATGCCGCCCGTCCTCGCCCACCGCCTCCCGGAATGGACCGAGGGCACCGCGGCCTGGCTGGGCGAGACGGGCATCCGGCTGGTCGTCGCCTGCCGGGCGGAGTACTGGGAGCACGCGGGGGCGGAGTTCCCCCGGGACCTGCTGTACGGCCCCGAGGAGCGTGCCGCCGCGGCGGACGGCTCCCGGAGGCCGCTGTGGGCGACGCCGGGGGCGGCACGTCAGGGCGGGGCCGCCGTACCGGTGCCGTCCCGGACGGTTGCCGGGAGGCGCCCGCCGGACGGTGTCGTGCCGTCGGCCGGGGCCGCGGCCGTCCAGGGCGGGTCCGCCGTACCCGTGCCGTCCTGGGCGGCCGCCGGGACACGCCCGTCGGCCGGGGCGGTGGGGGCCGGGACGGCGGTCGCCGTACCCCGGCCGGGGTTCGACGGCGTGGAGCCGGCGGCTCCCAGCCCGGTGCTGCCGCCCTGCGTTGCGCTAGGCGACCTGGGCGACGAGGAGGCCCGGGAGGCGCGCGCCCGCCATGGCGTCCCGGACGGCGCCCTCGGGGCCCCCGACGACCGGCACCCCCTCACCCTGCGTCTGCTCGGTGAGGTCCGCGTCGGCCTCGACCTGCCGGCGGCGCCCGTCGACCGGGACGAGGTCTTCCAGGCGTACCTGGACCTCGCGTGCCTGCGCGTCGCGACCCGCCTGGCCCGGGAGAACGGCCTGCACGGCACCGCCGTACGCCGGCTCGCCGCGAAGGTCTCAGGGCAGGTCCACGAGGCCGCCCGGCGCAGTCTCGGCCCCGGACAGGGCGCGCTGGACCGGGAGTCCTTCGAGGCGCTGTTCCCGTGGGGGCCCGCCCCGGCGCGGCTCGGCGGCGGCACCGGCTGGGCGTCGGCCGTGCTCGCCGAGGGCCTCCTCGTCCCCGCGGGCCCCGGCTACCGCTTCGCGCACGAGGAGCTGGCCGACTGGATCCAGGGCGTCCACCTCGACCTGGACGAGGCCCTGCGCGCCCTCGTCCACCGCCGCGGCACCCCGCACGACACGCACGACACACACACCCTGCCGGTGCCCCATCACCGCATCGGCCCCGTCGTCGAGGCCGTCCTGCTCCTCGCCCGGCAGCACGGCGTCCTCCAACTCGCCCTGACCCTCGAGGAGCTGGTGCACGCCCTCGACGCCGACCCCCACTCCTGGTGGGCCCCCCGGCTGCTCACCCGCGTCCTCGCGCGCGTGCCCGACGCGACGCCGTACACGGAGGTGCTGCGGCTCCTCGCCGACGGCCTCGCGGAACGGCGCGGGGAGGGACGGCCGGCGCCGGCGGAGTTCGGGCCCGCCTTCTGGACGGGCCTGCGGCTGCCCGACGCGCTCCGGCTGGACCTGCTGCGCCGCCTGGTCCTCGCAGACGGCCCGCCGAGCGAGCCGGGCCCCCGCCACCTCGACACCGTGGCGGCGCTGCTCACCGCCGCTCCCGGGGCCGTACAGCCGCTCCTGGTCCGCTGGTTCGACGACGACCGGCCGCTGCCCGCCACCCCGCACGCCACCGTCGCGACGGCCGCGCAGGCGCTGCTGCACACCCACCGCCACCGCGGCCTGGACGGACTCACCGAGGTCCTGGTCGACAGCACCCACCGACGGGCCGACGAACTGCTCGCCGTCCTGGCCGAGGAGGAGCCCTCCGCCCTGTGCCGCGCCGTCGAGCGGTGGGCGCGCGACGAGCGCCCCGAGCGGCGGAGCGCCGCCGTCACCCACGGCCTGCGCACCGCCCCGCACGCCCGCACCGCCGCCGACCGCACCCTGCTCCGGCACGCCGCCCTCGTCCTGCTCGCCGGGCCCGCCGACAGCCCGCTGCACGGCGGCGCGCTGGCCCTGCTCGTGCACGATCCGGACAGCCGTGAACGCCACCTTCCGAGGGCACTGGACCACTTCGCGGCCGGCGACCCCCACCTCCCGCCGGGCGCGGTGGCCGCCGCCCTGCCCACCCATCCGGAAGCCGTCCTCGAAGCCTTCCGGGCCCGGCTGCGCGGCCCCGACGCGGGGGAGGCGCTGCGCGTGCTGGCCGACGCCACCACCCCCGCGCTGGCCCGCCGGGTGGCCGCCCTGGTGGCCCGAGCCGTCACGGACCGCCCCGAGACCGCCGGACACCTGGCCGCCTACGTCGACCGGCGCCTGGACCGGGACCCCGCCGACCGCGCCGTACTCCTCCCCTTCGTCACCCCTCTCCTCGACGACGGACCCGAGCCCGCGCGGGCCGCCCTCGCCGGTGTCCTCCCCGGCGACGGCACCGCCGCGGCCGGCCCGCTCCGCCGGGAACTGCGCGAGCGCCTCCTCGCCCACGAGCAGGCCCCCGCCGTCCTGGAAGCGCTGCTGTACGCGGCCGCCCGGTGCGCCGGTGAGGACCAGCGCGCCCTCGTCCACCGCACCGGTCTCCTCCTCGTCCGCACCCCCGACGGAGCCACCCGCTTCGACCGAGGGCTGGTCGACCTGGCCCGTCACCTTTCGGGCTTCGCCACCCGGCTGACCGGCTGGCTGGCCGACGCGCCGCCGGACTGGGCCGCGCTGGTCGGCCCCAGCGCCCGCCGCACGATCGAGAACCTCGCCGGAGCCCGGGTCCCCGCCTGACCCCGGCCCGGACGGCATGGCACCCTTAGACCTGCGCAAGGGTCACCACCGGACCCACCGAGATCACGGAAACCACCAAGGAGCAGACACAGTGCAGCGCTGGCGTGGCTTGGAGGACATCCCCGAGGACTGGGGACGCAGCGTCGTCACCATCGGCTCCTACGACGGCGTCCACCGCGGGCACCAGCTGATCATCAAGCATGCCGTGGACCGCGCCCGCGAACTGGGCGTCCCCGCCGTCGTCGTCACCTTCGACCCGCACCCCAGCGAGGTCGTCCGCCCCGGCAGCCATCCGCCCCTGCTCGCCGCGCACCACCGCCGTGCCGAACTGATGGCGGACCTGGGCGTGGACGCGGTGCTGATCCTGCCGTTCACGACGGAGTTCTCGAAGCTCTCCGCGGCGGACTTCGTGGTGAAGGTCCTGGTCGACCGGCTGCGCGCCAAGGCGGTCGTCGAGGGCCCCAACTTCCGCTTCGGCCACAAGGCCGCGGGCAACGTGGACTTCCTCACCGAGCAGGGCAAGGTCTACGACTTCGAGGTCGAGGTCGTCGACCTGTACGTGACCGGTGACGCGGGCGGCGGCGAGCCGTTCTCCTCCACCCTGACCCGCCGCCTGGTCGCCGAGGGCGACGTCCAGGGCGCCGCGGAGATCCTGGGCCGCCCGCACCGCGTGGAGGGCGTGGTCGTGCGCGGCGCCCAGCGGGGGCGCGAGATGGGCTTCCCCACGGCCAACGTCGAGACCCTCCCGCACACCGCGATCCCGGCCGACGGCGTCTACGCCGGCTGGCTGCACGCCCAGGGCGAGGCGATGCCGGCCGCGATCTCGGTCGGCACCAACCCGCAGTTCGAAGGCACCGAGCGCACGGTGGAGGCGTACGCCATCGACCGCGTGGACCTCGACCTGTACGGCCTGCACGTCGCCGTCGACTTCCTCGCCTTCGTACGCGGCCAGGCCAGGTTCGAGACCCTGGACGCGCTGCTGGAGCAGATGGGCCAGGACGTCCAGAGGTGCCGCGAGATCATCGCGGCCTCGGACGTCCACCGCCCCTGATGTTCAGCCCGGCCGGACGGTCGCCTCGTCGCCCGCTCCGGCCGTGGGCCGCTCCGCCCGCGACCGGGCCCAGTGGCAGGCCACCTGGGCCTCGTCGCCGCCGGACAGGACCTCCAGCTCCCCGTGCCGGCACGCGTCGGCCACCCCGGCCCGCTCCGCCTCACCGCCGGCCAGCACCTGGCAGCGGACGTGGAAGCGGCAGCCCGACGGGATGAACGACGGGTCCGGGGGCTCGCCGGTGAGCACGACCGGCGTGCCCGGCGCCTCCGGCAGGACCGACAGCAGCGCCTGCGTGTACGGATGCCTGGGCGCCGTCAGCACCTGCTCCACCGGGCCCGTCTCCACGATCCGGCCGAGGTACATCACCGCCACCCGGTCGGCGATGTTCCAGGCCAGGCCCAGGTCGTGGGTGACGACCAGCGCCGACAGGCCCAGTTCGGTGCGCAGCCGCAGCAGCAGCGCCAGGATCTCGCCGCGTACCGACGCGTCGAGGGAGGCAACCGGTTCGTCCGCGACGAGCAGTTCCGGCTCCAGGACCAGCGCGCCCGCGATGACGACCCGCTGCCGCTGGCCGCCGGACAGCTCGTGCGGGTAGCGCAGGAAGAACCGCTCGGGTGGCCGCAGTCCGGCCCGGGACAGGGCCTCGGCGACCGCCGCCCGCTCGTCCCCCGCGTGACCGTGGATCCGCAGGCCCTCGGCGACGATGTCGTACACCGTGTGCCGCGGGTTGAGCGAGCCGC
Source organism: Streptomyces sp. WAC 04229 (assembly GCF_003947455.1). Classification (GTDB taxonomy): domain Bacteria; phylum Actinomycetota; class Actinomycetes; order Streptomycetales; family Streptomycetaceae; genus Streptomyces. Next base: position 7,580 of record NZ_QHJH01000112.1, on the reverse strand, counting down.
TCGGGTCCTGGAGGACCAGCTGGGCCCGCTTGCGGTACGCCTTCAGCGCGCGGCCCGAGCGGGCGAGCGGGGCGCCGTCGAAGGTGACGCGGCCCCCGGTCGGCGGGACCAGGCCGAGCAGGGAGCGCGCGAGGGTGGTCTTGCCGCAGCCCGACTCGCCGACCAGCGCGACGATCTCGCCCCGCCGGATGTCGAGATCGACCCCGTCGACCGCCCGCGCGTCGGCCGCCCCGCGCCGGCCGGGAAACGTGACGTGCAGCCCCTGAACGCTCAGCAACGGGGGTGTGGTGGGCGTCATGGGGTACTGCTCCTCACTCCGTCGTTCGGCACGGCGCCGCCAACGGGACTGGCGGGCGCCTCGGTACTGCCGGGCGCTCCACCGTCCCCCGCGCCCACGTGGACGCAGGCCGCCCGCCGGCGGGCTCCCGCCTCGCGCAGTGCCTGGTCCTCGGTGGCGCAGAGGTCCAGGGCCACCGGGCACCTCGGGTGGAACGCGCAGCCGGAGGGCACCGCCGTCGGGTCGGGCGGGTCGCCGGGCAGGCCGCGGGGCGCGAACCGCGAGGCCGGGTCGCCGATCGTGGGGAAGGCCGCCGACAGGGCGCGGCCGTACGGATGCCGGGCGTCCTCGTAGACCTGCCGGGCCGGGCCCTCCTCGACCACCCGGCCCGCGTACATCACCGCGAGGCGGTCGCAGGTGTCGGCCAGCACGGCGAGGTCGTGGCTGATCATGATCAGTCCGACGTTCTGCTCGCCGACCAGGCCCTCGATCAGCCGCAGGATCTGCGCCTGGATCATCACGTCGAGCGCCGTGGTCGGCTCGTCGGCGACGATCAGACGCGGGTCGCAGGCCAGCGCCATCGCGATCATCACGCGCTGCCGCTGCCCGCCGGACAGCTCGTGCGGGTAGGCACTCGCCCGCGAGGCGGGCAGCCCCACCTGCTCCAGCAGCTCACCCGTCTTCCTGCGCGCGCCGGCCGCCGTCGCCCCGCGGTGCAGCAGGACGGGCTCGGCGATCTGGTCACCGATGCGGTGCACGGCGTTCAGGGAGTGCATCGCGCCCTGGAAGACGATCGACGCCCCTGCCCAGCGCACCCCCCGCAGCCGCCCCCACTTCATGGTCAGCACGTCCTCGCCGTCCAGCAGGATCTCCCCGCCGGTCCGGGTGCCGGGCGGCAGCAGCCGCAGCAGCGCCAGCGCCAGCGTGGACTTGCCGCAGCCGGACTCGCCCGCGATCCCGAGCTTCTCGCCCGCGTCGAGGCGCAGGTCGACCCCGCGCACGGCGGCCGCGCCACCGGCGTACGTCACCTTCAGGTCCCGTACCTCCAGGAGACTCAACGGGACACCCCCAGCCTGGGATTGAGAACGGCCTCCACCGCACGCCCGCACAGCGTGAACGCCAGCGCCACCACCGCGATCCCGACGCCCGGCGGCACCAGGTACCACCAGTCGCCGGAACTCACCGACCCCGCCTCCCGCGCGTCCTGCAGCAGCCCGCCCCAGGACACCACCGTCGGGTCGCCGAGCCCGAGGAAGGCCAGCGTCGCCTCGGCCAGGATGGCGGAGGAGATGATCAGGGTGGTCTGAGCGAGGACCAGCGGCATGACGTTGGGCAGCACGTGCCGGGACATGATGTGCCAGTGCCCGCCCCCGAGCGCCTTCGCCCGTTCGATGTACGGCCGTGACTCCACCGCCAGCGTCTGCGCCCGCACCAGCCGCGCGGTGGTCGGCCACGTGGTCACCCCGATCGCCAGCACGATCGTGGCGAGGGAGCGGGACATGACGGTCGCCAGCACGATCGCCAGCACCAGCGTCGGCATCACCAGGAACCAGTCCGTGATCCGCATCATGACCGTGGCGTACCACCCGCGGAAGTGCCCGGCCGTGATCCCGATGACCGCGCCGATCGCCACCGACAGCGCGGCCGCGAGCAGCCCCACGAGCAGGGACACGCGCGACCCCCAGATCAGCAGGCCGAGCAGGTTCCGCCCGAACTGGTCCGTGCCCAGGGGGAACCGGCCGCTCGGGCTCTCCAGCGGCTGCCCCGGCGCGTCGGTCACGCTGTCCACGTCCGACCCGACCGTCAGCGGCGCGGTGAGCGCGACCAGCACGAACAGCGACAGCGCGGCCAGCCCGAACAGGCCCGCCCGGTGTCTGCGGTACTCCTTCCAGAAGCGCGCGACGGAGGCACGGCGCCGCCGCCGCGCGAGCGCACGGGGACTCGGCGCGCCCGGCTTCCCGGAGGGCTCCTTCCCGGACGGTTCCGCGGGGGTCTCGGCGGTCTCGGCGGTCATCGGCCCACCCTCGGGTCGAGCAGCGGATACAGGAGGTCGGCCAGCGTGTTCATCAGGATCACCGCGGCGGCGAAGACGAAGAACAGCCCCTGCACCAACGGCAGATCGGGCACGCTCAGCGCCTGGTAGAACAGCCCGCCGAGCCCCGGCCAGGAGAAGACGGTCTCGACCAGGATGACACCCGCCACGGTCCGGCCCAGATTGACGAAGACCAGCGTCACGGTCGGCAGCAACGCGTTGGGCACGGCGTGCCGCCGCCGCACGAGGTCGTCCCTGAGCCCCTTGGCCCGCGCGGTCGTCAGATAGTCGCCGCCCATCTCGTCCAGCAGCGCCGACCGGGTGACCAGCAGCGTCTGCCCGTACTCCACGGCGACCAGCGTCACCACGGGCAGGACGAGATGGTGGGCGACGTCGAGCACGTGGGCGAAGCCCTCCTCGCCGCCCGACTCCATGCCGCCGGTCGGGAACAGGCCCGGAATCGGGTCCACTCCCACCGACAGGACGATGATGAGCAGCAGCCCCAGCCAGAACGACGGGATGGAGTAGAGCGTCAGCGCCAGACCGGTGTTGAGCCGGTCGCCCAGCCCGCCGTGCCGCCACGCCGACCGGGTGCCGAGGAAGGCACCCAGCGCGGTGTAGATCACGAAGGCCGTGCCGGTGAGCAGCAGGGTGTTCGGCAGCGCCTCGACGATCTTGTCGGTGACCGGCGCGTGGAACTGGTACGACGTGCCCAGGTCCCCGCTCAGCGCCTTGAGGCAGTAGTCCGTGAACTGCTGCCACAGCGGCAGGTCGAGCCCGAACTCCTCCCGGTAGACGGCGAGCTGCTCGGCCGAGACCGGACGGCCGCCGGTCATGAACTTCACCGGGTCGCCGGGGATCAGCCTGAAGAGGAAGAAGCTCGTGACCAGGACGGCGAAGAGGGAGACGACCGCGCCGCCCAGTTTCCCCGCCACGTACCGCGGATACCCGCTGCCTCCGCGCCGCGACGGCCCGGGCGGCCGCTTGCCGAGCGCGGCGCCGGTCGCGGCGAGGGGCGCGGAATCCGTCGCGCTACTCACGGTCGTCCGCCGTCGCCCGGCGGCGGACGGCGAAGAGCACCCCGAGGCCGGCGAGGACGACGACACCCGCGACGATGCCGATCACGGTGCCCGTCGACGACGAACCGCCCGAGGAGTCACCGGAGTCCGCGGGGACGGCCGACCACCAGCTCCAGTACCCGTCCTGGCCGTAGATGTTGCCCGCGTCGGACGGCATGGTGGTGATCGACTCGATCTGGTCCGTGCGGTAGGCCTCGACCGCGTTCGGATACGCCATGACGTTCATGTAGCCGGTGTCGTAGAGCCGGGACTGCATCTGCTTGACGAGGTCCGCGCGCTTGCCGGGGTCGTACTCGCCCAACTGCCCCGCGTACAGGTCGTCGTACTTCTTGTCGCAGATGAAGTTGTCGGTGGCGCCCGTGTCCTTGGGCGTCGCCGGGAGCGCCGCGCAGGTGTGGATGGAGAGCACGAAGTCCGGGTCGGGGTTGACGGACCAGCCGTCGAAGGCGAGGTCGTACTTGCCGGCCAGCCACGGGTCGGTCACGTTGTCGAGGCAGTCGAGGGTGATCGAGATCCCGAGTTCGCCCCACCACTCCTGGAGGTACTTGCCGACCGCCTTGTCGTTCGGGTCGGTGGCGTGGCACAGGACGCGGTAGTTCAGCGGCTTGCCGTCCTTGCCGACGCGCTTGCCGTCGGCGTTCGCCTTGTAGCCCGCCTCGTCCAGCAGCCGGGCCGCCCCCTCCGGGTCGTACGCCAGCTCCTGCTGGGCCGTCGGCTCGTAGAAGTACTGCGAGAAGCGCGGCGGGATGTAGCCCGCGCCCTCGACCGCGTGGCCCTGGAACACCTTGTCGACGATCGCCTTGCGGTCCACCGCCATGAACAGCGCGTTCCGCACCCGCTGGTCGAGGAGCGAGGGATCGCCGTCACCGAACTTCGTGCCGTCCTTCGCCCGGGCGCCCGGGTTGGTGGCGAGGGCGTAGAAGCGGCGGCCGGGGGCGTCGTTGACGCGGATGTTCTCCTCGCCCTCGAGGGAGTCGGCCTGGGCGGGCGTCAGGGACGGCGACCCGGCCACGAACGACACCTCGCCCTTGCGCAGGGCGGCGACGGCGGCGTCCTGGTCCTTGTAGTAGCGGAACACCAGGTTGTCGAACTTGGGGGCGCCCCGCCAGAAGTCCTTGTTGGCCTTGAGCCGCACATAGCTGTCCGGCTTGTAGTCCGTGAGGATGAACGGCCCGTTGCCGACGATCGGGAAGTCCTTGTCGTTGTTGAACTTCGAGAAGTCCCCGACCTTCTCCCAGACGTGCTTGGGCACGATCGGCACGTCCAGCGCGGTCATCGTGGCCTGCGGCTTCTTCAGCCGGATCACCAGCTGGGTCGGGCTGGGCGCGGTCACCTTCTCGAAGTTGCCGACGAAGCTGCCGTTGGCGGTGGCGGCGCCCTGGTCGGTCATCATCTTGTTGAACGTCCACGCCGCGTCCTCGGCGGTGGCCTGCTGCCCGTCCGACCACTGGGAGTCGGAGCGGATCTTGTACGTCCAGGTCAGCTTGTCGGACGACGCCTTCCACTCGGTCGCGAGCCCCGGTATGACGTGGTTGTCCTTGGCGTCGTAGTTGGTCAGGTACTCGTACGTCAGCTTGTGGATGCTCGTGGTGAGCAGGCGTACCGCCAGGAAGGGGCTGAGCGAGTCGACGCTCTGCGCCACGGCGACGGTGAGCGTCTTGCCGCCGCCCCCGTCGCCGTCCTCGGCCGCCGTGGCCGCGGGAGCGATTGCCCCCGACGTGAGGAGCAGCGCGCAGGCGCCCGCCGCGGCCAGGAGCCGGGCTCTGAACCGGCGGGGGGCGGTACGTCCACTGCCGTGCTGATCGTGTGTGCTCATGACTACCTGACCTCGCGTCATCGCACGCGGGAACGCCGGACGTCCCCGCGTGAGGCGGGCTTGAACAGTGGTGAACGCGGAATGAAGTGTGTGTCTACCAGCGGCAGTCTGCGCGCGTCAACGGTCCGTCAAACCCCATGTGGCCTGCGGAAACGGCGAGTTGGCCAACCCGTCACTCTCATTGGCGCAGACCTCTGGCGCCTCCCTGGTGAGAGCCTGACGCCCGTGTTTCACCGGTACTGCCCGCGCACACGCGAAGGCCCGCGCCGTCCGGGACGACGCGGGCCTTCGGGACTCCGGCGGGCTACTGCTGCGGCGGGGGCGGAGGCGTCTGCCCCTGCTGCGGATACCCGTACCCGGGCTGGGGGTAGGGCTGCCCCGGCTGCGGCTGCGGCGGCACCTGCCCCGGCTGCTGCGGGTACGGCTGGCCGGGCTGCTGCGGGTACGGCTGGCCCGGCTGCTGGGGATAGGCCTGGCCCGGCTGGGGGTGACCCGGCATCGGCTGCTGCTGGCCCGGCATCGGCGGCGCGGCGACCGGCGGCGGGTTGCCGTCGGACGTCCACAGGCCGTGCGACTGCTGGTGGCGGACGAAGTCCTCGGCGACCATCGCCGCGAGGTTGAAGTACGCCTCCCGCACCTTCGGCCGCATCATGTCGAGGTCGACCTCCGCACCGGCGGACAGGTGCTCGTCGAAGGGGACCACGACGACGCCCCGGCACCGCGTCTGGAAGTGCCCCACGATGTCGTCGACCTTGATCATCTTGCCGGTCTCGCGAACCCCCGAGATGACCGTGATCGACCGCGACACCAGGTCGGCGTAGCCGTGCGCGGACAGCCAGTCCAGCGTCGTACTGGCGCTGCTCGCACCGTCCACGGAGGGTGTGGAGATGATGATCAGCTGGTCGGCGAGGTCCAGCACGCCGCGCATCGCGCTGTAGAGGAGCCCGGTGCCCGAGTCGGTGAGGATGACCGGGTACTGCTTGCCGAGCACGTCGATCGCGCGCCGGTAGTCCTCGTCGTTGAACGTGGTGGACACGGCCGGGTCGACGTCATTGGCGATGATCTCGAGACCGGACGAGGCCTGCGAGGTGAACCGCCGGATGTCCATGTACGAGTTGAGGTGCGGGATCGCCTGCACGAGGTCGCGGATGGTGGCCCCGGTCTCACGGCGCACGCGGCGGCCGAGCGTGCCGGCGTCCGGGTTGGCGTCGATCGCGAGGATCTTGTCCTGCCGCTCGGTGGCGAGCGTGGAGCCGAGGGCGGTGGTGGTGGTCGTCTTGCCGACACCGCCCTTGAGGCTGATGACGGCGATGCGGTAGCAGGAGAGCACCGGGGTGCGGATCAGATCCAGCTTCCGCTGCCGCTCGGCCTCCTCCTTCTTGCCGCCCAGCTTGAACCGCGAACCGCCGGCCGCCGGACGGCTGCTCTTCGCCTTCTGCCGCTTGTTGTTGAGCAGCCGGTCGGACGACAGCTCCACGGCAGCGGTGTACCCGAGCGGTGCGGCCCCCGGGTTGGTGGGCTGACGCTGGTCGTGCTGCATGGGCTGCGGCCAGGCGGCCCCGAGCCGGGGGTCGACGGGCTGCTGCGGCGGCTGCGGGGCGTCCGGCTGCTGCGGGTACTGGTGCTGCGGCTGGGGTGCCTGAGGCTGCTGGGGGATGTGAGGCTGCTGCGGTGGTGCCTGGGGATGCTGCTGCGGCTGATGGTCGGGCTGACCGGGCACACCTGCCTGACCGGGCACACCTGCCTGGCCCGGCTGACCGGGCGCGCCGGGCTGCATCGCCTGGGGCGTCTGGGGCGTCTGGGGCATCTGGGGCGTCTGGGGCGGAGACTGCGGTGCCTGGCCCGGCTGCGGCATCGGCTGGGCGGGCGGGACCTGCGGGGCGTACCCGTGCGGGGTCGCCTGCGGCGCGGCCGGCGGAACCTGAGCGGCATCGGGCTGCGACTGCCCCTGCGGTGCCTGCGGGAACCCGTAGGTACCGGGCTGGGCGGGGGAGTACGGCTCGGGAGGACGCGCAGCCTTCTGCGGGAAGCCGTAACCGCCCTCGGACCCGGGCACGGGAGCGCCGCCCGGCTGCTGGGCCGGAGGCTGCGGTGCCGGAGGCGTGGCGCCGGGCTGCGGGAAGCCGTAACCGGCCGGCGCAGCGGGCTGGGCGGGCGGCGGGTTCCACGCGGCGGGCGCCGGCTGCGGAGCCTGCGGCTGGAACGGCGGCTGCTGGGCCGGTACGGCGGGCTGCTCCGGGGCGCCGGGTGCCGGCTGCGCGGGCCCCCGGGGGGGCCGGGGGGGGGGGGGGGGGGGGGGGGAGGGGGGGGGCCCGCGGGCCCCCCCCCCCTCGGCCGGGGGGGGGGGCCTCGGGTGACGCGGCCCCCGGGGGGCCG
>NZ_QHJH01000111.1 GCF_003947455.1 Streptomyces sp. WAC 04229 | reverse complement strand
GAGAAGCTGGCCGCCTGAGGGGCGGGGTGGCAGGGTAGTCGTGCGGCTGCCGGCCCGTCGTGGCTGGTCGCGCCGTTCCCCGCGCCCCTCACGGGGCGTGCGGCTGACCGGCGTTCGATGAGTCGAGGAGAAGACGCGCATGGCGAAGGCAGGGCGGCAGGGGCCCCGGGCCAGTGTCTGGATGGCGGACGCGGAGCGCCGCGGCGGGCGGCGTGGCGGGCAGCCCTCGGGTCTTGACCGGGAGCGCATCACCGCGGCCACGGTCCGGCTGCTGGACGCCGAGGGGCTGGCGGGCTTCTCCATGCGCCGCCTGGCCGCCGAGCTGAACGTCACCGCGATGTCCGTCTACTGGTACGTCGACACCAAGGACGAGCTGCTCGAACTCGCCCTGGACGCGGTCTTCGGCGAGCTGCGCCACCCCGATCCGGAGGCCGTCCAGGACTGGCGCGCGCAGTTGCGCACGCTGGCCAGGGAGAACCGCGCCCTGCTGGTGCGCCACCCGTGGCTGGCCCCGCTGCTGGGCACGTACCTCAACATCGGCCCGCACTCGCTGGCGTTCTCCCGGGCCGTGCAGGCCGTCATGCGCGGCAGCGGCCTGCCCGAGCACCGGCTGACGGGCGCCATCTCCGCCGTCTTCCAGTTCGTCAACGGCTACGGCACCGTCGAGGGCCGGTTCCTCGCCCGGGCGGCGGACCACGGCCGGAGCCCGGACGAGTACTTCCAGGACTCGATGGACGCGGCGACCGAGGTGCCGGACTCCGCGGACGTCGTCGGGGAGGCGCAGGAGATCATGGCGGCCCGTGGCGGCGGCACCGTCGCGGAGATGCTCGACCGGGACTTCGAGTTCGCGCTCGACCTGCTGGTCGCCGGCATCGAGGCGATGGTCGAACGCGGCTGACCTCGCGTCAGCCGTGGCTCCCCGGCCGCGCTCTCAGTCGTCCGCTGCCAGCCGCGCCGGGAAGCCGCCGGTCGCCACCGGCCCCCACCGCTCCGGCGTCACTCGGACGATCGACTTGCCCTGCCGGACCATGGCCTCCCGGTACTCGTCCCAGTCGGGGTGCTCGCCGGAGATGTTGCGGAAGTACTCCACCAACGGCTCCACGGAGTCGGGTGAGTCGATGACCTCCGCCGTGCCGTCGATCTGGACCCAGGGGCCGTTCCACTCGTCGCTGAGCACGACGAGGCCGACCCGCGGATCGCGGCGCGCGTTGCGGGTCTTGGCCCGCTCCGGGTAGGTGGAGACGACGATCCGGCCGGAGTCGTCGACCCCGCAGGTCAGCGGCGACGCCTGGGGGCCGCCGTCACCCCGCCGGGTGAGCAGGATCGCCCGGTGCCGGGGGCGGACGAAGTCCAGCAACTCGGCGAGGGAGACACGGGTGTTCGTCGCGATGTTCGGTGCCATACGGCCAGCCTAGGCCGCCACGCCCCGGCGAGGGGCCCGCCGTCCCGCCGGGTGGCCCGCCGTCGCGCGGGCCTAAGCCCCCGTGCCACTCCCCGCGCGCAACGCCTCCGCGAGGTTGTCGTGCACCGGGACGTCGCGGCGCAGGCCGGAAAGTTCGAGGACGCGGCTCGGTACGGTCCTCGGGGCGGCCACCACCCGTAGGCGGGCTCCGGCGGGGAGGCGGTGGCGTACCGCGGTGAGGAGACGGACGCCCTGGGAGTCCATGAAGCGGGTCGCGGACAGGTCCAGGACGAGGAGGCGGAAGTCGGCGGACCGCTGGTCCACGGCGGCCATGATCAGCGGCAGCAGCCCCGAGGCGTTGCAGAAGTCGATCTCGCCGGGCATGTCGAGCACCGCGCAGCCGGGTGGATCACACGGCTCGCGCGGCCCGCAGGGCTGGGGGAGGAAGGTCACAGCACTCACCTGACAGATGTCCGTCCGGCTTCGGCCGGGCCGCTTCCTGACCCGCTGCCCATTGCACCACGCGGTCGGGCGGTACGGAAGGCGGCCGCCCGCTCCTTCGGCCGGGCGTCACCGGCACGCAACCAAGCAGCTAAAGTGCTGTTCGTCCTGTGCTCGCAGTCGGGAATGTGCTGCGGAGCTCTCCTGCGCACGGCCGTTGGCCGGGCATGCCGAAGAGGTTCGTGGTGGCTGCGTCCGAATTTACTGATTTGCCGCGTTTTCCGGTGGGCTTCGAGCTGGCCGAGTCCCTGACGGCGGCCGCACGCCACCTGCACGGGACGGGCACCCCCGACGACACCATGAACGCCGCCGTCGAACTGGCGGTGCGCCTGCTCCCCGGGGCCGAGCACGCGGGCATCGCGGAGATCCAGCGCAGCGGCCGGCTGCGCACCCTCGCCTGGACCGACGAGACCGTACGCTTCGCCGCCGAGCCCCGCCACGGCGGCGGCCACACCCCGCACCCGGACTGGGAGCGCCTGTGGACCACGCCCGTGGTGCGGACGGCCGACAGCGAGGCCGACGGCGGCGGCAACGCCCTGTCCGGCCTCGGCCTGCGCTCGGCGCTCTCGCTGCGGCTGCGCGCCGACCGGCGCCGCCTGACCGTGCTGACGGCGTACGCGCGTAAACCGCAGGCCTTCGACGAGGACGCCACCCGCATCGGACGGCTGTTCACCGCGCACGTCTCGCTCGCCCTGGACTCGGCGACGGTGCGCGAGCAGCTCACCGAGGCGATGCGCACCCGGGACCTGATCGGCCAGGCCACCGGCATCCTCATGGAGCGCCTGGACATCGACGCGGCCGGCGCCTTCGAGTCCCTGGTCAAGGCGTCCCAGCGGGAGAACGTGAAACTGCGCGACCTGGCCCGGCGCATCGTCGACGCGAACACGGGTTCGGGCGGCCGAGGCGTCAACGAGCGGTGACGGGACAGACGTAGGGGCATGACCTCGCAGATCCCCGACACCCTCGACCGGGCGCTGGCGCGCAGCCAGGGTCTCGACACCCTGCTGCGCGACGTGACCGACCGCGCGGTCGCGGAGGTGCCCGGCGCAGCCGCCTGCTCCGTCACCGTGCGCCGGTCCGACCGGCTGATGACCCTGGCGGGCAGCACCGGTCTGCCCAGCGGTCTGGACCTGCGCCAGTACGAGAACGGCTCGGGCCCCTGTGTGGACGCCGCCGACACGCAGACCCCGCAGTACGCGGCCGACCTGGCGACCGAGACCCGCTGGCCCGCGTACACCGAGTACGCGCTGGGCACCGGCGTGCGCTGCGTGCTGGCGCTGCCGCTGCCCGTCGACGGCGAGCCGGACGCCGCGCTCAACCTCTACGGCCTCGAACCGGACTCCCTCGCCGACGGACGAGACGCCGCCCGCGCCTTCGTGGAGCGGACGGCGGCCGCCGTGAACGAGGCCCTGCGCATCGAACGGGAGCAGGCCTCGGCGTCCGACGTGCGTACCGCCCTGCTCTCCCGGAGCGTCATCGACCAGGCGGTCGGCATGGTCATGGCCCGGGAGCGCGTGGACGCCCACCGGGCCATGGAGCGGCTGCGCCGGGTCTCACAGAACCGGAACGTCAAGCTCCGGGATCTCTGCGCCGAACTGGTGGCCCGGGCGCCCCGCGACGGCTCAGACGGCCGGCAGTGACTCCCCCTGGACCGCCTGGATGTCCAGCTCGACCCTGAGGGTCGTCCCGATGGCGGCGATGCCGGCCTGGACGACCTGGTTGTAGTTCATGGCGAAGTCCTCGCGGCGCAGCTCGGTCGTCGCGCGGAACGCCGCCCGGGTGCCGCCCCACGGATCGGCACCGGTGCCGAGGTAGGCCAGGTCCAGGTCGACCGGGCGGACGACGCCGTGCAGCCCCAGTTCGCCGTGGACGGTCCAGCGGTCGGGACCGGCCTCGGACACCCCGGTGGAGCGGTAGGTGATCTCCGGGAAGCGCTCGACGTCCAGGAAGTCCGGCGAGCGCAGGTGGGTGTCGCGCATGCCGTTGCCGGTGTCGATGGAGGCGGCCCGGATCACCGCCTCGACCCGCGACTTGGCGACGTCGTCCGGCGCGATCTCGACGAGGGCGGCGAAGTCGGTGAAGCGCCCGCGCACGCTGGAGATGCCGAGGTGCTGGGCGACGGCGGAGACGGCGGAGTGCGCCGGGTCGACCGTCCACGGGCCGGGCGGCGGCAGTTCGGTGCCGCCGTGCCGGGCCAGCGTCACCGTGCCGACTTCGGCCCGGCCGCTCGCGGTGACGATCGCGCTGGACGCGGCGGGCGCGTACCCGACCGCCGTGACGATGACGGTGTACGCCCCCGGCGCGAGCGGGGTGGCGTTCCGCACGGTGCCCTCGGTGTCCGCCTCGGCCCGCAGCACCTGGGTGCCGGTCATGTCGGTCACCGTGACGACCGCGTGCGACACGGCCCATCCGTCCCGCGTTCGGATCCTCGCGGTCAGTCCCATCCCGTTTTCTCCCTGCAAAGGCTCAGAAAGTGGTCGTAAAGAAGCCGGCCCGTGGTGGGCGGGCGCACCTCCGCTCAGAGCGCGCACGCCACCACGGGCCGGGGACTCGCTACTCGCCGGGGTGGGCGAGCTCGATGTCGTGGCCGTCGGCACCCGGGCCGGCGACCGTCAGGGCCGTCGCCACCGGCGGGTAGCCGGTCGCGATGACGGTGTACTCACCGGCGTCCAGGTCGGTGAAGGCGTACGCCCCGTCCGCGCCGGTGGTGGCCGTGCCGACCACGTTGCCCGCCGCGTCGACCAGGGTGACGCGGGCGTCGGCCAGCGCGCCGTGCGGCGCCTTGACGACGCCCTGGACCCGGGCTCCGGCCTGGAGGTCGACCTCGACCCGGGTGACCCCGGTGCCGCCGACCTCGACCGGCAGGGCGCGCGGCCGGTAGCCGACGGCGTTGACCGCGACGGTCACCGTGCCCGGCACCAGTTCGGCGAAGGCGAACTCGCCCTGCTCACCGGTGGCGGCGCTGGCCAGCAGGTCGCCGCGCACATCGGTCACGATCACCATGGCGTCCTTGACCGGCAGCCCGTTCTCCAGCGCCCGGACCAGGCCGGTCAGGCCGCTGGTGCCGCTGAGCAGGATGTCGAAGGCGACCGGCTCGTCGTTGACGACGATGGTGGAGGCCTGCGGCTGGAAGCCGTCGGCGGAGGCGATCAGGACGTACGATCCCGCGCTCGGCGCGTCCAGCACGTAGGAGCCGTCGGCCTGGGCGACCGACCGGCCCAGCTGCCGGCCCGCCAGCGAGATCAGCGTGACGGCGGCCTGCGGGACCGGGGCGGACTCGGCGCCGCGGACGAAGCCGCGGACCGCGATGCCACCGGCGACGGACGCCGTCGGCTCACCGGAGCCGGCCGCCGTGGCGACGGCACCGAGCCGCTGGGTGGCCGCGCTCGCGGCGACCTGGGTGTCCGAGACGGCCGACGGAGCGGCGGGCGCCGCCACGGCCGCCATCGCACCGGCCGGGACCGGTGCGTCGGCGACCCTGGTGGCCTCGGCGGGGGAGCCCGCGGTGGGCGGGGTGGCCTCGGCGGCGGCCTCGGCGGCCTGGGCGAGGGCGCCCGAGGTGCGCAGCGGGACCTCCTTGATGAAGAGGGTCACCAGGAAGCCGAGCAGGGCGATCGGGGCGACGTACAGGAAGATGTCGGCGATGCCGTGCCCGTAGGCGCTCTCCAGCCACTCGCGGATGCCGTGGGGCAGCAGGTCCATGTCGGGGATGGCGCCGCTGCCGGAGGCCTTGGCGGCCGCCGCCTGCTCCTGCGGGCTGAGCTGCCCGATGGTGTCGGAGGCGTAGTGGCTGATCCGGGTCGACATGACGGAGCCGAGCACCGAGACGCCCACCGCGCCGCCGAGGGACCGGAAGAAGGTCACCGTGGAGGAGGCCGCACCCAGGTCGCTCGGGGCCACCTGGTTCTGCGTGCAGAGCACCAGGTTCTGCATCATCATGCCGACGCCGAGACCCATCAGCGCCATGAAGATCGCGATGTGCCAGTACGCGGTGTCGTAGCGCATGGTGCTGAGCAGGCCCAGGCCCGCGGTGAGCAGCACGCCGCCGGCCAGCAGCCAGCGCTTCCACTTGCCGGTCTTCGTGATGACGATGCCGGAGACGGTCGACGAGATGAACAGGCCGCCGATCATCGGGATGGTCATGACGCCCGACATGGTCGGGGACTTGTCCCGGGCCAGCTGGAAGTACTGGCTGAAGTAGACGGTGCCCGCGAACATCGCGATGCCGACGAAGAGCGAGGCCAGCGAGGCCAGGGCGATGGTGCGGTTGCGGAACAGCCGCAGCGGGATGATCGGCTCGCTCGCCTTGGACTCGACGAGCAGGAAGAGCAGCGTCAGCACGACCGCGCCGCCGACCATGGCGCCGGTCTGCCAGGACATCCAGGAGTACTTGTCGTCGGCGAAGGTGACCCAGACGAGCAGCAGGCAGACGGCCGCCGTGACGAAGAAGGCGCCGGCCCAGTCGACCTTCACCTTCCGCTTGACCACGGGCAGGTGCAGCGTCTTCTGGAGCACGATCAGGGCGAGGATCGCGAAGGGCACGCCGACGTAGAGGCACCAGCGCCAGCCGAGCCAGCTGGTGTCGGTGATGACGCCGCCGAGCAGCGGACCGCCGACGGTGGCGACGGCGAAGGTCGCGCCCAGGTAGCCGGAGTAGCGTCCGCGCTCACGCGGGGCGATCATCGCGGCCATGATGATCTGGGCCAGGGCGGAGAGACCGCCGGCGCCCAGGCCCTGGATGGCCCGCGCGGTGATCAGCATCGCGGGGTTCTGCGCCAGACCGGCCACGACGGAGCCGATGACGAAGACGATCAGGGCTATCTGGACCAGGGCCTTCTTGCTGAAGAGGTCCGCGAGCTTGCCCCACAGGGGGGTCGAGGCGGTCATCGTCAGCAGCGAGGCCGTGACGACCCAGGTGTAGGCGCTCTGGCCGCCGCCGAGGTCGCCGATGATCTCGGGCAGCGCGTTGGTGACGATGGTCGAGGACAGAATGGCGCAGAACATGCCGAGCAGCAGCCCGGACAGTGCTTCCATGATCTGCCGGTGCGTCATCGGAGCGTCTCCGGTGGAGCCTCCCCCGTGCTTGGCATGAGCCCGCACACCGGCTGGTGTGGTCGTTGCCATGGACTTCCTTTGCTTACGTGGTGATCGCGGGTGTACGGGTGGACTGTTCGTCCCCGGACAGTGCGGGAGGCCGGACCGCGGGGGTCCGGCAGTCGTCGAAGCTGGCCCTGAGGCGGGCCATGAGCCGGGAGAGCTGACCGACCTCGTCGTCGGACCAGTCGCTCAGCCGGTGGGCGAGCAGCTGGGTGGTCCGCTCGGCGATGTCGTCGAGCTGGGCCTGGCCCTCGGGCGTCAGGCGCAGGATGCGCGAGCGCTTGTCGGCGGGGTCGGGGGAGCGTTCGATCCAGCCCCGGTCCGCGACATGGGCCACATGGCGGCTGGTCACCGACATGTCCACGGCGAGCAGCTCGGCGAGCTTGCTCATGCGCATGTCCCCGTGCCGGCCGAGCAGTGTCATCACGGCCGCCGAACCGCCGGGGCAGTCGGCCGGCAGCAGCCGGCCCATCTCGCGTTTCACGGCGCCGAAGGCACTGAACTGACGGATCAGCTCCTCGTACTGCGCCTTCCCGGCCATGCGCGCACCTCCCGATTCGTTGCTTAGGGCAACGATAAGTTCCGTTGGTTGCTACAGGCAAACAAAAACGGTCGTTGCGCCATAAAAAGTTGGCAAAGGCAAGTATTACGAAAGTAAACACACAGGTGGCGGCCCGTGAGCCGGGGCAAGGCCGGTCGGGAGCCCCGCACTTGGGCGGTACCCGCGGATTCGCTAGTGTCTCGGCCCATGGCTAACAACCAGGGCCCCCAGGGCACCAACGACCCCGCAGGCAGCACCCAGATGTTCCGCGCGTTCGTCGACGACGCCCCGCAGACCCGCCAGGCCGCCCCCGCCGCCTCCGCCGGGCCCCGCATCGGCCTGATCGTCGGCATCGTCGCCGCCGTGATCGTCGTCGCGGCGGTGGCCTGGCTGGCGCTGGGTTAGACGGCACGGGGCCGGCCCTCGGGCGGGCCCGTATCCCCACGGCCACGGGCGCGGGGCTCTGCCCTGGCCTCGGCGCGCCCGTGGCCTCGGCGTCCGGGTGGGCTCCGTACCCCCTAGGCCCGGGTGCGGCTCGGCGCCGCCTTGACCGCGGCCTGCATCCGGTGGCGGCGCGGTGTGCCCGTGGTCCGGCGGAACGGGCCGGCCGGCTCGGTGTTCCCTTGGCCCGGGGCCGGCATCCGGGCGGGGTCGGTGTCCGGGCGGGGTCGGTGTCCACGTGGCTCAGCGGGTCGGCGTCCGGGTGACCAGGGGGGCTTGGCGGCCCGGCAGCCGGGCGGGCTCGGCATCCGCCCAGCCCAGCGGGTCGGCGTCCCGGTGGCCCGGCGGACTGGGGCCCGGCCGCTCAGTGCCCTCGTGGCCCGGCGGACCGGCATCCGGATGGGCTCGGTGTCTTCTCAGCCGAGTGCCTCGGCATGGGGAAGCCTCGGCACCCTCGTGGCCCGGAGGACCGTGGCCCGGGTGGCACCGCGGCTCGGCCGGCCGGTGGCATCTTCGGCCCGCCACCCAGGCACCCTGCACTTGGGCGGGGCAGTCAACCTTCGGAACCGGTCCTGGGCACCCACCCGGCACAGCACCCGCGCCCCGAGCGGGACGGGCAACCCGCGCCCGGGCGGGGAACAGGGCGCCCGGCACAGCCCGCGCTCGGCCGCAGCATGCACCCGGCACAGCACCGCACCCAGCAGCAACGGGCACCCGGCGCACCACCCGCACCCAGCCGCAACGGGCACCCGGCCACACCCGCACCCGGCAGGGACGAGCACCCGGCACCACACCGGCACCCGGCAGAGGCAGGCCCGGCGCCCGAGGCCGCCCCCGGCGCACCACGGCGGTCGCCGTGGCACCCCCGAGGGGCCGCGGCGACCGCCGGGCCGTTGGCCAAGGCGCAGCCGGGCTGCCGCTCAGTCGGAGATGAGGCCCTCGCGCAGCTGCGACAGGGTCCGGGTGAGCAGTCGGGAGACGTGCATCTGCGAGATGCCGACCTCCTCGCCGATCTGCGACTGGGTCATGTTGGCGAAGAAGCGCAGCATGATGATCCGGCGCTCCCGGGGCGGCAGCTTGGCCAGCAGCGGCTTGAGGGACTCGCGGTACTCCACGCCCTCCAGCGCCGTGTCCTCGTAGCCCAGGCGGTCCGCCAGCGAGCCCTCGCCGCCGTCGTCCTCCGGGGCGGGGGAGTCCAGCGAGGAGGCGGTGTAGGCGTTGCCGACCGCGAGGCCGTCGACGACGTCCTCCTCGGACACGCCCAGCACGGCGGCCAGCTCGCCGACCGTCGGGGACCGGTCCAGCTTCTGGGACAGCTCGTCGCTGGCCTTGGTCAGCGCCAGCCGCAGCTCCTGGAGGCGGCGCGGGACGCGCACCGACCACGAGGTGTCGCGGAAGAACCGCTTGATCTCACCGACGACGGTCGGCATCGCGAACGTCGGGAACTCCACGCCCCGTTCGCAGTCGAAGCGGTCGATCGCCTTGATCAGGCCGATGGTGCCGACCTGGACGATGTCCTCCATCGGCTCGTTGCGGGAGCGGAAGCGCGCGGCGGCGTAACGCACCAGCGGGAGATTGAGCTCGATCAGGGTGTCCCGGACGTAGCCGCGTTCCGGGCTGTCCTCGTCGAGGGCGGCGAGCCGCAGGAACAGGGAGCGGGACAGGGTGCGGGTGTCGATGGCCTCCGTGGCCGGAAGGGTCTGGGCCGGCACGGCGTCGAGGGTCGGAACGGCTTCGATGGCCTGGACGTCATCGACGGGGCCGAGCGCCTCGATCGTGTCGGGCGCGGTCTCGCTCTCCGCGAGCGCGAGCACCTTCGAGCTGCCCTGGTCTGCGGACATGCCACCCCCTTTGGGTCGCGGGACGGTCGCGGCACACGCTCCCACGCCGGGAACGCAGCCTTCACCTGAATACCGGAGCCGGGGCTCCGGCAAACGCGTCTCCGGAAGAATGTCACATGTCGGCAACGCGCTGTAGTGACATGTCGACATCCGAGACACGAATACCCCCTGGAAACAGGGGGTCTGACGGCCTTTCAGTCCGATTGGACGAGCAACGGCCCTGGTGGGCGATTCGCTCGCCCCGGTGACGTCTCGCTCGCGCTTTCGACCGCGTCCCGAGTCCGTTCCGAGGTTACGCGTCGATCCGGTTCGCGGACCTCAATCGCTGGAAACTACGCGCCAGTAGCCGCGACACGTGCATCTGGGAGACGCCGAGTTCCGCGCTGATCTGCGACTGGGTGAGGTTGCTGTAGTAGCGCAGCAGCAGGATCCGCTGTTCCCGCTCCGGGAGCTGGACCAGCAGGTGCCGTACGAGATCGCGGTGTTCGACGCCGTCGAGGGCCGGGTCCTCGTAGCCGAGCCGGTCGAGCAGCCCGGGCAGCCCGTCGCCCTCCTGGGCGGCCTCCAGCGAGGTGGCGTGGTACGACCGTCCCGCCTCGATGCAGGACAGCACCTCGTCCTCGGTGATGCGCAGCCGCTCGGCGATCTCGGCGGTCGTCGGGGACCGCCCGAAGGAGGTCGTCAGGTCCTCGGTCGCGCTGTTGACCTGCACCCACAGCTCGTGCAGCCGGCGCGGCACGTGCACCGTGCGGACGTTGTCGCGGAAGTACCGCTTGATCTCGCCGACGACGGTGGGCATCGCGAAGGTCGGGAACTGCACGCCCCGCTCCGGGTCGAAGCGGTCGATGGCGTTGATGAGCCCGATGGTGCCGACCTGGACGACGTCCTCCATCGGCTCGTTGCGCGAGCGGAAGCGGGCGGCGGCGTAGCGCACCAGCGGGAGGTTGGCCTCGATGAGCGCCGCGCGCACCCGGTCGTGCTCCGGCGTGCCCGGGGTGAGGTCCTTGAGTTCACCGAAGAGCACCTGGGTCAGGGCCCGGGTGTCGGCGCCCCGGCTGCGTGGCGGCGCGGGGGCCTCCGGTTCCTGGGGCTGGGCCTCGGCCGAGACCTGGGCAGGCGGTGCGGGCGGTGCTTGAGGCGCAGTACTGGCCGGCACGGTCAACTCCACCTCGTGATCAGTCAGCTCTTCCGTCAACTCATCCGTCAAAAGCGGTCATAGCATCACAAGACATGTCCACTGTGTGCAAGCACCGCATAACGCCGTGTTGAGCGAAAACGGAACGGCCCCGCACCGGGTGGGTGCGGGGCCGGGGGGCGCGCGGGCCGGGGGAGCCCGTACCGGGGCCCGTCCGCGGTGGAACTCGAAGCGCTAGAACTCGTAGTCGGCGATCACCCAGGTGGCGAACTCGCGCCAGAGCGCGACGCCGGCCTGGTGCGCCGGGTGTTCGAGGTAGCGGGTGAGGGCGTCGGCGTCGTCCACGGCCGAGTTGATGGCGAAGTCGTACGCGATGGGCCGGTCGCTGATGTTCCAGGCGCACTCCCAGAAGCGCAGCTCCTCGATCCGGCCGCCGAGCGCCCGGAAGGCCTCGACGCCCTTCATGACGCGCGGGTCGTCGCGCTCGACGCCGTCGTTCAGCTTGAACAGCACGAGGTGGCGGATCATCACTTTCCTCCGTTGGCGGCCCAGGTCATGAAGTCGCCGACGGCGCTCGCCGCGTCGGAGATGCCCTGGAAACCTATCTGGACGTAGTCGGCGGCCTTGGCCGGATCCGTGATGATCACATACAGCGCGAAGACCACGAGCACGTAGACGGCGATCTTCTTCGAGTTCACCGCCACCGCGGCCTCCCCTGTCCCTTTCGACGCACGCCTTTCGGTCGAACATGATCGCACGAAGGGCCCCGTCTTTCGACGGGGCCCTTCAAGAGCGGTAGCGGAGGGATTTGAACCCTCGGTGACTTGCGCCACACTCGCTTTCGAGGCGAGCTCCTTCGGCCGCTCGGACACGCTACCGAGAGAGACCTTACAACAGAGTGCGGCCTGGTCTGAAATCGGTTGTGGACGCCCGGCACGGGGCCGTCAGCGGTCCCGGAAGAAGTTGGTGAGCAGCAGGGCGCAGTCGTCCGCGAGCACGCCCTCGATCACCTCGGGACGGTGGTTGAGCCGGCGGTCGCGCACGACGTCCCACAGGGAGCCGGCCGCGCCCGCCTTGTCGTCGCGCGCGCCGTAGACGACGCGGGCCACGCGGGACTGCACCAGCGCGCCCGCGCACATCGTGCACGGCTCCAGGGTGACGACGAGCGTGCAGCCGGCCAGCCGCCACTCTCCGAGTACCGCGGCCGCCCGCCGGACGGCGAGCACCTCGGCGTGGGCCGTCGGGTCGCCGGTGGCCTCGCGTTCGTTGTGCCCGGCCGCCAGGACGGTCCGGCCGTCCGGCGCCAGCAGGACGGCGCCGACCGGGACGTCCCCGGCCCGCGCGGCCCGCCCGGCCTCGGCCAGGGCGAGCCGCATCGCGGTCCGCCACCGGTCCCGCACCGGGTCGGGCGGTACGGCGGCGTCCGTGTCGTGCTCCTGCTCCGGTCCGGTCAGCGGACGGTCTCCAGCACGTCGGAGGCGCCCAGCGCCTCGGCGATCTCCCCGACCGCGTCCCCGGACATCGAGCGCAGTTCCTTCTCGCTCACGCCGAGGTCGTCGAGGACCTCCGGGTCACCGACCGGGCCGTGCGGCACGGCCTCGCCGGCGCCGGCGGCACCGTCGGCGCCCTCGGCCCCGTCCTCGTCGTCGTCGGACTCGCCGTCCTCGGTGCCGTCGAGGTCGAGGGCGTCGAGGTCGTCGTCGTCACCGGGGTCCCGGCCGAGCAACTCGTCGGTGAGCAGGATCTCGCCGTAGCTGCTGCGGGCGGCCGCGGCGGCGTCCGAGACGTAGATGCGCGGGTCCTCCTCGCCGTCCACCCGGACGACTCCGAACCACGCGTCCTCCTGCTCGATCAGCACGAGCACCGTGTCCTCGTCCGGTGAGGCCTCCCGGGCCAGGTCGGCCAGATCCGACAGGGTCTCCACATCGTCGAGCTCCGTGTCGCTCGCTTCCCACCCGTCTTCGGTGCGCGCGAGCAGTGCGGCGAAGTACACCGTGACTCTCCCACTGGTCATAGGCGTGCCGGTTGGGGGTCCCCCCGGCGGAGGCTGTGGGCGGGGAAGCGGTGCTCCGAGCCCACCCACTCGGAATCGTGGCAGAAACAAGGCGCTGAGGGGACGTCTTCGGAGCCCTGTGTCCGGCAGTTTCGCCCGGCGACCCGGGAAGTACGTACCCGGGAAGCCGCCCTGTCGCCGCCACGTGCGGATCGTACGCGGATTCTTCCGGGTCCCCGCGTACGTCCGTTCCGACCAACGTCGGCGCGGCGCGCGGTCTTCCCCGGCCGGGGCGTTAAGTCACCAGCGGAAGGTGCGCATGCGCATCGCGTGCCGCAGCCGGGCGACCTTGACGCGGCGCGGCTGCACGCGGTCCCGCAGCTCACGGGCCTCGGCGAGGTCCCGCAGGAACTGGGCCCGGCGTCGTCGCCGCTCGGCCCCCCGGTCCCGTTCCGTCTCCGTACCGCGTCGTGCCCCGGGCTCGTCGCCGCGGGCGGGCATGTCGTGGAAGTTCCGGTCAGGCACAGTCTCACCACCCAGTCTCCGTCCCCTTCCGCCTTCCCCCGCCCGGGCGGTTCGACTCCGGCGAATGAGTGGCGCGGCGGTCCGGTGGCTTGCCCGCCGCGGGGACGCCGGCCCCACGGGGCCCGGTTACTGTGGGGGACATGCGTCTCCACGTCGTCGACCACCCCCTGGTCGCCCACAAGCTCACCACGCTGCGCGACCAGCGCACCGACTCCGCGACCTTCCGCCGCCTCGCCGACGAGCTGGTCACCCTGCTCGCCTACGAGGCCACGCGCGACGTGCGCACCGAACAGGTCGACATCCGCACGCCGGTCTCGCAGACCACGGGCGTCAAGCTCTCCCACCCGCGCCCGCTGGTGGTGCCGATCCTGCGGGCCGGCCTCGGCATGCTCGACGGCATGGTCCGGCTGCTGCCGACCGCGGAGGTGGGCTTCCTCGGCATGATCCGCAACGAGGAGACGCTCCAGGCCTCCACCTACGCGACCCGCATGCCGGAGGACCTGTCCGGTCGCCAGGTGTACGTCCTGGACCCGATGCTGGCCACCGGCGGCACCCTGGTCGCGTCGATCCGGGAGCTGATCAAGCGCGGCGCCGACGACGTGACGGCCGTGGTGCTGCTCGCGGCCCCCGAGGGCGTCGAGCTGATGGAGCGCGAGCTGGCCGGCACCCCGGTGACCGTGGTGACGGCCTCGGTGGACGAGCGCCTGAACGAGCAGGGCTACATCGTCCCGGGCCTCGGCGACGCGGGCGACCGCATGTACGGAGCGGCCGAGTAGCACCCGCGTGGTCTGAGCGGCCGAGCACGACCCGCGAGGCCGCCCCAGCGCCCCCCGGGGCCCCTCAGCAGCTCTTCTTCTCCGCGGTGGGGCTCGGCTGCGGCGCGCTCAGCCGGGTCAGCGCCGCGTCGGCGTCCGCCGGCTTCGCCAGCCCCTTGAAGGCGTTGCCGATGATCAGGTCGACCTCGGCGCCCTTGCGGGCCGCGTCGACCCGGGGTTCGGCACCGGCCAACTGGGTGCCGAGCACGGTGAGCGAACTCTTCAGGGAGGCGGCCGGCCCGAGCAGGACGCCCGTGCCGTCGACCTTCTTGTCGTACTCCTTGGGCGCGTTGCTCACGTCGCCGATGCGGAAGCCGCGCTTCTTCAGCTCGTCGGCGGTCTTCTGCGCGAGCCCGCCGCGGGTCGTCGCGTTGAGGACGTTGACGGTGACCTGACCGGGCTTCGGCAGCTTGGCCGCGGCGGGCGCCGCGCTCGTCCTCGCGGACGCGGTGACGCACCCCGCGGCACCGGCCGCCGAGGCCTTGTCGCCGCCGGTGAAGACGTCCACGAGCTGGAGCGTGCCCCAGCCGAGCACGCCGAGGACGGTGACGCACGCGACGCCGAGGAACGCGAGCCTGCCGCGTCGCCGGGCCGGGCGCATCCGGGGGTACTTGTCCCCCGTGATCTTGTACTGGCCACCCATGCCGGGAGGAGTCAGCATGCTCATGGGCGCAGCGTAGTGCGCCGGGACGGCGATGCCTATTAGATGATCAGTAGACGTTCCGTGGTTCGCCGCAAGGCAACCCGAAAGGGTCAGTCGAGTTCGAGAACCCGCGCGTGCAGCACCTGCCGCTGCTGGAGCGCGGCGCGCACCGCGCGGTGCAGACCGTCCTCCAGATACAGGTCGCCCTGCCACTTCACGACGTGCGCGAAGAGGTCGCCGTAGAAGGTGGAGTCCTCGGCGAGGAGGGTTTCCAGATCGAGCTGGCCCTTGGTCGTCACGAGCTGATCGAGGCGGACCGGACGCGGAGCGACGTCCGCCCACTGCCGGGTGCTTTCCCGGCCGTGGTCGGGGTACGGCCGGCCGTTTCCGATGCGCTTGAAGATCACACGGAAAGCCTACCGGCCCGGACGTTGCGGGCGCAGCCATGGCGCCCCAGTGCGGCGCTGGAAATGACGCCGTAAAGGGGATCAATCGGGAAGGCGGACGCGCCCCCGGCGGTGGAGGCGGTCCCGAACCCGCCTCCACCGCCCGGTCGGTCGCCTCAGCCGCGGCTCCCTTCCCGCGTGGGGAGCGGCCGTTCGGCCGGAGCCTGCGGCGCGTGGCCGGACTTGGGGGTACTGCGGGCGGCCTCGGCACGCAGGAGGGCGCGCAGGACGGCGTAGGGGTCGTTGGGCATGACTGCTCCTGTCTCCGTGTACGGGATTCCGTGCTGCTGGAGCCCGGTCCCGTCAGCAGCGCAGAACCACGGAGCGCGGGCCGCGCGCGCGGGACGCGGGCACGGCGGGAACAGAGGGTGCGCGGCGCGCACGGCGTGCCGCCCGCCGGATCACGGGCCGCTCCGGCCCGGCCCGCCGCTCACCGCGCACGGGAGCGCGCAGCGCGCTGTCGACCTGGTCGTACTCCCCCACCGCCCCGGCGGCCACCGTCGCGGTGGGCACCGCCTCGGCCGTGGCGTGCGCGCAGGGCACGGCCAGGGCGAGCAGCAGCACGAGCACCCGCAGCCAGGCGGTGCGCCCGGCGCGTGCGGTGGCGGCGTGCGGTGCGGGGCTCACGTCACTCGTGTCCCCGCCCGGCGTACGCGGTCCATCGCGCCGGGTATGAGAACCGCTCGCTCGGCGTAGGCGCGGGCGCCGTTCACAGCTCGTGCGGGGCCTGACGCGCGCGTCCGCGCAGCCGCAGCGAGGTGACGGTCTCGACGAGGCCGACGACCACCAGCCACCAGCCGCCGACCAGCATGAGGACGGAGGCGGACTCGACCGGCGAGTCGATCAGGACGATGCCGGCCACCACGGTGACGGCACCGAGGAGGGCGTGCCAGCCGCGCGCGGGCATCGCCGGATCGTGCACGGCGGCCACGATCTGGGTGACGCCGCGGAACAGCCAGCCGATGCCGATCCACAGCGCGAGCAGCAGCACGGACTGGAGTGGCCCGCGGAAGCAGAACAGCCCCAGCAGGATCGACACGGCGCCGCTGATGAACGCCAGCACCCGCAGCGAGGTCGTCCGGTGCGTGCCGAAGGCGGCGGCCAGCTGGAGGATGCCGCTGCAGACCAGATAGAGCCCGAAGAGCACGCCGGCGACGCGCAGCGAGGCGCTGGGCCACACCAGGACGAGCAATCCGAGGAGCAGTGAGGCGATGCCGGTGAACAGCACGGTCCGCCATGCGGTGCGGGACAGCAGCTGCAGGGGTCCCTCGAACGCGGGCTCAGGCTCGGATCGGCCGCCGCCGGTGCCGCGCACACCGTGCCGCGCGTGCACCCCGCGATCGTCGTACGGCGTCCCTCCGGGAGGCCCACTCGGTGGCTCGGTCATGCTCCATGCTGGGAACGCCCCCGCCGCTCCCGCCACTTGAGACGGTCCACGGGACTGACACGGCCGGCTGCCCGACGCCCGCTCGGCGCCGGCCCCCTACTTGCCGGAGGCCTTCGCCCTGGCCGCCGCCTTCATCTCCTGCTTGTGCGCCCGCACCTTCGTCAGCGACTCCGGCCCCGTGATGTCCGCGACGGAGCGAAACGCTTCCGCCTCCCCGTACGCGCCGGCGGCCTCCCGCCATCCCTCGGGGCGTACGCCCAGCTGCTTGCCCAGCAGCGCCAGGAAGATCTGCGCCTTCTGCTTGCCGAACCCCGGCAGCGCCTGGAGCCGCTTCAGCAGCTCCGCCCCCGTCTCGACCCCCCGCCAGACTGCCTCGGCGTCACCGTCGTACGTCTCCGCGAGGTACCGGCACAGCTGCTGGATGCGCCCCGCCATCGACCCCGGGTACCGGTGCACGGCCGGCTTGTCGGAGAGCAGCGCCGCGAAGCCCTCGGGGTCGTACGCCGCGATGTCGTGCGCGTCCAGGTCCTCCGCCCCCATGCGCCGCGCGATGGTCGACGGCCCCTTGAACGCCCACTCCATCGGCACTTGCTGGTCGAGCAGCATGCCGACGAGCGCGGCGAGGGGACTGCGGCCGAGGAGTTCGTCGGCCTCGGGGTCCTGGGCGAGGTGCAGTGTGACGTCCATGCCCCGATGATCGCGCGTACCGGCTCAGGACGCGCGCCAGTACCCCAGCGCGTTCACCCGCTGCTTGGGCAGCCCCAGCTCCTTGCGGGCGTACGAGGCCAGCGCCCGCGTGGTCGCCGTGTCGCACGCGATCCAGACGTACGGCTCGTCCCCGGCACCCCGCACCAGCTCCGGCAGCTCCTCCTTCACCCGGGCCACCAGATGCGCCCCCGCGTCCCGGCGCGGCACCGCACGCACCTCGTGCCGCCCGGGATCCGTCCGGAAGGGCAGCCCGTCGTCCGCGTCCCCCTCGAACCAGATCGTCGCCGGCACCGGCCCCAGCGCGTCGAGCAGCGAGTTCAGCGCGGGCAGCGACGCCGGATCCGCGACCGCGAACACGCGCGAGGGAGCGGGCTGCGGAAAGTCGAACCCGGTTCCCTGGACCGTCGCCTCGATGGTGTCCCCCGGCTTCGCCGCCCGCGCCCAGTCGCTCGCGCACCCCTCGTGCAGGGCGAACTCCATGCTGAAGGTGCCGGCCGCCGCGTCCGGGTCGACCAGCGTGTAGCCCCGCTGGTGCGGCTTGCCCGCGTTCTCGAACCACAGCCGCACCCACATCGTCGGATGCACCCCGGTCGCCGCCAGCATGCCGCCGTCGGTCAGCCGCAGCCGCCGGAATTCCGGGGTCACGTCCTCCGCGTCCGTCACCGTGAACTCGAAGTCCTTCGCGCGCATCAGCTTGAGGACCGCGCCCTCCCAACCCCGCCCCTGCCCCATCGTTTCTTCACCCTTCACGTACTATTCGGCCACCACGGCGATACTTAGGTGAGCCTAACCTAAAGGAAAGTGGAGGCACAGGGGTGAGCGCCGAGACATACCGCGACGCCTGGGGGATCCCCCACCTGCGCGCGGACAGCGCGGAGGAACTCGCCCGCGCCCAGGGCCGGGTGACCGCCCTGGACCGGGCGTGGCAGCTGGAGGTCGAACGGCACCGCGCCCAGGGCACCTCCGCGTCCTTCCTCGGCCCCGAGGCCCTCTCGTGGGACCGCCTCGCCCGGAGGGCACGCCTCGCCGACACCGCCCGCCGCTGCCACGCGGCCCTGGAGAAGAAGGACCCGGAGACGGCCGCGTGGGTGCGGTCGTACGTCGACGGCGTGAACGAGGGCCTCGCCGAAACGGGAACCACCCTGGAAACCACCCACGACGCGGCCCGCCCCCACGCCCCCGAGTTCATCCGCACCGGCCTCACCCCCGGCCGCTGGGAACCCTGGACCCCGCTCGCGGTCTGGCTCGCCACGCACATCCTCTTCGCCGGCTTCCCCGCCAAGCTCTGGCGCGAGCACATCACCACCCACCTCGGCCCGGAGGCCGTCGCCCTCTTCGCCACCGACGGCCCGGGCACCGCCGGCAGCAACGGCTGGCTGATCAGCGGCGACCGGACCACGACCGGGCACGCGGTCATCGCGGGCGACCCGCACCGCTGGATCGAGGATCCCGGCGTCTACCAGCAGATCCACCTGTCCTGCCCGGAGTTCGACGTCGTCGGCCTCGCCGTCCCCGGCATCCCCGGCATCGCCCACTTCGGCCACACCGGAACGGTCGCCTGGGCCATCACCAACGCGATGTCCGACTACCAGGACCTGTACCAGGAGCGACTGCGCCGCACCGGCGCCGGCGTCGAGGCCCTGGGCCCCGACGGCACCTGGCACCGCGCCGCCCGGCACACCGAACTGATCCGGGTCGCGGGGGAGAAGGGGACGGAGGGGGAGACCGTGGAGGTGGAGGTCATCGAGACCGACCGGGGCCCGGTGATCGCCGGCGGTCCCGAGGGCCTCGACGACGGCACCCCGGCCGCCCTCAGCCTCCGCTACCCGCCCCGCGTCACCGCCGACCTCGGCTTCGGCGCCCTGCTGCCGCTGCTCCGCGCCCGCAGCGTCGCCGACGTGGACCGGGCCCTGGACGCGTGGGCGGAGCCGGTCAACGTGGTGCAGGCCGCCGACACCGAGGGCGGGCTGCTGCACCGGGTGGCCGGACGGGTACCGGTACGACCGGACGCCAACCGCCTGCGCCCGGTACCCGCCTGGGAGCCCGGCCACGAGTGGGACGGCTGGCACACCCCGCCCCGGGCCGGCCTCACCGACGGCGTCGCCGTGATGGCCAACCAGCGCGGCCCCGCGACCCCGCTCGGCATCGAGTTCGCCCCGCCGCACCGCGCCGACCGCATCGCCGCCCTGCTCGCCGCGCGGGAGCGCTGGTCGGCGGCGGACATGCCGGCCATCCACATGGACACCCACCTCGGGTCGGCCGCCGCCCTCCTCGACCGCCTCGCCACCCTGGACGGCCTGACCCCCGAGGCCACCGCCCTCCGCGACCGCCTCCTGGCCTGGGACCGGCACATGGACGCCGACAGCGCCGACGCGGCCCGCTACGCCGCCGTGCGCACGGCCGTCGTACGGCGGCTGGCGGCGCACCCGGTCCTCGCCCCGGCGTCCGTGCCGCCCGCGTACCCGGAGGTGCTCCAGCCGTGGCTCGCGCTCGTGCCGCGCGTCGGACACGCCCTCGAACACCTGCTGCGCGCGGCGGACCTGTACGGCATCGACCGCACCGCCGCCGTCCGCGCCGCGCTGGAGGAGGTCGCCGCGCGGCCCCCGGCCGGCACCTGGGGCGACACCCACCGCCTCGCCGCCTGGCGGGCGCTGCCGGACACCACGTCCACCCCCGCACCAGGCCCGCGGCTCTCCGGCGACCACGACTGCGTCCTGTGCACCTCCCCCGTGCCCGGCGTCACCGACCGAGCCGCCCGCGGCCCCGCGGCCCGCTACGTCTGGGACCTGGCCGACCGGGGGAACAGCCGCTGGGCGGTACCCCACGGCGCCTCCGGCACCCCCGGCTCGCCGCACCACCAGGACCAGCAACGCCTGTGGCTCGGCGGCGACCTAGCCCCCGTGATCACGGACTTCGACCAGCTCACGAAGGAATCACATGCCTGACCCGCGCACACCCTCCTACGCCACCCGCACCCCCCTCCACGAGCAGCACCTCGACGGCTTCGGCACCGTCCGCGTCCTCCCCCTCGACGCCGCCGAGGACGCCGACGTGATCCACCGCTGGGTGAGCGAGGAGCGGGCGGCGTTCTGGGGAATGACGGAACTGACGCGGGACCAGGTCGAGGCCGTCTACGCGCACATGGACACCCTCGACACCCACCACGCCCACCTGGTCGTCAAGGACGGCGAACCGGTCGCCCTGCTCCAGACCTACGAGCCCGGAGCCGACCGGGTGAGCGAGTGCTACGACGTCGAGCCCGGCGACATCGGCGTCCACCTGCTGCTGGCCCCGGCCGGAGCGGAGGGCACCCGCCCCGGCTGGACCGCGGCGCTCGCGGCGGCCCTGATGGTGTACGTACTGCTGGGCCTGGACCGGACCCGGATCGTGGTCGACCCGGACATCGGCAACGAGAAGGCGATCGCCCGCTTCCTGAGGCAGGGCTTCACCGCCGGACCCGCCGTCGTCCTGCCCGAGATCGACCTGCCGGACGTCCACCTGCACGAGAAGAAGGCGCAACTCGCCTTCCTCCGCCGGGAGGTAGCGTTCCCGGCGTGACGTCGCCGCCCACCGCAGAAGACCTGATCGCGCACTACGCACTGGAGCCGATCCCCCGCGAGGGCGGCCTGTTCCGGCGTACCTGGGCGGGCCCCGAAGGCCCGGACGGGCGCCCCGCGGGATCGGCCGTCGTCGCCCTGCTCACCGCCCGCCCCGGCGACTTCTCCGCACTGCACCGCCTGCCCACCGACGAGGTCTGGCACTTCTACCTCGGCGATCCGCTGGAACTGCTGCTCCTCTCCCCCGACGGCGGCACGCGTACGGCCGTACTGGGACCGGACGTCCTGGGCGGCCACCACGTGCAGTTCACGGTCCCCGCCGGCACCTGGATGGGCGCCCGCGTGGCGGCCGGCGGCGCGTGGACGCTCTTCGGGTGCACGATGGCGCCCGGATTCACCTACGGGGACTACGAGCACGGCGACGCGGCCGACCTCACGGCGCGCTATCCGGACCGGGCCGCGCGGATCGTGGAACTGTGCCGCCCATGAACCCGCACACGCGGCTCCTCGACGGCCAGGTGGCGCTCGTCACGGGCGCCGGAGGCGCCATCGGCCGCGGCATCGCGCTGCGCTTCGCCGAGGAGGGCGCGGCGGTCGCGCTGCACTGCCGTACGTCGGTCGCGGCGGCGCGCGAGACGGCCGGCCGCGTCCGGGAACGCGGCGGGAGCGCCACCGTCCTGCGGGCCGACCTCACCGACGAGGACGCCGCCCGGCGCCTGGTCGAGGAGGCCGCCGACTGGGGCGGCGGACGGCTGACGGCGCTGGTCAACAACGCGGGCGTGCAGCCGCTGCGGGACCTGCCCGGCATGACGGCCGCCGAGTGGCGTGCGGTCGTGGACACCAACCTCACCGGCGTCTTCGCCTGCACCCAGGCCGCGGCCGGGATCATGCGGGCCCAGGACGGCGGCGGCTCGGTCACCCACATCGCCTCCATCGAGGCCTCCGCCCCCGCGCCCGCCCACGCGCACTACAGCGCCTCCAAGGCGGCGGTGGTGATGCACGCCCGTTCGGCGGCCCTGGAGTACGGCCCGTGGGGCGTCAGGGTCAACACCGTCTCGCCCGGCCTCATCGACCGGGAAGGTCTCGACGAGGCGTGGCCGGAGGGCGTACGGCGGTGGCGGCGGGCGGCGCCCACGGGACGGCTGGGGCGCCCGGAGGACGTGGGCGACGCGTGCGTGTTCCTCGCCTCGCGGCTGGCGTCCTGGATCACCGGGCACGACCTCGTGGTGGACGGCGGGGTGACGGCACGCCCGTCGTGGTGAGGAACCGCGGGGCGGGCGGGTGAGCGGGGCGGCCTCCGCGTCCGTACGTATCCCCGAGGC
>NZ_QHJH01000110.1 GCF_003947455.1 Streptomyces sp. WAC 04229 | reverse complement strand
GCCGGGCATTACGGTGGGACACGAAGACCTCCGTGCGGTGCAGTCCTAGACAGCTCCACCACACCGGAGGTCTTCGCCATGATCAAGCCCCGCCAGCGTTAACAACGCTCGTGATCAATACACCTAGTGGCGGGCACTGACAGCCGCCCCGGCCGGCCGGGAAAGGGCAGGAGCCCCGTCGCCGAGACGGCGCGGGGCTCCTTGGGTACTGCTGTCAATCAGACAGGAGTGACGTTCTCCGCCTGCGGGCCCTTCGGACCCTGCGTGACGTCGAAGGACACCTGCTGGTTCTCCTCGAGGGAACGGAATCCCTGAGCGTTGATCGCGGAGTAGTGGACGAAGACGTCCGGGCCGCCGCCTTCCTGGGCGATGAAACCAAAGCCCTTTTCGGCGTTGAACCACTTCACGGTTCCGGTAGCCATAAGCCCTCCTTGGGCCCAAAGGGTTGCCCTGCTCCAGAACCAGCAAATGTGAAGACGGGAATTCCGCACAACTGCATACGTCTGAGAACGACGAGAGCCCGCGGTCACATGCTCCGCAGGCTCTGTACTGCAAGGGAAACCAAACTGCAACTTGCTGTGAGCCTAGCACGCGGCCACCCCGGCGCAACAGAGGTCAAGATCACTTCACCCGGACGTTTGAACACCTCCGCCGTTCGGCTGACGCCGGGGGCGGCGGCGAAGGGATCCGGGGGGAGGTCTAGCCTCGCGATGTGGACAATTCTCGCACCCGGCCGCGCGTCGGCCACATCCAGTTCCTGAACTGCCTGCCTCTGTACTGGGGGCTCGCGAGAACAGGCACGCTCCTCGACTTCGAGCTGACGAAGGACACCCCGGAGAAGCTCAGCGAGCAGCTGGTGCGCGGTGATCTCGACATCGGTCCCGTCACCCTGGTCGAATTCCTCAAGAACGCAGACGACCTCGTCGCCTTCCCCGACATCGCCGTCGGGTGCGACGGGCCCGTGATGTCCTGCGTGATCGTCTCGCAGGTCCCGCTGGACCGCCTGGACGGTGCCCGGGTCGCCCTCGGCTCGACCTCGCGCACCTCCGTACGCCTCGCCCAGCTCCTGCTCGCCGAGCGCTTCGGCGTCCAGCCCGACTACTACACGTGCCCGCCCGACCTGAGCCTGATGATGCAGGAGGCGGACGCGGCCGTCCTGATCGGTGACGCGGCCCTGCGCGCCAACATGATCGACGGCCCGCGCTACGGCCTCGACGTGCACGATCTCGGCGCGCTGTGGAAGGAGTGGACCGGCCTGCCGTTCGTCTTCGCGGTCTGGGCGGCGCGCCGGGACTACGCGGAGCGGGAGCCGGTGCTCACCCGCAAGGTGCACGAGGCGTTCCTCGCCTCCCGCAACCTCTCCCTGGAGGAGGTCGACAAGGTCGCCGAGCAGGCGGCCCGCTGGGAGGCGTTCGACGAGGAGACCCTCGCGAAGTACTTCACCACCCTCGACTTCCGCTTCGGCGCCCCGCAGCTGGAGGCGGTCACCGAGTTCGCCCGCCGGGTCGGCCCCACCACGGGCTTCCCGGCGGACGTGAACGTGGAGCTGCTGCGCCCCTGATCCGCGCCGGACCCCGCGCGGGGGCCGCCCACTACCCTGCTCCCAGGGACCGGCGTACCTGCTGACGGGGGAGGGGTGGACGCCATGCGGCCGCTCGAAGTCGACGAGCCCGCCGCCGTGGGGCCCTACCGGCTGCTCGGCCGGCTGGGGTCCGGCGGCATGGGCCGGGTCTACCTGGGCCGCAGCGCCGGCGGCCGCACGGTCGCCGTGAAGATCGTGCACCCGCACTTCGCGCTGGACGAGGAGTTCCGGGCCCGGTTCCGCCGCGAGGTGGAGGCCGCGCGCAGGGTCGGCGGCGCCTGGACCGCGCCCGTACTGGACGCGGACCCCGAGGCCCGGGTGCCGTGGGTCGCCACGGCCTACGCGGCCGGTCCGTCGCTCACGGCGGCCGTGGCGGACGGCGGCCCGCTGCCCGTCCACTCGGTACGGGCGCTCGGCGCGGGCCTGGGCGAGGCGCTGGCCGCGGTGCACGAGCTGGGACTCGTCCACCGGGACGTGAAGCCCTCCAACGTCCTCCTCACCCTCGACGGCCCCCTCCTGATCGACTTCGGCATCGCCCGTGCCACGGACAGCACCGCCTCCCTGACCTCCACCGGAGTCTCGGTCGGCTCGCCCGGCTACATGTCGCCCGAGCAGATCCTCGGCAAGGGCGTGACGGGCGCGGCGGACGTGTTCTCGCTGGGTGCCGTCCTGGCGTTCGCGGCGACGGGCACGCCGCCCTTCCCGGGGGACTCCTCGGCCGCGCTGCTCTACAAGGTCGTCCACGAGGAGCCGCGGCTCGACGATCTGGACGGGGACCTGCGCGACCTGGTGGCGGCCTGCCTGGCCAAGGACCCGGCCGCCCGCCCGGCCCCCGGCGAGGTCGCCCGGCGCCTGGCCCCCGAGGGCGCGGCCCGCCTGGTGACCGGCGGATGGCTGCCGGGGGCGCTGGTGGAGCGGGTCAGCCGGAGCGCGGTACAGCTGCTGAACCTGGAGGCGGCGGACGCGTCGTCGGCGGGGCCGGTGTCGGGGCCCGTCGGCTTCAGCAGCCCGTCGGTCGGAGCGCCGGACGCGAACGGCGGTGCGGCGGACCCCGGCGTCTTCGGGCCGGCGCCGGTGATGCCCACGCCTACGGCGGCGAACGTGCCGGGTCCGCGCGACGGTGAGGGCCCGCCGCCGCCCGCTCCCGGCAAGCTGTCCGTCTCCGTAGCGGCGACCTCCACCCGGGAGGGCGAGGGGCGGCGCGGCCGCCGGATCAGCTGCACGGTGGCCCTCGCGGTGGCCGGGGCGATGGCCGCGGTGACGGTCGGGTCGGTCTTCGTCCTCGACCTGCTGCCGGGCGGCGGCAGGGACGACAACGCCGACGACGGAGGCCGCAACCCGTCGGCGACCGCCCCGTCGGAGCCCGGTTCCGGCGGGGGCGCCCAGCCCGTCCCCGGCCGCTACCTGGGCACCTGGGAGGGCCAGGCCGTCGCGGTCGAGGGCAACCTGCCCCTCGGCACCTTCCGCCTGACCGTCCGCGAGGCCGCGGTCGGCGCCCGGCTGGGCACCCTGCGCCACACCGACCTCTTCGGCGGCACCTGCGACGACGTACTGACCCTGAAGAAGGTGACCGGGAAGCAGGTCGTCGCGAGCGCCGTGGGCGCCGAGGGCAACCGCGACGTCTGCAACCAGGCCCGCCACACCGTGCTCCTGACCCCGGTCGGCGACGACCTCGAGTACGCGTCCGACAGCGAGGACTCGGGGCGGCCGAAGGCGCGGTTGTCGAAGGTCAAGTAGGCGACGGGTATCCCCCGGTCTCGGTGGTCATGCCCCTGCAACTCCCTCGGTCACACCTGTCACTAATGTGTCTGCGTCAGCGAACACCACCGCACGAGCCACGTGTTCGTCAACGCGTCACGACGGGGAAGGCCCGCCATGGAGACACTGCAATCGGACGACCCGCGGGAGCTGGGAAGTTACCGCATCCTGGGAAGACTCGGCGCCGGTGGCATGGGCCGCGTCTACCTCGCCCGATCGCCCGGTGGCCGTACCGTCGCAGTGAAGGTCGTCCGCCCCGACCTCGCGGCGGACACTGACTTCCGCGCACGCTTCCGGCACGAGGTCGAGATCGCGAAGGCGGTCTCCGGCCGGTTCACCGCCCCCGTCGTGGACTCCGACCCGGACGCCCCGCTGCCGTGGCTCGCCACGTCGTACGTCCTCGGCCCCGATCTGACGGACGTGGTCGCCGCCCACGGGGCGCTGCCCGAGCACACCGTCCGCGCGCTGGCGGCCGGGTTGGCAGGGGCACTGCAGGACATCCACGCGGCGGGACTGATCCACCGCGACCTCAAGCCCTCCAACGTCCTGCTGGCCGCCGACGGCCCCCGCCTCATCGACTTCGGCATCGCGCGGGCGGTGGACGGCAGCCGGATGACGCAGACCGGAGTGGTGGTCGGCTCGCCCGGCTACATGTCGCCGGAGCAGGCGATGGGCAAGGACGTCGGCACGGCGGGCGACGTCTTCTCACTCGGTTCCGTGCTCGCGTTCGCGGCCACGGGGCGGGGCGCCTTCGGGGACGGCACGGCCTCGCACGCTTCGCTGCTCTACCAGGTCGTGCACGGCGAGGCCGACCTGACGGACGTACCCGCCTCCCTGCTGGGGCTCATCCGCGCCTGCCTCATGAAGGACCCGGCCCAGCGCCCGGCGCCGGGGGAGATCGTCACTGCGCTGGCCGGGCAGGGCATCGACGCCGCTCTGCACGACTGGCTGCCGTCGGCTGTCGCCTCGACCATCGCGACCCACGCCGCGGGCATCCTGGACCTGGAGGCGCCCGAGGCACCCGGGACCGCCCCGCAGGCCCAGGCTACCTTCGGCCCGGCGCCGACGATGCTGGACGGGACGTCCTCGACCGGTCCGGCCGGGTACGGCACGCCGCCCGGCGGTACACCGGCGCCCGCGTACGGAACCCCCCTGCCCGGCACGGTCTCACTGGGAGCGGACGGGACACCCGCTCCCGCCCGGTCCCGTCGCCGGGTGCTGGGTATGGCGCTCGGTGGTGTCGGGGTCGTCGCCGTGGCCGGGGGCGGCGCCGCCTGGATGTTGGCGGCGGGTGACGACGGATCCGATGGCGCGACGGGTACTCCGGGCAAGGGCGGTTCGGCCCAGCCGGTGGACGAGACCTTCACCACGCCACCGGCGGGTGTCGCCCCTCAGCCGCTGTGGCACAAGTCGGCCGCGGAGGACAGCACCACGACGGGCGTACCACTCCTCACGCACGGCGGACTGCTCCTGGTCAGCGGGGATCCGCTCGTGGCCTATGACGTCAGGACAGGGAAGGCCCGCTGGACCAAGCCGGGCATCTGCCGGCCCGGATCCCAGCTCCTCTTCCACGACGGCAAGGTGTTCCTCGCCGACGGAGACCACGATGGTGTCCTGGTCGCCTACGACGTCATGAAGGGCGAGGAGGTCTGGCGCAGCCGCCTCGGCAAGCAGTTGTCGGTCGAGGACACGATCGCGATCGACGACAAGAACGTCTATGTCACGGCGACCGACTACGGCCAGTCGCAGAGTGCCACCAAGTACCGCACGGCCGTCGCGGCCATCAGCCACACCACCGGAAAGCAGGCGTGGATCCAGCACCGGGACTGGGGCACCAAGGACCACGACGTCCAAGGCAGCGTGTCGGGCAAGTACCTGGTCTACGCCGACTCGAACCTCAACCTCACCGTCAGGGACACCGCCACCGGGGGTCAGCTGTGGACGAAGAAGATCGGTGAGGAGTGGACCTGGCGACCCACGGTCGCGAACGGCCTCGTCTTCCTGCCGGGCGACGAACTGACGGCCGTCGACGCCGACAAGGGCAGCACCGTCTGGACGCTGTCCCCGGCCGGGCGCCGCGGCTTCAACAACCCGACGGTCATCGACGGCGTCCTCTACGCCAGCGACCACGACGACGGCGTTTGGGCCGTGGACGTCAAGACCGGCAAGCGGACCTGGCTCTGTGACGAGCTGGACGTCGAGGGCCCGGAGACGTTCCTGCGGGCAGGGGCGACGCTGTACGGCGCCACGGGTTCCCTGGACGGCGGCATCGTCGCCCTGGAGGCCGGGACGGGCAAATTCCGCTGGGCCTACAGCGACAGCAAGGGTGTGGGCGAGCCGTGGCAGGTCGCCCTGTCCGGGAACCGGCTGCTGGCGACGCACGGCCCTGAGATCTACGCGTTGCCGGCCGTGTAGCGAGCACGACGGGCCGCAGGAACCTCTCGGTCCCGCGGCCCCGTCGTCCGTTCTGGGCGGCGGTGCCCATCACATCGGGGTGGTGACCGTCAGATGCTCGCCGCTGCCGAGGTGCAGCATGCCCTTGCCCGGAGTGATCTGGCCGCCGACCATGCTCCGGTTCGTGCGGATGCCGATCAGCTCTCCCGCGGAGCTGTCCTGCGGAGACAGCAGGATGCCGCGACGGGCCTTCTTCATGTCGACCTGCCAACCGGAGAAGCCGTCGCAGATCTCCTCCTCGTCGCCGGCGATGACGACGGCCAGGCCCTCCTCCACTCCGCGTTCGACGATGCGCTTGAAGATGTCCTCGGCGTCGCAGTCGTCGTGCACCTCGGCGTCGTCGACCAGGACGACGATCGGCTGCTCGGGACTGGCCGACTCGATGAGCTCCTCCATCTCGTCCTCGTCGATGTCCCGGCCGGTGATGACCTTCAGGACGCCTTCGGCCCCCTCCAGCTCACGCAGCGGGGAGGGCCGGGGTGCCGCCAGAATCAGTCGTACGCCTTGAGCGAGGCAGGAGCGCGCGACGTTGAGCAGTACCGTGCTGCGCCCTGACTTCGCGGGCCCGCCGATCACGAATGCCGGGACACCCTGGGCGAGGTCGGGGCCGAAGGCGGTGAGCTCGTCGCCGCCGACACCCACCATTGCCCACAGCGGGGAGGCACTCGCCACCGGGTCGCGCATGGCCCAGGCATCCGCGAAGGAGATCCGGCTGGGCAGGACATCGACGCGGAACGGGCGGCGGGAGCGCGGCAGCCCGGCGTCCCGGGCGGTCGCCGTCTCGCCGATGGCCATGAGCGCGGCAGCCTGACCCTGACCGGTGGTGTCCTCGGCCAGCAGGGCGAACTGGGTCTCGGTCGCCGTACCGCTCGCGAAGCCGCGGCCGGGCGGAATCTCGTCGGGGATCTTGCGCGCGTTGATGTCCAGCAACGAGAAGTCGCCGCGGTCCGCGAGGCGCAGACCGTACTTGTCCTCGGTGAGGGAGGAGATCCGCCCCGTCAGCAGTTGACGGTCACCGGTGATCACCAGGTGCAGGCCGACGCTCGCGCCCTCGCGCATCATCGCCATCACCTGGTCGGTGAGGTCGCCGTGGTTGTACTCGCCGAGCGTGGGCAGCCAGCCCTCCCAGCGGTCGAGGAAGACCACGAGGTGAGGCAGTCGCTCGTCCTCTGGCGCGGTGGCTCGCTGCTCCCCGATGTCGGCATAGCCCTTCTCCGCCAGCAGATCCTGTCGCCGCGTGAGTTCGCCGGTGAGCCGATTGAAGAGCCGGATGACCCGTTCCTGCTGATTGCGGCTGACGACCGCGCCGCAGTGCGGCAGCCGAGTCAGTGCGTTCAGGGCACCGTTGCCGCAGTCGATGCCGTACATGTGGACGTCGGCGCTGGACAGGGTGCGCGCCAGGGAGCCCGCGACGGTACGCAGCACCTGCGAGCGGCCGCTGCGCGGGCCACCGGCGATGAGCAGGTGCCCGAAGGTGGCGAAGTCGACGACCACCGGGCGGCGGGCCTGTTCGGCCGGCAGGTCCGCGATGCCGTATGCGGCCGCCGGCAGCCCACCCTGGCTGTGCACCTCGGGAATGTCGTCCAACAGCAGCGACTCGTTCAGGGCGGGCAGCCACGGAGAGTGCTGGGCCGGAATGCCGATGGCGTCATTGGCCTCCCGGATGGCGTCCACCAAGACCTTGAGATCGGTGATCTCGTCGTCCTCCCGCGCCTCGGATTTGGGCTTGGCGAGCCCGGCCCGTCCCAAGTCCTGCCACGAGAGCTGTCCCGCCCACGGGGCGAGTGCCGCCGGATCGGCGGCTCCCGGGCGTCGGCCACCGACGCGGCCGGACTGGAAGGGAACGAGGGAGGCGTGGCCGAGACGGACGTACGCGCGGCCCGGCGTGCTCTTGGCGATGTGACCGGCATCGGGAGCGTCGATGACATCGGTCGACTCACCGGCGTCGGTCACCCGCAGGGCGATCCGGAGGTTGGTGTTGGCGCGGATCTCGGGCGATACGACACCACTCGGCCGCTGCGTCGCCAGCAGGAGGTGAATGCCGAGGGAGCGGCCTCGCTGGGCGATGTTGACGAGACCCGTCACGAAGTCGGGCAGGTCGCGCACCATGGACGCGAACTCGTCGATGACGATGAGCAGTCGGGGTATGGGTGCGTGGGACGGGTCACGGCGCACCAGATCCTGGTAGTCCTCGATGTCCTTGGCGTCGGCGGCGGCGAGGATGTGCTCGCGCCGCTTCAGTTCCGCGCCCAGCGATTCCAGGGCGCGTTCGACGAGGTGGGCGTCGAGGTCGGTGACCATACCGACGGTGTGCGGGAGCTTGACGCAGTCCTTGAAGGCGGACCCGCCCTTGTAGTCGACCAGGACGAACGTCATGTTCTCGGGCGTGTTGGCCACGGCCAGCGCGGCCACGATGGTCTGGAGCAGCTCCGACTTACCTGAACCGGTCGTACCGGCGATGAGTCCGTGCGGGCCGTCGCGCCGGAGGTCGATGCCGAAGGGGCCGTCGTACGACTCACCGATGACCGCCATGGTGGACTGACCGCCCATGCGCCAGCGCGCGGCGACATCGTCGTGCGTCGGGGGCTCCAGCTGGAGCACGTCGAGGAGCCGGCTCGAGGAGGGGAGCGCGGAGTCCTCGGTCTCGCCACTGATGTCGCGCAGGGGCGACAGCGCCCGGGACAGCCGGGCGCACCAGGCGGGGGAGACGAGGTCGGGCCGTACACCGGACCTGCGCCGGGCACCGGTCTGCTCGACGCGCAGTCGCAGTTCGGGTGCCCGCTCGGCGGCCTGCTGGGTCTGCTGGCCGCCTTGGTGCCAGGCATGGAAGGAAGGGAAGCCGCCGGCGGCCTGAGGTGAGTTGCCGGGCTGGGCGGCGACGGTGTCGTTGTGACTCAGCGGCTCGGCGACGACGAAAGCCTGGCACTCGCCGGGCAGGAAGCGCTCCTCCTCGTCCAGACAGATCGCGTACATGGCGACCGCCGGTCCCTCCCGCAGGAGTCGTACGACGCCCGGCAGCGACCTGAGCCGACGCGACCCGTCCCATACGACGACGATGTCCGGGTCGGTGAAGGCGGGGCCGGCGCCACTGCGGTTGTTCTCCTTCAGGGCCTTCTGCCTGGCGTCGAGCAACTGCGTCAGCTCGCCGATCCGGGCACTCACGGTCTCGGAGTCCGTCCCCAGCAGCGCGTTGACGTCCTGGCCGTTCACAGGGCGGGCGTGGGGGAGCCAGCGGACCCAGTCCCAACGCGGCTGCGCGTGGTTCTCGGTGAGCACGTAGAACTGAACATCCATCGGGCTGTGCAGTACAGC
Source organism: Streptomyces sp. WAC 04229 (assembly GCF_003947455.1). GTDB lineage: Bacteria > Actinomycetota > Actinomycetes > Streptomycetales > Streptomycetaceae > Streptomyces. The sequence continues at coordinate 13,306 of NZ_QHJH01000110.1, read as the reverse complement.
GGTCTGCGCCACGGCCCATCGCGCGAGTGCCTGTGCCGAGTCGCCGGGCCCCGCGACACCGATGACGCCCAGCTCCGTCAGAGGCAGCGCGACGGGCGAGTCCTCGATGTCCCAGGTGACCTGACGCTTGTGGTCGTCCTGCTCCGGATCGTCCAGTACGACCTCTGACGGCACGCGGCCGGTGCCGACCCGAAGGAGCAGATGGTCGGCGTCCGTGCGCCGCCGCTCCCACAACCGGGTACGAGGGCCCGTGCCGAAAGCGAGCACAGCGGCGGGATCGGGTATGGCGCCGCGTCGCTCGAGCCGCTCCAGCCGCAGGGCGTCCTGGGCGTCCTTCTCGATCCGCTCCTTGGTCTCTTTGTACTCCTTAACCTGCTGCGCGTGGGACTTGCGCCCGTGCTTCTTGTCCATGAAGTAGTTGCCGAAGAGCATGACCGGGCTCAGCAGGGCCATGATCATGTAGTACCAGCGCCCGAAGATCATGACGGACACGACCGCGCCGACCAGTGGGAACAGAGCCATCAGCCAGGGCAGCGGGCGGGCTTCGTAGTCCTTGGGCGGAGTGGGCAGCCGGAAGTGGGTCTCGCGCTCTGCCGGGCGCAGACGCGGTGGCCGGTTGTAGTCGAGCCCGGCTCCGTCTTCCGACCATTTCAGGGCAGCGTTGGGAAGGGAGTAGCTGTCGATCTCCAGAAGCGTGTTCCCGAGGGAGAGTTGGGAGCCGAGGGGCCAGGAGCCGCCGTCGAAGTCGTCGCCGTCGAGGCGGGGGTGGTTGCTGTCACGCCCCTTCTCTTTGGTCTCCCTGCCCTCCTCCTTCCCCTTCCGTCTCTTCTTCTTTTCCTCTTCGTTGTCCCCGGTGTTCTTCTTCTCGATGCCGTGAAGGGCGACGTCGCAGGTGCCGTCCATGGCGATGGACAAAGTGGCGGCGCGCGAGACGAGTTCGGGGTCGTCGATGCGGATGTGTGCGGCGGCGCCGCTGCCGATGTCGTACCGGCCGACCCCCAGCCGGTGCACGACACCGGCGGCGGGACCACCGGCCACGCGGAACTCCACGACACCGGTGGGCTCACCGGGAACGCAGCCGGCCGGATCGTGCAGGCTGACGACAGCGCCCTCGCGCAGCGGTGAGCCGACGATGTTGGCGTTGGGATCGAGGGGGTAGCCGTCGACGAAGGCCTGCGGTGTGCCGCCGGGGCCGGAACGCCCGCCGATGGGGATGATCTCCGCACCACCGGCAACACCGACATGGCGTGCCAGCTCCCGAGTGATGTCGCCGACCGACGACTCCGGATCGGCGTCGAGCACCACATCGGCGCTGGCTCCGCCGATCGGGTCGACGACGGTCAGACTCAGGCGCACGTTCGTCCTCCTTGCTGGGCTGAGGCTTCCCCCGGAACGCTTAACACAGTGGAGCGACCATAGCCGCCGCACCTTGCCCCCGTGCAACGGGAGGCACAGGGCTTCACAGGCTCGGATGTACACGGGTTCACGTTTCCGCCGCAGGGGATCCCTGTCGTCCCCAGAGCCTCACCCGTAGGATCTTTGCTCATGCGGACGGCCCGTAGACGACCGGGCGGCCCGCGCCAGTCACGCCACGGGGGAAGGCCCTGCGGCAACGGGAGGGAGAGCTGTCATGGCCAAGGACGCAGACCTTACATACGCCGAGATGGAGAAGAAGGCCACCGATCTCATCAAGGCGATGGGTGACATGGAAGACATGTTGAAGGCCATCGAGAAGGGTGTCGAGGAACTCGTCGCCAACGGCTTCACCACGCAGAAGGCCTCCGGTGCCTACGACGAGTCCATCAAGGACTTCACCAAGGGCGCGGCCAAGACCGTCAAGGGCCTGGAGGGACTCTCCAAGTTCCTGACCAACGCCAAGAAGGCGTACGAGGACCTGGACGAGCAGCTGGCGAAGAGCACCAAGGGCTAGTCACATCGGCAGCCGCCGCGTTGTCCGGGGCGGGGCCGCACCTGACGTGTGCGGCCCCGCCCCGGCGGGCGGGTGGCCCCTGAGGAAGAAAGTCTGAACGGGTGGCAGACAGAACTCGGTACGACCTTGACCTGATCAAGGAATGCTCGAAGTCCCTCTACCGCATGCACCGGGAGTTCAAGGACAACGGCAACCCCGCCGACGAGTACGGCGACGCCCTCGGCAGCGACAAACTACGGGACACTTTCAGCGACTTCTCCGATACGTGGAAGAAGAACCGTAAGAAGCTCATGGAGGACGTCGAAAACCTCGCGAAGTACACCGGCAAGGCCGCCAAGGCGTACGAGGACATCGACCACGAGCTGGCGAACGCGCTCCGAGACGCCAAGAAGAGCGGGAAGAAGGAGAAGTAGCCGTGACAGCCCGTCCGAAGGACTGGTCACCGTTGTGGGACTCCGACCCGGTGCCCGGTGACCCCTACGAGGTGGCGCGGCTCGGCAAAGAGCTGCGTGCCATGGCCGACGAGATCGACAAGCAGGCCAGGAACATCAAGGCTTTGGCGTCGGTCGAAGGCTGGGACAGTGATGCCGGCCGCGCCTTCCACGAGATAGCCGGCGACACCGCGAGCCGTCTGAAGAAGGCCTACGACCGCTACGACGAGGCCGCGATCGCGATCGGCACCAAGGTCCAGGAGGGCGACGGGGAGTCGTCCGAGTACGCCAGCGAGTTGCGCCGGGCACAGCGCATGGCGGACAAAGGGCTGGAGGAGTACAGGGAGGCCGAGGTCGACTACAAGGCCGCGAACAAGGTGCTGGAACCGGTCCAAGGAAAAGTCCTGACCGGTGAAGACGCGGTGCAGCGCAGCAAGGAGCAGAAGAAGCACGACGATGCCGCGGACCTCATGCTCACAGCGGCAAAGAAGATCATGAGAGCGAAAGTCATCCGCGATGAGGCTGTGAGCGATACCGCAAGGAAGATCAAGAACGTGATCCATCATGACGGCGTCCGGGACCCGGGCGGCTTCATGGACTGGATCGCGGATCACGCCGACTGGTTCTCCGCCGCGGCAACGGCGTTGGCGGTGGCGGCCCTGGTCGCTGCGATCGTCCTTTCCGGCGGAACGCTGGCGGTGTTCCTCGTCGTTGCGGCCGGAGTAATGAGTGCAACCGCTTTGACAGGGCGACTTTACGACGTTTTTGCCCGGGGTGGAAAGCTCGATCTGCTCAAGATAGGCCTGGACATCCTAGGCATCATCCCCGGGCTCGGGGCGGTCAAGGGACTTACTGCGGCGGCCAAGGGTGCGCGACTGCTCACTGCGAGGAATGCCATCTGGTCCGGCTTCACCAATGGCTTCGCGGTGAAGAACATCAACAAGGGAGTGGCCTGGGCCTCGAAGTTCCTGAAGAACAAGGGCATCACCAAGGTGGAGTTGCCGGCGGACGGCTTCAAGCCGGAGGTTCTTACGCGCTTCATCAAGGGTGGGGCACTGGCTCACCTGGGCGTAAACACCGTGGTGAAATTGAAGAACCGGTTCGAAGATCTCGGTGACTCGTCCAATGAGGGCAAGGCGCCGAGTGAAGGGCCCCAGCCCACCCCATCTCCATCGCCGCAGCCGAGCCCGAAGCCGCGGTCGACGTCATTCCACACTGCACTGGCCCCCGCTGCGTAAGGAGATGACCCGTGAGCGACTACTACGCCTTGGAACCCGGAACGTTCGTCGACGACCAGGGCGCTGTCCACAATATGGTCCCAGCGTCGGTTGTGGCCGCCGTTCCTTCGGCCAAGGAGACGGCTGAACGTTTCGGGCGGGAGGTGCGCTTCGATTTCCTCGACGATAAGGCGGTGCACTGGATGCTCTTCCAGCGGCGCGAGGACACGGAGAAGGGAAGCCTTCTCGGATGTGTGCTCGCTGTCCCGCTGGTCGTCTTCGGGGTGGGGGCCTGGCCCTTCTGGGATCTTGTCGCATCCCAGAAGTCACGCCAGTTTCAGATCGCTTTCATCGCCGTGGACGCTCTTGTCGTTTGCGCATCGATCCTCGCTGTCTACCTCGTTCGGCGGCGTAGCCTTCTCGACCCGGTTGTCAGGAACGTGCGCTGCCGAGCTCGCCTGTACCGAAAGATTGTCGGAGTCGCTCGCAAGGGTGGTGCCGACATTCCGCGCATGTATCCCTACTACGGCATGTACGCCACCTCGCGGAAGTTCTTCCCCGAAGCGCCTGAACGTCCCATGCCTGAAAGGGAGCAGTCCCCGTGACGAGCCAGCCCGAACTTGCCCAGCTGATACCCACCCACCCGGCCCCGCCCGTACTCCACGCCGATGACATCCAGGTGCGCTGGGTGATGCCGGAGATCTTCCATGACATCCCGGTCCAGGAGACGGACGACGACGAGGCCGTGCGCCTGCTGGGCGAACTCGTGGAAAAGGCACTACCGGGTGCCGGGGAAGAGGCGCAGGCAGCGCTTGGGGTCACGTGCGCGCTGGGCGTGGACGACCTGTTGGCGGCCGGGGCCGAGTACGCCGCCCTCTGCGTCGCGGCGATCGACGACACTCCCTGTACTGCGACGGTGTTTGCCACTCTGATGGACAGTCCGGATGCCGCAGACGTCCCTGACGCGGTGGAGGCGATCGTCGCGAATCTCCGCAAGCTCGGCGACGGAGAGGTGACCAGGATCGAGCTCCCGTGCGGATCAGCCGTGTCGTACATCGGTAGTCGTGATGACAAGCTGATCGGTGAATTCACGGACACGGGCCAGAACGTCACCTTCCCGACATGGTTCATACGCGTCTACGTGCCACTTCCGAACGGCACCTCTCTCATGATGGAGATGTCGACGCCCACCATGGCGGGCTGGGATGCGTTTTCGACGATGTTCGGCAACACCGTCAGCAGCATCCGCTTGTTCCTTGCCGATGGAACGCCGCTCATCACCTCTGCGGCTGCGGCGTGACCGCGCCCGTACCCGAAGTCCCGCCCGCGGACTACCGCATCCTCGTACCCCGTGACTGGTTCCGTGTCGACCTCACGCAAGAACGCTGGCGTGGTCAACTGAAGACCTACGTGGACAAGGAGTTCACCGGGAGCCGCATTTCCGCGGTCGCTCCCCGCACGGTCTGGGTCACCCTCCGCAACACGGCCGAGAAAGGCCTGACGCGCGGAGCACTGGAGTTTTTCCTCCGCACAGAATCGCCCGAGGGAACGGCTCCGGCACCGGCCACTCTCCTGATCTCGTGGCCACCGATGCCCCGTGGCCTGGCTCCGACGGTGGAGGAATTCGCTGAGGCGGTGGGCGAGCGCAGGAGTCCAGAATGCGATGTCGAGGTCATCGACCTGCCGGCGGGCCGTACGGTATGCATCCGCGCTGCGGCGTCCCTGGACTACCACGTTCGGATGCCAGGCGACGCGGGGTACCTGCATCTGGCCTTTTCGATGCCGCTGAGTGGCTCGGAGGGGCCTATGGGCAGCCTGTGCGAGGCCATGGCTCACTCTCTGCGCTGGGTCCCAGGGCGGTGACCGGTCCGCCACGGCTGTCTGCCCCCAGGTAGTAGCCACGTAGCGCCGCCTGCCGATTATCGACTGCTCATGCCTGAGGGGTGGTTTCGTCTGGACATCGCCCCCGAGCGACGCGAACGTTCGGTCGATGCCCTGGTGAACCGCCGGTTCGAGGGCACGGACAACGTCCCCCACATCAAGCGGCAACTGAGGCAGGACTTGCTGGCGCAGGCAGCCGCTGCATTCCGCGAGGGCGGGATCGAGCTGTGCCTCAGCCTGCAACAAGCAGGGCCCCTGACGATTCCGGCCTCCCTCCTGGTCACCTTCTTGCCGGCCTAGTTTCACGGAACCACCCAGAGCATGGAGGACGTCGCCACTCGGCTGGCGTCCGACGGGCAGGCGGAGGTTGAGGTCGTCGAGCTCGCCCTCGACTGCCAACTGTCGGTTCCAGGAACCGGGGCCCACTTGCTCCTGACCTTCTCCACGCCGCTGGTGCAGATCGCCGACGCCATGGGTGCGCTCTTCGATGCCATGGCAGGGGCGCTGACATGGATGGAGGGTGATGGCACCGGTGAGTGACATCCGTGAATGCGGCATCGTGGTCCCGACCGACTGGGTGCCGCTGCCGATCGAGCCGTCGGACGATGTCCGGAGTTGGTCGGTCCAGGACCACTGCGACGGAGCTTCGGGATCGGGGCAAGGCGGCGGGCTACGACATCGACAAGGCCACTCTGCGGAAGGATCTGCGGTCTCGGGCCGAGGACAGCCGCAGCCGCGAGCCCTTCTACGCCTTTGCTCTTTACCCTGATGGTTTCGACGCCGCCTCGCGGTCCTGGAAGTCGACCTGATCCATCCCGACGACACAGTTCCGGAGCTCACTCTCGACTGGCTGGCAGAAACCTTCAGCGCCGACGATTTCGGTACCCCGAAAATCTCCCGCACTGACCTGCCGATCGGCCCCGCCGTGCGCATCAGGCAGAACTTCGCCGCCGATACCCGTTCACGTCGCAGTCCGGGGATCCTCATGGAGACGCCGACATTCGGAGTCCTGCCGGCCGGCGCCGAAAGCGCGCTGATGCTGCTCATGTCGTGGACTGTGCCGGGGTTGTCAGAGGAAATGGAGGCAAATGCGGAAAGTATTGCAGGGGCGCTGACCGTGGGCTTCTAACGATTGGCTACGCGCGAGACCACTGCATGGCCGAACTCCTGACCTTTGGCTGGGGTTGCCTCCGCCGTAGATGATGCGCGTTTACAAGGTGTCGACGTCCCCGCTGCTGCCGAGACGTGGCAGCCGCATCAGGTGCTTGTGGATCTCGCTGCGTTCCTCTTCGGTGATCACGGTCAGCCACGACCCGTCGGCGAACCGGATCCTGAGCCTGTCACTGGGGTGGGCACCGATGAGCGGATCTTCCACCTGGGCTTCCGACGCGGGGATCTCGGCAACGACAACCATGCGCTCTGTCTGTCGGATGGACACCCGACTGGGCGGGGCTGCCAGCACGATGCGGTTCTCGGTCAGCACGAGCAGGCGCTTGGGGTGTGACGAGTGTCCGTACCAGCGAAGCAGGAACTGTCCGGCCGCCGCCGTCCAGTCGCCGTCGAAGGGCTGGTCCAGGGCTTGAGCGGCGATGGCTCGCCGCTGCTCTTCGGCCTCACGTCTCTGGGCGCGCGCCTTGGCGCGGTCCTTGGAACTCAGAAGCTGTTCCGCCCAGTCCTCCAGCGCAGCGAGCAGTGCCAGCACCGCTACGAAGGGCCAGAGAAGAGCGACGCCCGCCACGCCGAGTGCCCCCAGTGGTCTGATGAGCGCAGGTCGCAACGGTCCGCCGTCGGCGGCACTGTGCAGTGTTCTCGGCGGCTTCGGAATCTTGGGGATCCGGCACCAGGCCGCACACTCGGCCTGAATGCCGAGGCGGGAGCGGGCGACCGTGGTCAGGTTTCCCCGGCGCCGGCCCATTAGCGATTGACCGCCTGGATCTCCTGGACGGTGATGGCCTGCGTCGTCCCGAACGCGCCGTCCGGCAGGTCGCCGCCCGCGCCGCCGCTGCCCGTCCAAGCGATGTCCCAGGTGATGGTGGCCTGGAGGTCGAAGGTGCCGTCGCCTGAGGAGCGCAGGTACCTGAGGCCACAGGGCGGGGTCTGGTCGGCCCTGCCCTCGGTGTACGGCTCGCCGATCGAGCCGTCGGCGCCGATGGCGCACTCCCCTGAGGCCGGGTAGGTCTCGGCGTCCGGGGTGCCCGGCTCCAGCCTCAGCGACACCGGTTTTGCGGTGGTCGTGGCCGTGAGGGCGAACCCGGGAACGTTGATCGCGGCCGTGGCCTGGACCTCGTCGAAGACGGCCTTGTCGAGCCACGCCCAGGTCGGCAGGTTCACCTTGGTGGTCTGCTCGGGGGCGAGGCTGACCTTGGTGTTGGGGAGCTGCATATGCTGGTAAGCGAGGGCGGCCAGGATCTCTGGTGTGATGGCCCGCTCGTGCCGAGGCGGAGGTGCCTCGCCGTTGTCGACCCAGAAGGGGAGATCGGTGCAGGCGCCTCTTTTGAGGATGTCGGGCTCGTTGGGATTCTCGACGCCGGCCCAGAACATGCCCTCGCCGTCTTTGGCGACGTTGTAGTCCTTGTAGCCGGGGTTGTCTCCCCAACCGAATTCGTCTTCGTAGTGAGCCTTCGTCTGTCCGATCGCCGATCCTGCGTGCCCGGCCATACCGGGGGCGCTCGTGGCCTTTTCCAGTTCCGCGGACATCTTCTTCTTGAAGGCCTTGGCGCCGAAGGCGGGGGCGTACCAGCAGGGCGGTGGCTCCCAGTTGACGTCGGTGGACGCCACGTTTCCTGTACCGCCGTCGGCGGCGACCGATCCGGAGTACTGGACGCGAGCGGAGGCGTGGATGCCGGTGCGGTCGGTGCCGGCGCTCTGGTCGGTGGTGGAGCCTTGGTCGTTGCCTGTCGGCTCTGCCGAGTAGGCCGGCTCCGTAAGGGTCACCAGGCAGGCGAGTGTCAGGAAGGCAGCACCCGTGTTGACCGCCGCACGTCGCGACCTGGTCACCGGCACTCCTCCGCCTTCGTCTCGACGAACACCTTGGATGCCTGCCACAGGTGCTCACTTGTGGGGTACTTAGTCATGACGATTCTGAAGTGGTCGTAGTCGGCGATGCTGGGTTCGCTCTTCAGGACCTTCTCAGTCTCGACTTCCTTCCCATAGAACTTGCTGGAATCGACGCAGGTCGAAATCTCTACTGATGTGCTGTTCGGGGCGGAACGGGTAGTGGCCTCGTAGTGGCGGCGGGTGCCGGTAGCGGTCCAGCCACCCTTCACTCGGCTGTCGATCTGGGTCTTCGCATAATGCAGTCCATCGCCTGTCGAGTAGGCGATCACGGCGGCATCCTCGGACGTGCGCTTGTCGACGCCCCGGTAGATGGCGCGGAAGAAGTTCGCCGCGTCCTCCATCGCCGCCGCTTCGTTCTTGTTCTCCGGCTTGTCCCAGTCGAAGACCAGGTTCATGTCCTTGGGAAGGGACACGTCCACGCCGTCCGGCTTGTCCGTCGCCCCTGCTCCCGATGGCTTCGCCGATTCCTTGGGTTTCTTCGTTCCCTGGTCGGCCCCTGCGATCTTCTCGTTGTCGCTGGACTTGTCGTCCCCGCCCCCGCAGGCCGTCAGCAGCAGGGCTGCTGAGGTGACGAACGCGGCAGCAACGGGCAAAGAGCGGCGCTTCACAGTGAACTCCCCGTGAGACAAAGTGCGGTCAACGCTACTGACGGTATCCGTGGGGTTGCTGGTTTCGCCAGAGCGAACTTCGGCTGGTCCGGGAGGCTGCCCCTGTCGCTAGGGTGGGGCCCCGGACACGCCAGGTGCGGTTGGGGGCTAGGGGCAACGTGGCAGAGGACATTTCCCGCATGGGCGCCAGGACCGTGTGGTGGCGCACGCCCGGGGTCCGTTGGCTGCTGTTCAGCCTGGCTTGCGCCGGCGGCTCGTTGGGGCTCGCCTGGCTGGGGCCCGTCATGCCGCTTCCCTCCGCCGTGCGGGTGGTCGGGGGAGTGCTCGCGGTCTTCGTGCTCCCGTTCGCCTCTGTGTTGGTTCCGTTGCTCACGTTGCGGCGAGTGCCGCGCAAGAAGAGGAAGGTCGCGTGGCAGCTGATCGTGCCGTTGATCTCCGGGGTCGCCATGGGCATCTTCGGTACCGAAGCCGGTGGGCAGGCCGCCCTGGCGGACCGGGGCCTGTGGACCGAAGCCGTGGTCGTCGGCATGGACGACAGCGGCACCAACTACTGCGACCTCCGCTCCGTCGACGGACGGGCCATATCCCCCTCGCTCTCGGAGGGCGACGGCTGCGAGGACTGGGTGGAGAAGGGCGACGAGATGCGCGTCCGGTACGACCCCGAAGGCGTCGCCGGCCCGACGGCGGACAGGGACAGTAGCTCCAACGGAGGGCTGCTCGCCGTGCTCTTCGGGGCGGCGGTCGTGATGGGTACGTGGGGTGGCGTGCGGCAGAGCAGGTGGGATCGGGAGTATGACAGGAGCTGACCGGGGGGCGGTCGGCGAGAGGGGCGACGGTCGTATCCGGGTGCGGGACGCGGTCGGACTGCTGCTGTACCTCGTGGTGGGCGGGGCGCTGCTGGTCCTTGGCGTCGGCGGTACGCGGTGGTTCTCGCGTCACATCGCGCCGGTGCTGTACGACCTGCCCGGTGGCTCCTGGGCGGTCGGAGGCATTCTGGGGCTGCTCAGCCTGGTCGGGTGGGCCGGCGCGGTGTCGAGTCGGTTCGAAAGCCCTGGCGCGGCCCGTACGGGCAGCCTGGCACGCGTGGCGCGGGTCGTGGCCCGTGGTGTGTGCTGGGCGGCCGCGCTGGTGCCGGTCGTGTTCCTGATCAGTGGCCTTCGGGGCAGGAACTGTCACTCGTACGAGCCCGGTTGCGCGTACATCTCCGGGACCGGTCCGGCAGTGCTCGCGTACGTCGTCATCGCGGGCGGAGTGGGCTGGCTCTGCCACCGGTGGCGCCGTGCTCGCCTCGAGGAGCGCCGTGCGCGGGAGCGGGAGCGTATGCGGAAGTTGCGGAAGAGGGGCAAGGGGAAGAGCCGCGGCGCTCGGTAGCACTAGTGCCGCATCAGGCAACGTTCGCCCTCTTCTCACGTGGCGCCCGGGCACTGCATTCGGTAGCCCCGGACGGACAGAACGATCATGTGGCTGACCGTGTGCGGGTGCGGGAGATCGATGACGACGAGGGCCGGCGCCTGCTGCGGATCGTCCGCCGGGGCACCGGGTCGGTGGTGACCTGGCGGCGGGCCCAGATGGTGCTGCTGTCCGCGCAGCGCATGCCCGTGGCGGAGATCGCCGAGGTGACGTTCACCAGCGCGGACCGGGTCCGAACGTGATCCACAACTTCAACGCCGACGGCTTCGACTCCCTTACCCGAAGTACCAGGGCGGACGGCCGAAGACGTGCACGCTGCCCGAGCGCCGCGAGATCAAGAAGACTGCCAAGTCCAAGCCGGCCGAACACGGCCTGCCCTTCTCGACCCGGAGCCTGGCCAAGCCGGCCGACTTCGCGGTCGCCGAGGGGGTGGTCGACGACATCAGCCGCGAGGGCCTGCGCAGCCTGCTCCGCGAGGAAGGCGTCTCGTTGCAACGCGTGAAGACCTGGAAGATCTCCCGCGACCCCGATTACGCCACGAAGAAGGCCCGCGTCGAGCACCTCTGCGCGATCGCCGACGGCGAGGCCATACCCGAGGAAGGCGAGCCCGAAATCACTGCATCATCTGGCGGAACAACCACGCCAACGGCCGTCGCCTACGCGTCGTTGTTGCCAGAGTGAACGTCGCCTGATCCGAGTCAGGGAACCAGCGGCCCGGCCAGCACACCCAACCCCGCCTCACGGTCGCCAGCCCAGGTCACTGATCCAGTATCCCGCGGCTTGCGCCCCCACAACATCAGGAGCAGGTCCTCGGCAGTGCCCGAGACATCCGCGATCGGCTCACCGGGCCCGTAAGTCCAGCAGCGGCCAGAGTCGGTGGCGGTGACCCGCACGGCCTGCTCGGGATAGGTGGCTGCCCCCTTGGAGATCATGCGGGGCGCCATGGTGTCGAAGACCTCGGCGACACCGTCGGCGGCGAGCGCCGGATCCATCGGCGTCGCCGAGCCGAGCGCGTGTTCGGCGTCCCACCGGTGCATCAGCGTCTCCTGGCTGCGACGCCGACGCCAGAACCCGACCGTGTGCGGCGGGAAGAACGTCCACACCTCGGTGGAGGGATCGACCGACAAGGCCTGCACGAGCGCGTCCGCCGTCTTGGCATACCAGGCCTTGAGACCAGCCCGGTCACGGGGTGCGGCACCCTCGTCATAGCCATCGCCATGCCCCTCCTGCACCGCCGCGACGACCCACAGGTTCCCCGCTCCCATGTGCACGGCCAGATCCGCCAGCCTCCAACCGCCGCAGTGCTCGACCGGAGCCGACAAATCACCATCCAGCACGGCACCGAACGCATCCAGTTCACGCCGAAGATCAGCCAGGTAATCCACGGCGCCAAGATACAGGCCACCGGCTACGCGGGACTCGCCGCACGAACGGGGCGAACGTTGCCTGATGTGGCACTAGGAACGGCTGGGGCTGAGGGCTGGGGCCTGGAAGCCAGTGGCCCGGCAGCAGGTCACCCGCCCTTGCCGATCCGCTCCCCGCGCCGCCTCGCCACCGGCGATGCGGCGAGCCCGCCACGAGTAGCACCGTCAGCGCTCAGCGAAGGAGGGGGCCAACGGCCTCACGTCCTCACGCCAGCTTCGCGTTCTGCGCCTTCACCACGGTCGGCGAGAGCTTCGCGTCGCTTGGCCTGGCGTTGGCGATCGCCATGCCGTCGACTGAGAAGTAGACGGCGAGGGTGTCGCCGCTGCGCACGACCTCCGTGTGCACGACGTGCTGAACGTCGCGGACGGTCAGTGTGGACTTGAAGCCGAGCGCCTCGTCCCCGGCGGGCGTGACCTTCTCCGCCGTGACGGAGTCGTAGGGGCTCTCGCTCTCCTTCGACTTGGCCGTGAAGCCGCCGCCGCACATGTCCACACCCTTCTTCACGTCGGCCAGGGCCGACTCCGCGCCGCCGGACGCGTAGGTGGTCAGGGTGATGTACGTGTAACCGACGCCGGTCTTGCGCTCCGACTCGATCTGCCCCGAGACCGAGCGCGTCAGGTCGGCCCGAGGGTCGCCCAGGGGCAGTTGGTTCATGGCGAGCGCCAGCGGCGCGCAGACGGGCTTGTCCGTGGTCAACTCGTCCGGGGACTTGGCGAAGAGGAACTCGTCGTCCATCTCGTCCACATTGAGTCCCTCGACCTCGGACGTCGTGACCATCGTCTTCGCCAGATACTCCGCCGGCGAGGGCTGCTTGGCCGCGGACTCGGTCGTATCCGGCTTTCCGGCCGCCGAGTCCGCGTCCGAACCGGAGTCCCCACCGCACGCCGTGAGCGCGGCGAGGGAGAGCAGGGTCAGGGTGGAGAGGGCGGTCTTCGTGGCGCGGTTCATCAGGGCTCCTTGATGTGGGGAGGAGGGGAGAGGGTGGACGGGCGACTGGGCTGCTAGGCCTCGTCCACCAGCTTCCGCAGTTCGAGGGAGAGTTCCGGCACCCGTGCGCCGGCCGCCTGCGCGTCCGCGATGGCGCGTACGTAGGCCAGCGCCTCCTGTCGCAGGCGCTCCTTCTCGTTGCCCTGGCGGCTGCCGACCAGCCAGGCGTACAGGGCCACGGGCACGAGGACGAGAGCGCCGTAGCCGACCGGTTCGCTCGACGTCGCGGCGTAGGCCGCGCCGCCACCGCCGAGCAGGATCAGCAGACAGCCCGCCTCGGTGTGCCAGCCGCCCTCGTTGACCCGCCACTCGTACTCCGACACGGCGGCGGGCTTCGGCGGTACGGCCACGGGGACGGGG